>JAGBBX010000026.1 GCA_017938245.1 Bacteroidaceae bacterium
TATGAAAAAGTGGGCTTGCTTTAGTATTTTTGAGGTAAACCTCGAAAATAGACTGCACTCGCTTTGAAAAATATTGAAGTGAACTTCATATTTCTCGCTCGTTTGTTAGTATTTTTGAGGTAAAAGTGGCAATATTAGCTTTGCTCATTACCTCGGTTGCGGGCGTGTTGCGGGCGATTGAAAATCGCCCCTACTGTTCGCGAAATAAACGCTTAATATTCATCGATAAAACTCATTGCGTGTAGGGGCGATTTTCAATCGCCCGAATCATAGCTTCGTCAATAGCACTTTTGGGGATTAATCTATTTTTATCGGACGGTAATAATAAAAAAATCAGCACCCATCAGTGCTGATTTTTTTATTATAATTTGTCTTTAAGGTAGTGCCCTGTAAACGACTCTTTGCAGGCGGCAACCTCTTCGGGAGTGCCGGCAGCTACAAGATTTCCTCCATTCTCGCCGCCATCGGGGCCAAGGTCTATAAGATAATCGGCACATTTTATAACATCCATATTATGCTCTATAATCACAAGTGTGTGTCCTCGGTCGAGCAGTCGACGGAAACTGTCGAGCAGTTTCTTTATGTCGTGGAAATGCAGTCCCGTTGTAGGCTCGTCAAAGATGAACATAGTGGGATGCTCGCTCTGACGACTAAGGTAGTAGGCGAGCTTCACTCGCTGGTTCTCTCCTCCCGAGAGAGTCGATGATGATTGTCCCAATTTTATATAGGCGAGGCCGACATCCTGTAGCGGTTGCAGATTTTGCGCTATTTTGTTCTGTCCGTGTTCTTGGAAGAAATTTATAGCATCGCCAACAGTCATCTCGAGAATGTCATATATGCTCTTGTCGTGGAATTTCACCTCTAACACCTCGTTCTTGAAGCGGCGGCCGTGGCAGGCATCGCACTCCAGCTGCAGGTCGGCCATAAACTGCATCGATACATTTATCTTACCCTCGCCTTTGCACTCCTCGCATCGGCCACCCTCGGAGTTGAACGAGAAATAGCCTGCACCGAATCCCAGTTGCTTGGCAAGCGGTTGCTGTGCAAACAGATGACGAATGTCGTCGTACACCTTAAGATAAGTGGCGGGGTTCGAACGCGACGACTTTCCAATGGGATTCTGGTCGACAAACTCTACTCCGCTAATCTGTCGCAGTGCTCCATCTATGCTGTCGTGCTGTCCGGGAGCATCGCAGGCCTGTCCGAAGTGGCGCATAAGCGAGCGATAAAGAATATCGCGCACAAGCGTCGATTTTCCCGAACCGCTGACGCCGCTCACCACTGTCATACAGTTCAGAGGAATGCTTATATCAATGCCTTTGAGATTATTCTCGCGTGCTCCATTAATATTTATATAGTTATTGCTCTTGCGTCGGAAAGAGGGTAGGTCGATGGTCTCGGTTCCTAATAGGTATTTTGCCGTATATCCCGGGCTGTCGGGACGAATATCCTTCATATTACCGCAGAATACGATGTTGCCTCCGTATGAACCTGCCTTCGGGCCAACGTCTATAATGTAATCGGCTGCACGGATTATCTCCTCGTCGTGTTCTACCACCACTACAGTGTTTCCCAGGTCGCGCAGACGGTAGAGGACATTGATAAGCCTCTCGGTGTCGCGGCTGTGCAGACCAATGCTGGGCTCGTCGAGGATGTAAAGCGAACCTACAAGATTACTGCCCAACGAGGTTACAAGGTTAATACGTTGGCTCTCACCACCCGATAGAGTGTTACTCAGACGGTTCATCGTAAGGTAGCCGAGTCCTACGTCGATAAGGCAGTCGACACGGCTTTTTATCTCTATGAGTATACGTTTGGCAACTGCGGCATCGTGTTCGCTCAGTTCCAGCGTGTCGAAAAACTCTTTTAAGCGAGTCGCAGGCATATCTATAAGCTCGGTGATACTTTTGCCACCTACCTTGACATATTCAGCCTCCTTTTTCAGTCGCTTGCCGTGACAGACGGGGCAGATAGGCTTTCCTCGGTAGCGGGCAAGCATAACACGATACTGTATCTTGTATTGGTTCTCGCGCACCATCTTAAAGAAATTGTCGATGCTTATTCGCTCGTCATACTCCTTTATATACGGGCCTTTGTGCCACAGATAATCTTTTTGCTCTTGTGTCAGGTTGTAGTAGGGCTCGAAGATTGGAAAATTATCCTCGGGCGCGTGCAGACAGAAGGCATTTTTCCATTCGCCCATCTTCTCGCCGCGCCAACAGAATACGGCACCGTCGTATATGCTTAGTGATTTGTTTGGGACGACAAGGTCTTCGTCTATTCCTACAATGCGTCCGAATCCCTCGCACTCGGGACAGGCACCAATAGGCGAATTGAACGAGAACATCATCTCGCTTGGCTCTTCGAAAGTCATACCGTCGGCCTCGAAACGAATGCTGAATGTGTGAGGCTTCTCCTCGTCGGTAAACTGTATCAGGCAGCTGCCGCCACCCTCGTAGAAGGCGGTCTCGGCCGAGTCGAGCAGACGGCTTACGGTTTCGCTTGACGACGATGCAGTGAGTCGGTCGATGAGCAGATAGGGAGTATCGCTCTTTGCGGGTTTATATTCCTCTATGCGCTTGACCTCTCCATCGACCCATACGCGTGTGAATCCCTGTTGCAGATAAATCGATAGCTGTTCCTCTATCTTGCGGTCTTTTCTCTTTGCAATAGGGGAGAGAAGCATAAAGCGTGTACCCTCGGGGCGGCTTTTCATACACTCGACAAGGTCTTCGGGATTGTTCTTTTTTACGAGTGTTCCGCTTATTGGCGAGTAGGTTTTTCCGATGCGGGCATACAACAGTTTCATATACTCGTATATCTCGGTGCTTGTGCCTACTGTAGAACGTGGATTGCGGTTGTTTACCTTCTGCTCAATGGCAATGGCAGGGGGAATCCCTTTTATAAAGTCGCACTCGGGCTTGTTCATCTGCCCCAGGAATTGACGGGCATACGAAGATAGCGACTCGACGTAACGGCGCTGACCCTCGGCATAAAGAGTGTCAAAGGCAAGCGACGATTTTCCCGAACCCGATAGTCCGGTTATTACGACAAACTTGCCACGTGGAATCTCTACATCCACGTTTCTAAGGTTGTTTACCCGCGCTCCTTTAATGATAATGCAATCCTTTTCGCTCATATTGGCTCAATGCTTCTGTTTATCGCGCGAAAATACACAAAAAAGTGCTATCTTGTTGTAAAACTACCGTCGAATAATGCGAAAAATGCTTATCTTCGCACAAGTTTATGTAAATTTTTGAAAAATGAAAAATATATTCCGTATACTGTTGCTTGCCTTTGTTGCAATGCTTGCATCAAATCTTAGCGCCAAACAGAGTGAGTTTCCCAAGCGTGAGTTTCGTGGGGCTTGGATTCAGGCTGTTAACGGTCAGTTTATGAATATGAACGAGGCGCAGATGAAACAGTACCTTGTTACAATGCTCGATAATCTTAAACGTGCCAATGTAAATGCCATAATTTTTCAGGTGCGCGTCGAGGGCGATGCACTCTACGAGTCGAAATTGGAACCTTGGACACGATATATCACAGGAAAGCAGGGAAAATCACCCGGTTGGGATCCGCTTGCTTTTATGGTCGAGGAGAGTCACAAACGCAATATGGAACTGCACGCCTGGATAAACCCCTACCGTGCCCGCACAAAGGGTACCACAAAGGTGGCGCCCAATCATCAGAGCGCAATGCATCCCGAGCGTTTCATCGCCTACGAAGGACAGCTCTATTTTAATCCCGCACTAAAAGAGAACCGCGACTACATATGTACTGTGGCAAAAGACATTGTATCGCGTTACGATGTCGACGGCCTTCATATCGACGACTATTTCTATCCCTATCCCGTTAAAGGAAAAAAATTCAACGATGATGCCGATTTTCGTCGCAGCCGTGCAGCCAATCTTGGCGATTGGCGTCGTGAGAATGTGAACCGACTCATAAAACAACTGCACGAGACGGTGCGTGCCACAAAGCCGTGGGTGAAATTCGGCGTATCGCCATTTGGAATATACCGCAACGCAACAGAGACTGTTCCCGAGGGTAGTGCCACAAAAGGACTACAGGCCTACGACGAGCTGTATGCCGATATTCTTCTGTGGGTAAACGAGGGATGGGTCGATTACTGTATCCCACAGGTCTATTGGGAGATTGGACATAAAGCTGCCGACTACGAGGCTCTTGTAAAATGGTGGGCAAAGTATTCATCTAACCGCCCACTGTATATCGGACAGGATGTCAATCGCACAGTGCGTGCCGCCGACCCATCGAAGAGCGGTCAGCATCAGTTGCCAATGAAGATGAAACTACAGCGCGAGCAGAAGCACATACAAGGCTCTTGTCTTTGGGATGCAGCTTCAGCGGCAAAGAATGTGGGAAACTATCGCGATGCACTGGAACAGTACTATCATCGCTATCCGTCGTTAATGCCAAAGTACTCTTTTATCGATAAGAAAGCTCCCCGAAAGGTGGTAGGTGTACGCCTTATAGATACCAACGATGGGAAGGCGTTAGTGTGGCTCACCGAGAAGAAAAAGAAAGATACCGCGCTCGACGAGCCGTGGCGTTACGTTGTCTACCGCTTCGACCGAAAAGAGAAGGTGAACATTGACGACCCTTCGAAGATTATTACCATAACATCAAAGCCTTTCTATAACATTCCAAAAGATACAAAGGGACGCTATACATACGTGGTGACAGTGCTCGACCGTATGCAGAATGAGTCGAAAGGTGTCAAGTGTAAAGTAAAACTATAAACAGATGCAAGAGGATATAAGAATAATTGAACCGTCGAGCGGCGACAAACAATATGTTGCCCCTATTCAGGCGTTGCTGAAACAGTTGTCATCGAGTCCCATTGAGTTTGGCGAGGCCGACTTTGTCGCGCTTGTCGAATCATCGTCGAGCAGGCTCTTCCTGCTTCTGAGCGAGGGCAATGTGTGCGGAATGTTAACGCTTGCTCACTATCTTGCCCCCACAGGCCGCAAAATGTGGATAGAGGATGTTGTGCTCGACAGTGCAATGCGAGGTCGTTCACTTGGACGTCGCCTTGTAGAGTTTGCCATAAAATGTGCCCGTGAAATGGGCGGAACGCTAATGCTCACATCTAAACCGGCGCGAGTGGCAGCCAATGCTCTTTACCGTTCGGCAGGTTTTGAACCAAAAGAGACAAATGTGTATAAAATGAATCTTTAGAAAAATGTTTATGAAAGAATTAATGAAAAGATACCTTCTGTTGCTATTTATATCGCTTATAACAGTATCTTGCAGCAGTAGTGACGATACTGTTTCAATGCCGTCGGCACCGTCGGTAGACGATGTTACGGTTGAGATACTCTCTACCGAAGATTTTACCGCCGAGGAACTTATGGCGACTATTTTCCCCGAGGATGGGGGCAGTATGGCGGCAATGCGACCAATGTTTGTCGAGAAACTGAAGAAACAGACACAAGAGATTGAGAAACAGTTAGGAGTAAAAGGGATTACGTTAGGCTATCGCCGAGTGAAATATCTCTATAGCAGCACCGACCATCTTGGTAATCCTATAACACTTTCATCGGTACTCTATTGGAACAGATACAAACTCGATGGTTGGCACGATATTATCCCCGAGAATATATGCCTTGTCGAGCATTATACAATAACCTCTGATGCCGAGGCGCCGTCGAACAGCTATCCTCTTGAACCGCACATAACAGGGAACAGTCTCGTTGTAATGCCCGATTATTTGGGGTATGGGCACACTGCAAAGGAGTTTCATCCCTATCTCAACTACGACCTTGCTGCAAGAAACTCGATGGATGCGTTAAAAGCGGCATATATAATATGTAACAATCACAACGAAAAACTGCTGGCGGGCAGTTGGAGCCTTTGTGTGCTTGGAGCGTCACAAGGCGGTTCGAATGCTCTTGCGGTACATAAGTTTCTCGACACCAATCCCTCGGTAGCAAAGGAGTGGCGTTTCTCTCACTCTTGTTGTGCAGCAGGTGCCTATTCGCTCTCTACTACATTCGAGACATATATGCGTTGGGGCAGTTTAGATTATCCTGTGGTGCTTCCTATGGTGCTTAAGTCGATGCTGGCGTCGTACCCCGATATAATGAGCGGTTTGAGCGAGGAGGATTTCTATAGTGACGACTACCTTGCCATTAAACCACAGATAGATGCAATGTTAGAAGGCAAAAAGCACACTACAAACGAGATTAACGCAGTGTTCTTCGATAATCTTGCCGATGAAACAGGAAAATTGCGTGTAGAGAGTATTCTCTCGCCCGAGGCAATGGATGTAAACTCGCCGATGGCAATGATGCTTGCCATCTGTTTCGCCGAGAACGACCTTACAAAAGGGTGGAAGCCTGTGCATCCTGTGAAATTCTATCATAGCAAGGACGATAATGTCGTGCCATACGAGAATGTTGAGGCTGCCATTGCATCGTTCGGTACCATTGCTACATTGCAGACATCTGAAGACCTCGATCACACATCCTCTTGCGCAATGTGGATGCTCTCGATTTTTATGGGTGGAATCTAAGAAAATGCTTTTCTTTCGACAAAAAAACATTGTGCTCGGTCAAAAGTTTTTAATGACTTTTGATCGAGCAGATGATTTTTAGGTGCCACGATGACCTCGTAGACTGATAAACGGCGCTTCTGATTACTCGGTATACTTTTACGTTCTTACAATAGACGTAAATTTACCATAATAGCGGTTTGTGAAAGGTTTTGCATTCTTAATATAGCACAATGCTTATATAGTTGCCATAGTAACAGTAGTTCTCTGTTCTGCTTGTATTCCTCTTTTTGTAAAATATCTGCCTTACATCACAGCGCTGAAGGATATTTTCAAAGAAAATAACCAATGAATTCAAGATAATAGTTAAAATTATTGCTTAACAGTCGCGACTGTTAAGCAATAATTCACATATTGAAACTATCGTATCAAATATATGCTCGTTTAAAGGCAAATACACTTAAAAACGATAGCCTAAAGATAATCCGATACTCTCCACACACTCTTCGTACTCATAACTACCAAAAACATCAATAGGATGCTTGTGCTGTCTTAAATAACGTATTGCGAAATCTACATTACCTAAACTATAACCCATTGAAAAACCAAAGAATGGTCTATTTGTAGTACTACCGCAGAAGTACGTACCAGCCATAAACTCGGCAAACAATGTATTTCTTGTATTAAAGAAATCCACACGGGAATCAAGATAGATTGGTATAGAAAAATTTTCGCTATCATATTTATATTCTCCCCACACGAATCCAGTACCTATACCGATGAAGAAATGAGAATTGAATCTGTAACCGTAATTAGCTAAGAGATTTATAGAATAATCACTATATGTTTCTTCATCCTCCTCATCATAATGCCAATAATATGATGGTGCAAGGCTCACATACCCCTCAAACCCTCTCTTGCGAAATAGTGAGGAATGTGCAACGTTTCTCTTGGCAATACTATTGCGTGCTGTATAATTTTTTTCAAAAAAGCTACGGAATACCGGATTGCTCCACACTGAATCGCTTAGTGAACGATAATTCTTATAATAAGCGGGGCGGCCACTCACTGTAACCGATGTAATTTTATTACCAAAGAGAGTGCGTTTTTTGTTTACCACATAACGGGGCTCAAGCAAAACATCAGCATTATGCTCTTTAAGAACATCGGCTTCAGCAGTTTGTTTTACATTCTCCAATCCACCGCGCTGCACCCCTTTACTTGGTTTCAATGTATACGAGACGCGTTCATCAGCAACATCAAGGTCTGCTACAGTTATATTATTTGCTCGAGCGTTTGGCTCAATGGTCTTAGCACTCTTTATAAGGGTTCCACAAGATGAGAAAATTACGGCTGAGAAGATTGCGGCTGCGACTAATGCTAAATGCCTCTTCATTGTAATATCTTTTATTTATTTACATTCGGTTCTACCGAACGGAAATTTTTGTATTTTGCAGGGTATCCGCTAACAGTAATGGATTTTACTTTACTTTTCATTAAAATAGGGTTCCAAGACTTAGAAACAACGTACTCGGCACCTACAAGAACATCGGCATTACTATGCTTCTGGAGTAACTCCATTTCGGCTGCATTTTTAACATTGTCGAGGCCGCCACGGCGTATGTCCGCTGTCGGTACGTAGGTGTAGGTTACTCGCTCGCTTGCTATATCAAGGTCGGCAGCAGTAGCGGTGTAAACCGATGAATTAACATCTACTGTTTTAGCAGTCTTGATTGTTGTTGTGCAAGAAGCGGCCATCAAGGCAACGCTGGCAACACAGATAATTGAAAAAATCTTTTTCATAAAACATTAAATTAAATTTGTTTTTAGGCTGTTAGTTTTCTACCTATACCGGAGCAACAGCCTACTGAGTCTCCGATAAAGGCTTGAAATCGGCACAAATATATATAAAAGATATGAAAATACCCCCCCCTATTGTTAAAAAACGTTAAATTATGCATTCCCCCGAGAAATTATGCTGTAGAAAATGCAATAACATAGGGGGATACGAAGAGATGTTAGAGGGTAGGGCACCCAAATCAGTGCTACTCTTTGTGTGTAAAAATTTTTATTGGTGTTCGGTAAAACTTTTTCAGTCTCTCACTTAGGCACTTTTTGGAATTATTATATTTTTATTGGACAGTAATAAAAAATTTTATGCCGACCAAAAAGTCTGATTCTCTTTTGGTCGGCATAAATATCTATTGTATTTTCTGTAGAATGTTATATTTATATTTGATAGAAATTGCTCTTATTGCTTTTTTAATTCCAACGATAGTGCCAGTAGAGCACGTTTCTTTAGCATAGAAATGGTGTCTTGCACTCTTTTGGGCGAGAGTGTGCGCCAATCTTTATTGTCACTTTTTACGTGGGGCCATATAGCGTCGGCAGCTTCAAGAGCGCTCTTCCCCTCAATGACAATGTGACGGAGTATTAATTGGTCGCGTTCGCTGAGTCTTGAGAATGCTTCCCAAACGGGTGGCTGTTCGCTCTCCTCGTCTTGTGTAAACAGCGATAGCTCCTTTATTATATCGGGATGCTCCATTGAAATATCGCGTGACTCTTGCTCCCGCTTTTTTATTGCCATAAAATGGTGTACGGCGCATCGCGACAGATAGCTGCCGAGCGATGCGCCGTTACGTTTCTTGTATAGGCGTAGTACGTGCCAATCGTCTTGCGAGAGAAATTGGTAGAAATCACCTATAAGTTCTCTAGAGTCGTCACTGCCGAAGATTGTCGATGCTATGTACTGCAGAAAGGTTCTGCATTTTACCTCGAAGAAGTATCGATGCGCTCTCTCTTCGGGTGGAGTTACCATAAGAAGCGTAATCCACTCGTCGTCGCTAAGTTCTACGTATTTGTCGGGACGCATCGACATAATGTCTCTTTTACTTGCGGAATGTGTACTTATACTCGAGGTAGTCGTCGGCTATTGCCGAATATTCTACTGTTGTACCTTGTACTTCGGTTATAGTGTAATCGAGCACAAATGACTGCAAAGGATACTGACGACCATCGATTTTCTCGTATCCGTTGTAGCTGAGTGTCTCCAATTTATAAGGAGTGCTCTTTCCAAAGAATCCCATTGCTGCATAAATCTTGTTGTTGTGTCCATAGATAAATGCCAGAGGGTCGAATCCATAATCCGATACAAGCTCGCGGTCGCTATAAGTGTAGTCGTAGGTGTCGTGAGTGATGTTATTGCCATTTATACTCTGATTGTGTATAGTGGCCTGTGTGAGTTTATCACCGCTCCAACGATAGGTGTATGTGGTCTCGTTGTTCTTGTCGCGAACAGAGCTGCCGGTACAGTAGTCTTGTGTATAAGTGAAATTGCGTACGTATGAGTTAATCTCGCTTACACCATTCTGATGGTGCTTCTTCATAACCTCGATGCTGCTGATATAGTTACCTGTGAATTTTGCATTCTCGGTTATTGTGTCTTTGTATTCGGCGCCCTTAGAACTTTTGTATTCTACTACTATCTGGTTGACAATGCGACGGTTGCCATCAAAGTCAATGTAATAGTCGAGCTTACCCGAAGTGTTTTCGGTGATAGTGAGTCCGTCGTTTTTCTTTACAGTTTGCTTGCAGGTGTAGTTGGTAATATATTTGTCTGAGTCGTATTTGAATGTCCAGTCTTCTTGTGTCGAAGATTTATCTGTTGCACTGCGGAAGGTCATCTTCGCGGGATAGAATGGTACTTTTTCCTGCTCCTGATAGGGATCGAAACTGTCGCTGTCACTGCACGATACGGTAAAGAATAGTGCTGATACAAAAATAAATAGATAGGCAAATTTTTTCATATTAAATAACTGTTTTAATTTTATAAACGAGGATACTTTATAAGTATGTTTTATGATAATTCTATTCTTGTGTAAAATAGTTTCTTAATAAAAAATCTCTTTTTTCTTAATCTTGCGAATTTACAACAAAACTTTGAATATAAGTGTATCTATGCTAAAAAACTCTTTAGCTGTTGCTGATAAAATCGAGTGCTTCAAGTATATGCTCTTTGCCGATTATAATATTTTGGGCCGATAATACCTCGTCAATTAGTGTTGTTTGTGTGGGCAGACCACCTGCAATGGCATCGCATATATCGTCATAATGTCTGCAATCGAGAGGAAGGGGATCATACTCTTCGCGCAGGTTGCAGCAAAATGTACGTAGCTTGGTCTGAGGAAATTTGGCAAGGCGGTGTGAAAGGTACAACATTCCAATAATAGCAACAACTTTAATTTGCTCTTTATCGGCCGAGGTGAATGTCTTGCATAGCGCACCATAAAGTGGCTCTCCAAAATTATCGGGTAATTCCTCTTCTATTTTCTTTAATACAAACTGAGACTGTTTATCTGGGTTTTCTTTCATATATCATCTGTTTTCGCCTGCAAAAATACAATTTTATTATTACAATTTTGTAATTTTGGTTTTTATAAACAATCTTTATAGCTTTTTGAATCTAATTTTATCTTTTGGGGATGAAACAATAAAAATGGCTATTTAAATTTAAAATCTTTCTTAGAAACTGTTTAAATTTCTTTCGAAAAAAATGATTACATTGACGGCGAGTCAAGGACATAAATTTAAACAGCTTCTTAAACTATTTTATTTTTTTTATGTCAAATAGATGTTCGCTTGATTTATTATTTAGAATTAAATAATCTCTAAAATAAAGAGTATACAAAAATATGAGAAAGTGTTTACTTTTAATCGTATGTGCCCTATTTACATTAACGATAGCGGCACAGGAGAAAAAGAAGAGTAGTAAGAAGAATGGAACAGTGACAGGTGTTGTTTACAGTAAGAGCGAGAATACTCCTTTGCAGAACGCAACCTTGCAACTTTATCAGCTTCCCGATACGGTGTATAAGGTGGGTGCTGCAAGCAATGAGAATGGTGAATTTTCATTGCAGGCACCGGCAGGCGACTATCTGCTGCGACTCTCTTATATTGGATTTATGCCACAGGATAAGAATGTAAAACTTGTGGCAAAGAAGAGCCTCGATGTTGGTCGTCTCGAACTCAATGACGATGTTGTTGCACTTAAGGAGGCGGTGGTAACAGCCGAGGCTCCTCCTATTACAATGGCCGAGGATACAACGATTTATAATACATCGGCTTTTCGTGTTGCCCCGGGCTCTATGCTCGAGGAACTCATCAAGAAGTATCCCGGAGTAACGGTAGAGGATGATGGTACAATAAAAATTAACGGTAAGACGGTGAACCGTATTCTTATGAAAGGTAAGGACTTCTTTGGTACCGACAAGAATGTTGCGCTTAAGAATGTTCCGGTTGATCTTGTCGACCGTGTGAAATTCTATGATAAACAGAGTGATTTTACCCGCGTCACAGGTATTGATGATGGCGAGGAGGAGACTGTTCTCGACCTACAGATGAAGAAAGGTGCCGACCAGGGCTTCTTTGGCAACGTCGACCTCGCTTACGGAACAAAAGAGCGTTATACTGTGAAGAATATGTCGAACCTCTTCTCCTCCAAGAGTCAATTGTCGCTTGTCCTTTCGGCCAATAATGTGAACGACCGAGGTTTCTCGGGACGTGGTGGCGGCGGACTCAGTGCACATAAAGATGCGGCATTTAATTTTGCTACCGAGGGCGAGAAATATGAGATTGGAGGTAATGTGCGCTATCGTCATAGTGACAGTGATAATCAATCATTTACTTCGACCGAGTACTTTATGACCGAGGGACGCAGCAACCAGTTCAGCAACAGCCGTAACAGAAGCTTCGGACGCAACAGCAATGTGAACGGAGATTTCCGTTTCGAGTGGAAACCCGATACTCTTACCAATATTATATTCAGTCCATCATTCTCGTACAGCACCTCGGATGGATGGTCGAAGAGTACCTCGGCAACATTCTCGGCCGACCCATTTTCTCTTATGGAATATCCAATCGACCGTTTCGGCGATGTTTACGATGCACTCGACTCCATTGCTATAAACAACAATAACAACGAGAGTATGAGCAATGGCGAGAACAGGTCGGTAAATGCCAATCTGCAACTTAATCGTCGTTTAGGAAAGCCCGGACGAAACTTTACGATACAGGGACGTTTCAACTATCGCGACAGCGAGAATAAATCTATTTCTAACAATACTGTGCGATACTATCAACAGAGTGCAGGCAGTCGCGGATACAACCGTCGCCGTTACTCTACTACTCCCGGTACAAATTGGGGTTATAATGTACGTCTGAGTTACACCGAACCCATTCTCAAGAACCTTTTCTTGCAGTTGAGCTACCGTTTCAACTATAGCTATAGCAACAGCGACCGTGCGACATTCGTATTCGATAGTATCCCCACAGATATATACCATATGCTGCTTAACAGCAACTATGATTTTCCGGCGCTGCCTCAGGATTACGAGCAGTACCGCGACGAGGACCTAAGCCGTCTCTCTATCTATCGTAATGCCAACCACGACGTGCAGATGATGTTGCGTTATGTCACCGAGAAGATGAATCTTAATGTAGGCGTTACGTGGATGCCTCAGCACTCGCAGATGCGCTACCAATACCTTGGACTCGATACGGTACTTAAACGCACGGTTTATAATATAACACCTAATCTGCGTCTGCGCTACAAGTGGAACAAGACAACTACGCTTAATGTAATGTATCGCGGTTCGACAAGTCAGCCATCCATTACCGATATGCTCGATATTACCGACGACAGCAACCCTCTTTACATTACAAAAGGTAACCCTGGGTTGAAACCCTCATTCAACAGTCGCTTGAATGCTTTCTTCAATACCAATAACCCCGAGACACAAACGGGTATATCGGCCAATTTGGGCTTTAACAATACGCTGAACAGCATTACCCGCAGGGTGACATACATCGAGGAGACCGGAGGACAGATAAGCCAGCCTGTAAATATCAACGGTAATTGGGGTGCGAACGGAGGTTTCGGCTTTAACTCGGCACTCCCAAAGAATAAGAAGTTCACATATAGCACCAATACCGACCTGCGTTACAACCATCAGGTGTCTTACATTAGTCCCAACCGCAATAGTAACAGTGTGCGTAATACTGTTGAGACCACAGGAGTAGGCGAGCGTATAAGATTCGGATACCGTAACGATGTGTTCGAGTTTACAATGAACGGTTCGCTTAACTACTCGCACTCGAGCAACGAGCAACAGCCCGATAGAAACCTTGACACTTGGAATTTTTCTTACGGTCCCAGCGGTAACATAAAGTTCCCCTGGCAGAATCTAACCCTCTCGACAAACATCTCTATGCAGAGTCGCAGAGGTTACGAGGATCCACAGTTCAATACCAATGAACTTCTTTGGAATGCGCAGCTCTCGGCAAGTTTTCTTGCAAAGAATCAGTTGACTGTAAGTCTGCAACTTTATGATATTCTGCAGGAACAGAGCAATATAAGCCGTAATATCAATGCTATTATGCGTAGTGACTCGCAGAGCAATGCCATATACCACTATGCGCTTGTTCACGTGATATATAAGATTAACTCTATGGGCGACAAGGAGACCCGTCGTATGATGCGCGGAATGGGACGCAGTAGCTTCGGTCCCGGCCCCGGCGGATTTGGTCGTGGCGGTGGCTTCGGCGGCGGACGCGGATATTGATGTCGTAAATGTATAAAACAGTTAAAAAGAGAAAATCGCTATCGGTTTTCTCTTTTTATTTGTTATTTTCGCAGATAAACATTGGTACAATGACTCTCAATTGGGAAAATATATTCCATCTTCTATATTTGCTTAATATCATTATCGCACTATGGATAATGGTCAAGGTACTCTTGGGTAACCGCAACCCTTTTGTTACAATTTCTTGGGTATTTGTGCTTCTCTTTATTCCTCTCTTGGGACTTATATTATATTTCTTCTTCGGGCGCGATACGCGTCGTCTCCGATATATACGCAAGCGCTTCGGTGCGCAGATACAGGAGCGTGCGCAGATAGCTTGTCACTCCATTGCTGAGAAAGAGATTCCATTGCAGTATAAGGGTCTTGCAAAATATCTCGAAAATGTATCAGAGGCCTTTCCCGAGACAGCCGATGTAGAACTTATTCCCGATACAACTCTTTTTATGGAGTCTTTGCTAAAGGCGATAGAGGGGGCAAGAGAGCATATAAATCTGCAATTTTATATATTAGAGGATGACGAGTGTGGTAAGATGCTCCTCGAAGCACTTGCTGCCAAAGCAAGGGAAGGTGTCGAGGTGCGTATCCTGTACGATAGTGTAGGGTGTTGGAGGTGTAATCCTCGCTCCTTTGATATAGTAAGAGATGCCGGCGGCGAGGTGAACTCTTTCCTTAAGGTGCGTTTCCCGTTTCTTTCGAGAAAGACAAACTACCGCAATCATCGCAAGATTGTGGTTGTAGATGGAGAAATTGGCTTTGTGGGTGGATGTAACATTGCCAACCGATACCTACAGGGTATAAATGGTGGTTGTTGGCGCGATACAATGTTGTCGGTGACGGGTTATGGTGTATATGGATTGCAATCCTCTTTCCTCGTCGATTGGTTTCTTGTCAGTGGCGAGGTTATCGGTGGCAGACGTTATTTCCCCGTGCCGCCGAGAATTGGTAGTAAACTCATACAGATTGCACCCTCTAATCCTGTCGGGCAGTGGCGCACCATTCCCTCTGCTTTAGTGATGGCATTATCAAGTTCCCGCCGTTATGTCTATATTCAGACACCCTATTTAATGCCTAAAGACCAGGTGCTCACTGCTATAGAGAGCGCTGCACTATCAGGTGTCGATGTGCGTCTTATGATTCCTATGCGCAGTGATAGCTATTTAGCCGATTATGCTTCACGTTCTTACCTCGAGAGGCTTATGAGGTCGGGGGTAAAGGTCTATATGTATTCACAGGGAATGTTACACGCAAAAAGTTTCGTAGCCGATGATATGCTCACAATTATAGGCTCGGCTAATATGGACTTTCGCAGTTTTGATTATAATTTCGAGGTGTCGGCTTATACGTATGATGAGGAGTTTGCCGGAATATGCAGGGCGCAGTTTCTTGCCGATGCCGAGTGTTGCACCTTGTTGAGCCTGCGTGAGTTCCATAAACGTCCTTTTGGTGAAAAAATAAAAGAGTCGCTTGCACGACTCTTTTCACCTATTTTATAATGCTGTATCGTTTCTCTCTTCGGCAGACGCTCCATCGTCGCTTTTCGGCTCTTCTGAGGGGTGTCTGAAAAAACTGAAATTTACACTGCCGTATGCTATGTGACGGAAAAAACCGGGGTGATTGCTGAAATCATTATCCTTTCCGTGTTCAAAGATGAATATTCCATCGGGCTTAAGGATATTGCTGCTCATTACAAGGCCGGGAATCTCGGGGAGCCCCTTTAGTGCGTATGGTGGGTCGGCAAAAATTATATCATACGCGGCTGTGCATCGCTTTATAAACTTGAAGGCATCGTCGCGAATTATGCGCCATCCACTCTCACCAAGCGCAGCGCAGGTTCTCTTTAGGTGTGTAAAATGCTGTTGGTCCATCTCTACCGATGTAACGGTGCTGCATCCACGAGAGAGAAGTTCAAGGCTTATGCTTCCCGTTCCCGAGAAGAGGTCGAGTGCTTCGCACTCCTCAAAATCGATGTAGTTCAATAAGATGTTGAACAGGTTCTCTTTTGCAAAATCTGTTGTAGGCCTTGCTTTGAAGTTACGGGGAATCTCAAAGTGACGTCCTTTATATTTTCCGCTGATTATTCGCATAGTAGTAGTGCTTGTAGGTCGAATGGAATATCTTTTATCCTGTTCAAAAGATTTGAACGGAATAGCCTATTAGGGTTTATGCGCTTGTGCTGTCGTATAAACTGTCCAAGTAGGGTAGAGACCTCTTCGACACTGTTGTCGCCGCATAGGTAAAGGGTATCTTCGCTTTGTGAAAGTGATTGCTCTTTCCAGATGCTTAACAGATAGAATGTCTGATCGTGTGGGTTGTCCGATTTGAAACTATTTATCAGTGTCGGCTTATCTCTCTCTACAGATAGTAACAGCGACTTCCCTTTGTGGAAGTGGGCCAACATATATCGCTCTTCTTCAATGGGATACCGGGCAATGAACCCAAGGAGTATACTTGCCGGGCACAGGTAGGTGACGCGGCTGATGCTGCATAATTTCTTGTGCAGGGCGTTGTCTATGGCAAAGAGTATGGTTATTCCCTGTGCAGTAAGGTGGTTCGATGCTATGTAAGCCGATGCCGGGGTGTGTGGAAAGCATAGGTTGTATATTGCCCTATGTTCCTCTTTTTTGTCATACTCGGTGGGAATTGTGGTGAACTCGTTGGTTGCCATTATGACGTTTACGTCGTCATAACTCCTGTTTTTATGAAACGTGGACTCTTCCCAGGCCCGTTCGAAGTTGGCAGCCAGAGTTATTGTGCTGTCTGCCTCATAGGAGTGGTATTGCAGCGTGTCGGGCTCCGAGGCTGTATAGCTGCAAAAACAAAATCCATCCGTACTTATGCGGATGGATAATGTTGTATGTGCGTAAGTATTCACTCCGCTCATAGAGTGATTACTCCCAGTTACCTGCGTTATTGTTAGCCTTCTCTACGTCACCGACCTTAAGACCGCAGTAACGGTTGAGCTTCTTCTCCTTGATGATGAGGTTCTTCATCTCCTGGTCGTTGATACCCGAGAGGTATGTCTCAAAAGGAGTGCGTGCCTCGAACAACCACTGGGGAGTACCTGCCTTTGATGAGTCTACGCTTGTCTCCATAGTAAACTGCTCGCCGTTGCCGAAAGGTACGAAACGAATAGAATCGATAGCATAGCCCTTGCCAAAAATAGAGTCGAGAACCGAAATCCAAGTAGTATCACGACGGAACTCCTTAAGACCCTCTTTTTCCAAGTCTATCTCTATAGTCTCTTTTCTCTTCTTCTCATTCTCATCTACCTTGGTAATGGTAACTTTCTGCTTCCATTTGTTGCTCTTCTGAGCTTTCTCTATAGCCTCAAGTACGGCTTTCTCGGTAAAACCGCGCTCGAGCTGCTCATCGTTCAACTCGCCGGCCTTAAAGATAACAGGCATTTGAGCAGTCTTGACAAAGTTGATAAGAGTGTCAAAATTGTCGGTATATGCACCCTTGTTTGCTCTACGATACTCGAGCTGCGCATTCTTGATGTCGATAAGACGTGCGATGATGTGTTTCTGACGTGCTTCACGTACCTCGTCAAACTCGATGGGGTCCATAATACTGCGGTAGCAAATGAATGCCAAACCAACGATAGCTACAACAAGTAGCAGGTTTAATGCTAATTTCTTCATAAGGATTTAAATATTTTTTGTTTTATTTTCAAGGCTATTTTAAAATGTGTACTTTCGCACAAGATATTACGCTGCAAAAATAAGATAAAAAAACGGAATAATGTTTCTCTATCTGAAAATTATTGTGAAAAAGTGATAAATAAATATTTAACCTCGCAAATTAAATTAAATTTTCCTTTCGCTCCAACAGTTCAGCAAGAAAAAACAATAGAAATGTTGGTGGAATTTCTTCTATCGCCATCCGAGAGAGAAGTTTTTATGCTGTGCGGTTACGCGGGAACGGGAAAAACTACTCTTATCTCGGCATTGGTACGCACTCTTGTGCAGCTCGAGCGTCGTGTGGTGCTGCTTGCTCCTACAGGTCGCGCTGCAAAGGTTTTTTCGAACTATTCGGGCCGGAGTGCGCACACTATACACAAATGTATCTACCGTCAGAAGTCTATCGTCAACAATGCTGTGTTCACACTTGCCGACAATCGTTGGCGTAACACGCTTTTTATTGTGGATGAGGCATCTATGATAGCAGCAGGCGGTTCGTCGGGCTTTGGCTCGGGAGCGCTCTTCGACGACTTGGTCGAGTTTGTCTACTCGGGCGACGGTTGCTCTCTGCTTTTGCTGGGCGATACGGCACAGTTACCTCCTGTGGGCGAAGAGCTTTCACCGGCTCTCTCGTGCGACTATATACGCTCGATGTTCCTTAATGTCGTTCGTGTCGAGATGACACAGGTGATGCGTCAGAGCGATGGCTCGGGTATTCTGCAAAATGCGACAATGCTTCGCGAGATAATTTCGCAGGGTGTGGTAGGGCAGTTTCCGCGGGTGCGCTTCGAGGGTTTTGCCGATGTATGCCGTGTCTCGGGCGATGAACTCATTGAGGCTATCGAGAGCTGTTACAGCGAGGCCGGTATCGACGAGACTATAATTTTGTGTCGTTCCAATAAGCGAGCTAATGTCTATAACGAGGGAATACGCCGTCGCATCCTCTATCGCGAGGACGAACTTAATAGAGGCGACCTGCTTATGGTGGTGAAAAACAATTACTATTGGCGCGAGGAGCTTGGAAAAGAGGATAAATCTCTGCTCGAAAAGATTGATTTTATTGCTAATGGCGATGTTGCCGAGATTACACGCGTGGGTGGAGTAGAGGAGATGTACGGCTTCAGATATGCCGATGTGACACTCTCTTTCATCGATTATGACGATTGCGAGATGGATGTAAAGATTATGCTCAACACTTTGACAAGTGAGTCTCCATCCCTTACGCGCGACGAAAATGAACGGCTGTTCACAGCCGTGTGGAACGATTATCCCGAGATTCGTTCTAAGCGTAAACGTATGGAGGAGATGCGCAAAAATCCCTATTACAATGCCTTGCAGGTAAAATATGGCTATGCGGTAACCTGTCACAAGGCGCAGGGAGGCCAGTGGCGCAGAGTCTTTATCGACCAGGGATTCATTGCTGCCGACGGATACGATGCCGACTATTATCGTTGGCTCTATACTGCCTTTACACGTGCAACCGAGAAACTCTATCTTGTTAATTGGAAAGTGTAAACTATACCATATAATAAATGCGAAGCGGTACCGCTTCGCATTTATTATATGGTATTAAGACTGTTATCCTTCGATAATCTCAAATACCTTGTCAATGGCAGCTCTTATGCCTTCGGGGTTCTTACCTCCCGCCTGTGCAAAATGAGCCTGGCCACCGCCACCGCCCTGCATAAGCTTGGCCGCCTGTCCTACTATCTTACCGGCGTTGATGCCCTGCTCGATGAGGTCGGCCGATGCTGATATTGTAAGCTGAGGCTTGTCGTTGTGTACGCTACCTATTACAATGAGCATATTCTCGGTGTATTCGCCACGTAGCATAAATACAATGTCTTTTACGGTTGCAGGTGCCAAAGGCAGAATGGTGCTTATATAACGCATTCCATTCTTCTCCTTGATATCCTGTTGCAGCTTCTCTTTTACCATTGCAGCTTTCTCCTTGGCATACTCCTCAATCTCTTTCTTCAGCTCGGCATTCTCGGCTATAGACTTTACGATTGTAGCCTTGAGATTGGGTACGTTGTTGAAGAGAGCGTGAATCTCCTTCATAAGGTCTTGTACCTTCTGTAAATGGTTCTCGAGTGCCTCACCTGTGATAGCCTCGATACGGCGTACTCCGGCGGCTACCGAACTCTCACTCACAATCTTCACCATACCGATGGCGCCTGTCGATGCAGCGTGTGTTCCACCGCAGAACTCGATAGAGGTACCAAACTGTACTACGCGTACGTGGTCGCCATACTTCTCGCCAAAGAGGGCGATGGCACCCAATTTCTTTGCCTCCTCGATGGGGATGTTAGGATAGTCGGTAAGAGGAATGTTCTCTCTGATGCGTGCATTCACAATGCGCTCTACACGTGCTATCTCCTCGTCTGTTACCTTCTGGAAGTGCGAGAAGTCGAAACGTATGGCATCGGGAGTAACCAATGAACCCTTCTGCTCGACGTGTGTGCCAAGAACCTCGCGCAGTGCCTGGTCCAGCAGGTGAGTACACGAGTGGTTGGCAGCACAAGCGGTACGTTTCTTTACATTTACCTGTGCGCTGAATGTGGCAGCAGGGTTAGCAGGAAGTGTCTTTGTTATGTGAATGGGAAGGTTGTTCTCTTTCTTGGTGTCGAGTACCTCGATGCGCTCGTCGCCACATACGAGTACTCCGGTGTCGCCCACCTGACCACCGCTCTCGGCATAGAAAGGAGTCTCTTTCAGAACAATCTGATAGAGTGTCTGGTTCTTCTGCTTTGTCTGGCGGTAGCGCAGAATGGTTGTCTCGTAGCTTGTGTTATCGTAGCCCACGAATGTGCTGTCGCCCTCGCTCACTGTTACCCAGTCGCCGTTCTCCACTGCGGCAGCGTTGCGCGCACGTGTCTTCTGCTTGAGCATCTCCTCGTCGAACTGCTGCATATTCACAGCAAGGTCGTTTTCGCGCAGGATAAGTTGTGTGAGGTCGATGGGGAATCCGTATGTGTCGTACAGTGTAAATGCCTCAACTCCGCTAATCTCGTTGTTACCAGCAGCCTTTGCTGTTGCAATAATCTTGTCGAGCATCTGCATACCTGTTGCAAGAGTGCGCAGGAACGACTCCTCCTCCTCTTTGATAACCTTTGTTATAAGCTCCTGCTGCTGGCCAAGCTCGGGATAAGCATCGCCCATATTCTCTATGAGTGTGGGGACAAGCTTATACATAAATGCCTGCTTCTGTCCCAGGAAGGTGTAACCGTAGCGCACTGCACGACGCAAGATGCGGCGGATAACATATCCTGCCTTTGCGTTCGAGGGCAACTGACCATCGGTTATAGAGAATGATATTGTACGAATGTGGTCGGCAATTACGCGCATTGCAACGTCGACCTGTGCGTCGTTGCCATACTCCTTACCCGAGATTGCACCAATAGCCTTGATGATAGGCTGGAATACGTCGGTGTCGTAGTTCGAGCGTTTGCCCTGAAGCGCCATACACAGACGCTCGAAGCCCATACCGGTGTCGATAACCTTGGCGGGAAGCTCCTCAAGATGTCCGTCGGCCATACGGTTGTACTGCATAAACACAAGGTTCCATATCTCAATTACCTGAGGATGTGAACCATTTACAAGGTCGCGTCCGGGAACGGCAGCGCGCTCCTCGTCACTGCGAATGTCGATGTGAATCTCGCTACAAGGGCCACAGGGACCTGTGTCGCCCATCTCCCAGAAGTTATCTTTGAGGTTACCGTTGAGGATTCTCTCGGCAGGAAGATGCTTCTCCCAGATGCCGGCAGCCTCGTTATCGCGCTCAAGTCCCTCACTTGCAGCACCCTCGAATACAGTTACATAAAGACGGTTGGGGTCGAGCTTGATAACCTCGGTAAGATACTCCCAAGCCCAGTCGATAGCCTCTTTCTTGAAATAGTCGCCGAAAGACCAGTTACCAAGCATCTCGAACATTGTGTGGTGATAGGTGTCGTGACCTACCTCTTCGAGGTCGTTGTGCTTACCGCTTACACGAAGACACTTCTGCGAGTCGGCTACGCGCTTGCTCTTTGCAGGGCTGTTACCCAAGATAATATCCTTGAACTGGTTCATTCCTGCATTGGTGAACATAAGTGTGGGGTCGTCTTTCACAACCATTGGAGCCGAGGGCACAATAAGGTGTCCCTTCTGCTCGAAGAATCTTTTGAACGATTCGCGTATCTCTTTAGATGTGAGCATATTGTAAAATGTTTTTAATTTATCCTGTCAATGTTTTTGCGGTCTTAAACTCTTAATATCTGTTATAATGATACCGCTTTTTATTCAATTAGCTTGCAAAGATAGCTTACTTTTGTTATTTTTGCAACCTAAAAGCGTGCTAAAATAGGGTAAAAATGGGGCGAAACAGGTAAACAATCTTTGCTCACGCTTGCTTGGGGTTATCACGCTATCAAATTACAGAAGAATGCGTAAGGTCTATTATATATTTAATCCGACAACCCGTACATACGATAGGGTATATCCTAATCTTGCACAGCGCTTCCTGACGATTTTGCGCAGGGTGCTGCTCTTTGTCATATTCGGTGGTCTGTCGTTCCTTATGTTCTTTCTTCTCATAGAGACACCCTCGATGAAAGATGTCCAGGCCGAGAATTCCCGTCTTTTGGCGCAATACAATATCCTTTCGCAAAGGCTCGACAATGCAATGGAGGTGTTGCAGGATATTCAGCAGCGCGACGATAATATGTACCGTGCCCTGCTTGGTTCCGAACCTGTATCCGAGGCCGCGCGTAACGCAGGTTACGGCGGTACCAACCGCTATAACGAGCTTATGGACCTCGATAACTCGCAGCTTGTGGTGCAGACGACACAGAAGATGGATATGCTTGCCAAGCAGCTTTATATACAGACAAAATCGTTCGACGAGATAGTAAAGACCAGCCGCGAGCAAGAGCAGCGCCTACGCTCTCTGCCTGCCATACAACCCATTGCCAACCGCGACCTCAAACGCACCGCATCGGGTTACGGCTATCGCATCGACCCCATCTACAATGTACGTAAGTTCCATCAGGGAATGGATTTCTCGTGCGACGTAGGTACACCCGTCTATGCCACTGCCGATGGTGTGATAACACTTGCCAAGTGGAAACAGGGGTATGGATGGACGGTAGAGATAGACCACGGTTTCAACTACCTCACACGTTATGCTCATCTAAAAGAGTTCAAGGTAAAGCGCGGGCAGCGAGTGGTGCGCGGCGAGCAGATTGCACTTAGCGGCAACACGGGAAAGAGCTCGGGTCCTCACCTGCACTACGAGGTAATAGAGAAAGGACGTCCCGTCAACCCCATCAACTTCTATTTTATGGACCTCGATGCCGAGGGGTACGACGAGATGCTGCGTATGGCCGAGAACCACGGTAAAATTTACGACTAATTATGGCGCTTAACAAGAATAAGAATCACAAACTATACTACTCTATAAAAGAGGTCGCTGCCGAGATTGGGGTAAACGAATCGACACTCCGCTATTGGGAGAGCGAATTTCCGCAGATAAACCCCAAGAAGGGTGCTAACAACGTGCGCCAATATACCCGCGAGGATATCGAGGCAGTTCGCACAGTGCACCATCTTGTTAAGGAGCGCGGAATGACGCTTGCCGGCGCCCGTCGTTTTATGAAAAAAGATGGCAATATAGAGATTGCGCAGACAAATGGCGAGGTGATAGACCGACTGCGCGCCATCCGCAAGGAACTTGTCGATATTAGAACGGCACTCGAGTTTCTGTAAGAACGTTTTAGGAACGACCTACGCTATAAAATGTTGCCCCTTTGGGTTGATTATGTGCGTGTAGGGGCG
The DNA here is from genome assembly GCA_017938245.1 of Bacteroidaceae bacterium. Lineage (GTDB taxonomy): Bacteria > Bacteroidota > Bacteroidia > Bacteroidales > Bacteroidaceae > HGM04593. Next base: position 23,652 of record JAGBBX010000026.1, read on the forward strand.
ATTTCTAATCGCCCGCAATCATTGAAAAGTTAAAACACTAACCGTCGGAATAAGTTATATGCAATAAATATTAGCAGCAGGTGTGAGCCTGCTGCTAATATTATTATATCTATGCTAATTACTTTATATATACTTTCTTGCCATTGACAATGTAAATGCCACGGGTGAGATTTTCGCTCTCGGTTATGCGCTGACCTTTAAGGTTATAAACTTCGTTCTTTTCAAGGTCTAACTTTACTGTGTTTATGCCGGTGGTGTCAACCTCGAATCTGCCTTCTATTACAATATCCTCGGCAGGCATTGTGGCAGGGATGTCAATCCAACCGGTGAATATATAACCCTCTTTCTCGGGAGGAGTAGGAAGCTCTATTTCGGCACCATACTCAACAGTCATTGTCTCGTAAACCTCACCATCGACCATAAATGTTATAGTGTAACTGTTGATAGAGAATGTTCCCTCAATTACAACATCGTTTGCAGGCATAGTTTCGGGAATCTCACTCCATCCGCTAAAGGTGTATCCCTCTTTGGTAGGCTCAGCAATAGGAGTTATTGTTGCTCCGTATGCAACGCTCATAGTCTCGTAAACCTCACCATCGACCATAAATGTTACGGTGTAGCTATTAAATTATCTACATCTCTTGTTTATTTGATAATTTTATTTGTATCTTTGCGTTATCGTAACCGCCGTTACGGTAATGAGCATTACGATAATAATTACAGATATGAGATTTTTTGATAGAGAAGCTGAATTTGAAAAACTAAGAGAAATAGAAGAGATTTCTCACGAGGTTGCCCAGTTTACCATTATTACAGGAAGGCGTCGTATTGGTAAGACAGAGATGGTTAAGAAGTTTTATGAGAACAAAACCATTCTCTACTTCTTTGTTGCCCGTAAGGCAGAAACTGACTTGTGTGACATTTTCATTGAGGAGATTCGTACAAAGCTAGATATTCCGATGCCTGATGCGAAGGGGATGACATTTGCTGCAATCTTTAAGTATATAATGGAGCTATCTCTAAACCAGCATATCACTCTCTTTATTGATGAGTTCCAGGACTTCTTTAGGGTTAATTCCTCTATCTATTCAGATATGCAGAATATCTGGGATAGCTACAAGAGTAAGGCTCATATTAACCTTATTGTAGCAGGCTCGGTAAATACATTAATGAATAAGATATTCAAGGATAAGAAACAACCTCTATTTGGCAGACAGACCGACACTATTCATGTTCGACCTTTCAGACCATCAGTCTTAAAGGAGATAATGTCAGAATATTGCCCTGGCTACAAGAAGTCAGACTTGTTGGCTCTCTATGCCTTGACAGGAGGAGTCGCTAAATATGTTGAGTTACTCGTTGATAGGAAAAAGTTTACTGAGAAGAAGATGCTCGATATGTTCTTTGAGCGTGATTCCTATTTTTTGCCAGAGGGTAAAAATATGCTTGTTGATGAATTTGGCAAGGACTACGGTATCTATTTCTCAATACTAACACTGATTGCGCAAGGTAAAAATACACGCAATGATTTGGAAAATACTCTCAATATAAAAGAGCTGTCAGGCTACTTGAAAAACCTAAGCGAGGGGTATGGTTTGATAAGTAAGATGCAACCTATCTACGAAAAGTCAAGCAACAAGAATGTGCATTATGCTATCAACGACCAGTTCTTAAAATTCTGGTTCCGTTTCATATACAAATATACACACATCATCGAGGCTGGCGGTAATGACAGATTGAGAACGATAGTTGAGCGCGACTTTTCTACATTCAGCGGTAAATCTCTCGAAAGTTACTTTATTGAAGTAATGAAAGAGTCTGGTGAATATACTCGCCTTGGATACTGGCATGACCGCAAGGGAGAAAACGAAATCGACATTGTTGCCGAAGATGAGTTGGAAAACAAGATAGAATTTATCGAAGTTAAACGTCAAGAGAAAAACTTTGATGAAGCGGTATTAAGAGCCAAATCTCAGTTGTTCTTCAAAGCTGTTGGTACATTCAAGAACTATGAGTTTATTTATAGAGGACTATCTATAGAGGATATGTAGTCCGGCAAATCAGAACCAATATACTAGATTGCCCAGTCACGAATTAGTGATTGGGCAATCTTTTTTTGTATCTATAAACCTTTTCTTTCGGAACTCTCTACTCTTATCCAAAAGAGAGTCCAATGGATATCAATACACCCAAAAAACATCGTGAGCATTTTACGTTAAGATTTTCCGTGTGCAGAGCCTTTTGCTTACTTTTCGTCGGCACGAAAAGTAGGAGAAAAATAACAATGAAAGGCTGAATTTAGCAAAACAAGCCTAAATGAGAGACTGAAAAAGTTTACCGGACACCTCTAATAATATGCAATAATATATTAGCAGCAGGCTCGCGCCTGCTGCTAATATATTATTGCATATTGCTAATTACTTTATATATACTTTCTTGCCATTGACAATGTAAATACCACGGGTGAGATTTTCGCTCTCGGTTATGCGCTGACCTTTAAGGTTATAAACCTCATTCTTTTCAAGGTCTAATATTACAGCGTTTATGCCGGTGGTGTCAACCTCGAATCTGCCTTCGATTACAATATCCTCGGCTGGCATTGTAGCAGGGACGCCAATCCAACCGGTGAATATATAACCCTCTTTCTCGGGAGGAGTAGGAAGCTCTATTTCGGCACCATACTCAACAGTCATAGTTTCGTAAACCTCACCATCGACCATAAATGTTACGGTGTAACTGTTGATAGAGAATGTTCCCTCAACTACAATGTTCTTTGCGGGCATTATTGCGGGAATCTCTCTCCATCCGCTAAAGGTGTGTCCCTCTTTGGTTGGTGCTGCAATAGTTGGAATAGCAGTTTTTGTTCTATTATTTCGTCAGTCGTTTATCTCCGTTGCCGGATGCAGTTTTCAGCCAAGCCAATGAATAAGAAAAGGTTTTGGAGTTGTTTACTCTCCAACGGAGGAAAAAAACTCGTGCAAATGAGAGCAGAGCCAAGTTTACTTGAGCTATGCCGAGTGCGGCCGAGTTTCTGTAAAATGCTCCAAACGGTTTACCGCTTGACCTTTTCTTATTCAAATGAGGTTTGGCTACCTTTGCATCCGACAATAGGGAATAAAAGATTGACGTTATTATCAATTCAACTTTCACAAAAGTATTTTATGGGCTGTTAATGCCTCTATTCGGGATTTTCTATTACCTTTGCAAAATGAATGCTACATTAGTTGTTGTAAATTAGGTTTATGAAAAAAATATCATAATATGAGACACTTTATTCTATCCATGTTTTTTATTTTAAACTCTTGGATTGCGTTTGCACAAGGAGTCAATAATACCACAACTCTGGTAGGTTCTTGGATTGGTAAACTCTCTGTCGGACCTATGGAATTAAATATTGGACTCAATATAGAACAGCAAGAAGGATATGTAGTTTGTACTCTTGACAGCCCCGACCAAGGTGTAAAAGGAATTGGGTGCTACAAAAACCTCCTTACCGACGAGGCTATTAAGGTTACTGTGTCTGCTATCGGAGCTTCGTATGAAGCAGAGTTAATCAATGGTGAACTTGTTGGAACCTTCTCTCAAAGCGGTCTAAAACTCCCGCTAACGCTTAAAAGAGGTGAGTATAAGCCCCTAAGGCCCCAAACACCTGCAGCACCTCTTGCTTACACAACAGAGGAGGTATCATTTACAAATGAAATCGAGGATGCCCAGCTATCTGGAACACTAACTTATCCCGTAAATTATGAAGGATACAAGAGAGGAACTATTCCTGTTGTCTTGATGATTTCTGGAAGTGGTAACCAGAATCGTGATGAGGAGCTCTTTGACCACAAGCCCTTTCTGGTTATAGCAGATTTTCTTGCCAAAAATGGAATAGCATCACTTAGATACGATGATAGAGGTGTAGGTAAATCGACAGGCCCCACAAAGAATACTACAACAGAGAATAACCTCGCTGATGCCGAAGCAGGAATAGCATATCTGCGTAGCCTGAAGAAGTTTGGCAAGATCGGTGTTTTAGGACACAGCGAAGGTGGTACCATCGCATTTATGATGGGCGCAAATAGGAGTGTAGATTTTCTTATTTCATTAGCTGGTGGTGCAGCTAAGGGGATAGATGTAATTGTTGGTCAAAATGGAGCTGCAATGCAACTCCAAGGAGTGCCTCAAGAGATAATTGAGGACTATGATGTAGCATTGAGAATCGTATATACAGATAGAATTAGCGGGAAAGAGATTACCGACAAGTCAGAGTACATTGAAACATTATGCCAAACAAACAAATTGACATTGCCAAATAATTTTAAGTCAAACCTTGTTAAGTGCATAACCTTCGGAGGTAACTGGCTGACTTGGTACTTGGGATATGACCCCGCCAAAGCTATCAGCAAAATAAAATGTCCTGTTATGGCACTAAATGGTACACTGGATTTACAAGTATTAAGCTCAGATAACTTGCCTGTCATCAGGCAGAATTTGCCAAAGAACAAGAATAGCCTTATAAAAGAATATGATAGTTTGAATCATCTTTTCCAGCATTGTACTCCAACTACCGCACTCAACTATGGTGCAATTGAAGAGACTATATCCGAAGAGGTGTTGAAAGATATAGCTAATTGGATCAATACGATAAAGTAATTAGCCGATTATTATCTGAATAACAATGGCGACTGCTCAAATATGAGTGGTCGCCATTATTGCCACCCTTCAAAACTCTTTTATAGATTTCAGATGGCTCTGTTTGGAATATTTCGCTTAACTTTGCAGAAAAATAACAGCAATTACATAGGATAATTATCAATTATATAATAATTATGAAGAAATTTATTCTTTCAATATGGATATGTTTAGGCTGTTTCTCATTTGGTTATGGCCAAACCTCTGATGTGAAAATTGCAGAGGCAATGAATAATTCCGATTGGTTTGCATTGGATTCTTTATACCGAACTGAACCCAAAGATTCAATGAACCAATTCCTTGAAATATTTTCTCGCTGTCTAATAGGGAACAGGTTAAACCGCCCAGATGTTTCAATTCCTGCGTTTACGGAATTATTCAATACTCAGTCAGAGAACCTTGATCTTGGCAATATGCTCAATTCGTCTCTGATGTTTGCTATGGATTTAAGCAGAATAGGAGATAATAAGACAGCTGCCCAAATGTTGTCTTCAATTCTTGGCTCAATACGCCCCCATCTTGATAATGAAGCTATAGCAAGTGTCCAGCAATATATTAACCAATATGAAGCACTATCCAAATACAATCCATATAGAATCACATTTGAGAATTCGTTAGGAACTATTCCTTTTGAAGTTGTGCCTATTGGTCCA
>JAGBBX010000027.1 GCA_017938245.1 Bacteroidaceae bacterium
CATGTCATGGATGATTTTTGCTTGTCTTGATTTGCAGCACTAAGGTAAGTGAAAAATCTGACATGGCAAAATCCTGGGCAACTTTTTGTTGCTCAGGAACTTATAAAAATAGTTAAACTAAAGTGCTGCGGAATTAAGGATATAGTAAAAGATATGCTATTATATTGTAACATAGACAATGGAAATATAATGTTAATTTAATCGTACAATTATGAAGACTCTAAGATTTTTTGGTTTAATGATTGTGGCAGTAATGCTGAGTTTTAATTTTTCTTCGTGTAGCAGCGATGACGATGATGATGCTACAGGTGGTTCTTCATCCAATGCCGGTAGTGTTGTTATCCCTGAGGTTCCCGATGAGGGATGGTCCGGTAATATGAAAGATGGTATTGCTACCTATTGTCCCGAGGGGCAGTATGTCGATGAGGAGAGTGGACTTAATGGTTCTTGTTACGCTTATGAGTTTAGTAATGGAATCTGTATGAGTAGTGCATATAATGTTATCTGTAGCAGCGATTATTATGCTAAGGTTTATGCTGATCTCTTGAATAGTGGCGCGTGGGCCGACTTTGGCGAGGATTACGAAGACGATGAAGATTATTATTATATGCCCGAGCAGAGAACAATGGGTATTATAAATTACAATACATTATCATTCATTAAGAAACAGTTTGCTTCGCTTCTCTCGACAAGAGCAGGTAATTCGGCACTCAGTTTTAATGTTAAGCGTAAGGGTAATGTAATATATATAGAACTTGATAATTTCGTGGGCCGTTCGGCTGCAGATGTAAAATATGCAGTTGATGTTTGGAATGGAAACGTAACTATACCTAATAGATTTGTTTTTGGAAGCTGGGATGCTAAGAAAGGGGTATATGAGTGTCGTAACCTGCACGGAATGGATATAGATTATCGTGTTGATATTAAATTCGATTCCGAGAGATACGTGAGATCTTATATAACTACAATGACTTTCCCAACTGCCGAATGGGCACAGATTATGTATAGCAGCCTCCTCGAGAGTCAGTATGATATGATTGAACAGTTTGGCGCTGCTCCCGATGTAACAATAAGTGGAAAGGTTATAAGAGTAGATGCTGTAATTGTTGATGATGTTCCCGAGGATTATATTGTCAGCTATCTTATGTTAATGGATTATGCAAATAATGTACCCTTGATTGCAAGTGTTTTTGAGTAAGTACTGTAGGGAGAGTATCTCCTTAGAGGTTTTATAATTCGTTTATGTAGGTGGAGAGCGCTGTGGATATGCTCTCCACCTATATTATTTTAGCTACTAATGCTGTTTTTATATAATTTTAAATATTAAACAGGTAAAAGATATGTAAAAAAACATTTTGTTTGAAAATTTCTTTATATTTTTGCATATCCTATCATTTTGTAAATGAAAAATTGTTATTGGCTAACAAAAAAACAGTGGTAAATGTAAATATAAACTAAAAATAATATACAATGAGAGTACTTAAATTTGGAGGAACATCGGTGGGCTCGGCCGAGCGTATGAAGGGAGTTGTGAAACTTATCTCCGATGGTAATACTAAGGTTGTTGTTCTTTCGGCAATGTCGGGAACAACAAATTCACTTATTGAATTTACAAACTATTTGCGTAACGGCAATGTGTTGGGTGCTTGCGAACATTCGACAGTGTTGCAGGATAAATATAAACAGACTATAAGAGACCTTTATTCGACAAAGGAGTATGCCGAGGTTGCAAACAACAAGGTGAGCGAGATTTTTAACCATCTGCGCGAACTTGCCAATCGTCCTCTTACAGTCGACCTTGAGAAGGAAATTGTGGCGCAGGGCGAGTTTATGTCGACAAATATGGTGGCTCTTTATATGCAGGAGCAGGGCATAGACGCGGTGCTTCTTAACTCTTTCGATTTTATGCGTCTGGCATCGAACGGAGAGCCCGACCTCGGTTACATTCGCGAACACTTGTTGCAGTTTGTCGACCTTGAGGCTAAAGGACGTATTTACATTGTTCAGGGATTTGTTTGTCTGAATCATCAGGGTAATATCGATAATCTGTTGCGTGGAGGTAGTGACTATACTGCAACTCTTATAGGTGCGGCGGTAAATGCCGAGGAGGTGCAGATTTGGACTGACATTGATGGTATGCATAACAACGACCCTCGCATTGTGGATAACACCTCGCCTGTGCATCATCTGCACTTCGAGGAGTCGGCCGAGCTTGCTTACTTCGGCGCTAAGATTCTGCATCCTACCTGTATTCTTCCTGCAAAGCTCACCGGTACTCCTGTGCGTCTGCTGAATACTATGGACCCATCGGCCGAGGGTACACTCATTGACAATAATCTGACACGTCCGGGTGAGATTAAGGCTATTGCAGCAAAGGAGGGTATTACTGCTGTTAAGATTAAGTCGGGACGTATGCTCTTGGCATACGGTTTCTTGCGTAAGGTATTCGAGGTATTCGAGACTTACAAGACATCTATAGATATGATTTGTACATCTGAGGTGGGTGTGTCTGTGTCAATAGACGATGACCGTAAACTTGACCATATTGTAGACGAACTGCAAAAGTACGGTACTGTTACCATCGACCGCGATATGTGCATAATCTGCGTGGTGGGCGACCTTAACTGGGAGAACGTTGGCTTCGAGGCTCGTGCTATGGAGGCTATGAAGGATATTCCTGTGCGTATGGTGTCGTATGGTGGTAGTAACTATAATATATCTTTCCTCGTGCGCGAGGAGGATAAGGAGCGTGCCCTTCGTTCGCTGAGTGCTACAATTTTTAACTCACAGAATTGATAAACTGTTTATGAGAACAGATTTTCCTATAGCGGCGTTCAATAATATTGAAACGCCGTTTTATTACTACGATATGGGGCTGTTGCGCGAGACGCTTGCAACGGCACTGCGTGAGGCTGCAAAATATGATAATTTTCATATTCATTATGCTGTCAAGGCCAATTTCAACCCTATGATTCTTGCAGCTATGCGTGAGCAAGGAATAGGTGCCGATTGTGTAAGTGGTGGCGAGGTTAAGGCTGCTATTGCCGCAGGTATCCCAGCCGAGAAAATTGTTTTTGCGGGTGTTGGAAAAACCGACCGCGAGATTGCCGATGCATTGGATGCCGGAATATTCTGCTTTAATATTGAGTCTGTTCCCGAGTTACAGGCGATTGAGGCGCTTGCTGCCGAGCGTGGTAAGGTGGCGCAGGTGGCTATTCGCGTTAATCCCAATGTTGCGGCACACACTCACGCTAATATAACAACAGGCCTTGCCGAGAATAAGTTCGGTATTAACTATGAGCAGCTCGATGAGGTTATAGATTGTATCGAGGGGTGTGAACATTTGACTCTGATAGGTCTGCATTTTCATATCGGCTCACAGATTCTGGTTATGGACGATTTTGTGGAACTGTGCAGTCGTGTGAACGAACTTCAGAAACAGTTGCGCGAGAAGCGTGGTATTGTATTGCCGCATATAAATGTAGGCGGTGGCTTGGGTATACGTTACGACGAGCCCGACGAGTGTGCTGTTCCCGATTTTGCAGCTTATTTTGCGGTGTATGCCGAGAATCTGAAACTGGAGAAGGGACAGACTTTGCATTTCGAGCTTGGTCGCAGCCTTGTAGGGCAGTGCGGCTCACTTATTACACGTGTGACATACGTGAAGAGGGGTACTTGCAAACAGTTTGCTATTGTGGATGCCGGAATGAACGACCTTGTACGTCCGGCAATGTATGGCGCCTATCATAAGATTGAGAATCTGTCGTCGTGCGATGCTTGCGAAAAGTACGATGTCGTCGGCCCTATTTGTGAGTCGTCCGATGTGTTCTGCAAGGATGTTGAGTTGCCTCATTGCAAAAGAGGGGATATTCTGGCTATCCGCTCGGCAGGGGCATACGGTGAGGCAATGGCTTTCGGGTATAACTGCCGCGCTCTCCCAAAAGCTTACTTGTCGGATAGTATAGGCTGAGTATTATGACCGGCGATTAAAAATCGCCCGAAATATTGCGCGTAAGGTTTCTATTATTGAGACCTTACGCGCATTTTTTTTATTACAGTCCGATAAAAATAGAATAATCCCAAGAAGTGCTATTGACGAAGCTAATATTGCCACTTTTACCTCAAAAATACTAACAAACGAGCGAGAAATATGAAGTTCACTTCAATATTTTTCAAAGCGAGTGCAGTCTATTTTCGAGGTTTACCTCAAAAATACTAAAGCAAGCCCACTTTTTCATA
>JAGBBX010000028.1 GCA_017938245.1 Bacteroidaceae bacterium
CTGACAATTAATAGCCGCCACTAGCAGGTAGTCACCGTTAGTAGCGGCTAATTTATTGAATGTACTTTATCGGATGCTTACAAATTAAACGCTGTGGCGGGCGATTAGAAATCGCCCCTACAAGCAACCGTTAACAGCAAAACATAAAGAGGTTTACAACTATCACGTATTGTGTTAATTAATAACTCATTACGAGTAGGGGCGATTTTCAATCGCCCGAAACACCGACAATGCTAAATTCAGCCTTTCATTGTTATTTTTCTCCTACTTTTCGTGCCGACGAAAAGTAGGCAAAAGGCTCTGCTTCGTCAATAGCACTTCTTGGGATTATTCTATTTTTACCGGATACCAATAATTATTTATACACTCGATAGATAAAGTTTTGTTTTACCTGTGAACATACATAAAAAACGTCCCGGGAAATTTTTCTCGGGACGTTTTTTATATAATTATCCGTTAGAGGATATTAGTTGATTGCAATCTCGTCGACAAACAAGAAACCGTAGTTGCCACGACCACCGTGCCACTCGGGGATGCTGTGCTCGACAAGAGCCTTAACCTTTACGTAGCGTGCCTTTACGGGTGCAAAATCGATGCTGTGTGTGTAAAGCTGATTGGGGTTGGCCTCGGTCATTGCGGGGTATGCCTCGTTGAATACCTCGGTGTATTCCTTGCCATCCTCAGAAACTGATACGGTGATACCACGTGCACCGAAAATCCAATCGCCTTTCTCGACGTTGGTGTTGAAGCTTACGTTCTTAATCTCCTCGGCTGCTTTAAGGTCGATTACTGCCTCAAAGTCGTTTGCGCGGAATCCCAACCAACGGCCTGTGCGGTAGTTGTTGTTACCCTTAAGACCATCGACAAGGGTAGTAGCACCCTCGAACTTGTACTGCTCGTTAATGGGCTGTAACATCTCAATGGGCTTTGCTGTTGCCTTGTTGAATGTGAAGGTCTCAGCGAATGTCCTTGTTTCGCCACGGGGGCTGAATCCCTTAACCTTAATAGTGCAGCTCTCCTTAATCTGTACGGGAGCAGTGTATTTGGGCGATGCTGTTGTGGGCTCGGTGCCATCGAGTGTGTAGTGTACGTCGGCATTGTCAATGGTGGTGAATGTTGCTACAATAGCGCCATTCTCGGTATCGGTAGCAAATGAGGGGTTGATATCGAAGATGTGCTTTGCGTAGTTATACTTATAGATGTCGTACATTGCGATGAGGGGCATAAGACGGAACTTGAAGTCCTCGTAGTCTTTGTTCTCGGGCTTGCACCACTGTACCTCGGCAAGAGCTGCCATACGGGGAAGTTCCATATACTCTACGTGAGTGTATGTGGGAACATACTCGGTCCAAAGGTTGGCCTGAACACCGATGATATGTTTCTGCTCTTCGGGTGTGAGTCGCTTGTCATAAGGCTCGAAGCTATATACCTTCTCAATGGGGAGGTAGCCGCCGATTGCGAGAGGCTCGTCGTCGGTGTATTTTGTCTGGTAGTAGTCGAAGTACATATAGTCGGTGGGCGACATAATACAGTCGTGACCCTGCTTAGCAGCCTCGATACCGCCCGATACGCCGCGCCAAGAGTGTACTGTGGCATTGGGCGCAAGACCTCCCTCGAGAATCTCGTCCCAACCGATAATCTGACGTCCCTTGCTGTTGAGGAACTTCTCGGCGTGGTTGATTACGAAGCTCTGGAGATACATCTCGGCGCTGTGCTTCTTGTCGCCCTTGATGCCGAGTTTCTTGATGCGAGCCTGGCATTTGGGACATTTCTCCCACTGTGTCTTGGGGCACTCGTCGCCACCGATGTGAATATACTCCGAGGGGAAAATCTCGATGACCTCGGTGAGTACGTCCTCGATGAAGCCGAGAGTTGCGTCGTTACCTGCGCAGAGTACGTTATCCGATACTCCCCACATCTTCCATACCTCGTACGGGCCACCGGTGCAACCGAACTGGGGATATGCGGCAAGGGCTGCCTGCATATGGCCGGGAAGGTCAATCTCGGGGATTACGGTGATGTGACGCTCGGCTGCGTAACGTACTATCTCGCGGCAGTCGTCCTGTGTGTAGATGAAGGGACCATAGTGCTGTCCGTCGTACTCGCCGCTGTTACGGCCGATTACAGTCTCGTCGCGCTCTGCTGCTACTGTAGAGAGTTTGGGATACTTCTTTATCTCGATGCGCCAACCCTGGTCGTCGGTGAGGTGCCAGTGGAAACGGTTGATGTTGTGAAGTGCCAACATATCGATGAAACGCTTTACCGAGTCCATAGTGAAGAAGTGACGCGATACGTCGAAGTGGGCACCACGATAAGAGAAACGGGGGTAGTCGTTAACCTCTACTGCGGGAAGGTTGATAGTAGCGCACTGCTCGGCCGGAAGTGACTTGCGCAGTGTCTGAATGCCGTAGAATACACCTGCTGCCGATGCACCGGTGATGTTTATGCCGTCGGCATTTACTGTTAGTTTGTAACCCTCTTTGTTCTCGCAAACGTCGCCAACTGCAAGTGTGATAGCCTTAGCGCTTGCAGCGTCTGTAACATTAAGTTCAAGACCGTTCTTCTCCTTGATGTACTGTGCAAGGAATCGGGCGTTGCGCTGCATTGCCTCGTCGCCCTGGTAGACGATGGGTGTCTGTGCACTCAGTTCAAAGCCTGAACCGTTAGATGCTGTAATTTCCTGTGGCAGAGGTACTACGCGGTAGTCTGCTGTCGGGGTGTTGTCGGAGCAAGAGAGCAATCCGCAACAGAGGAATAGAATTCCGAATGCAAATTTTTTCATACGTTTGTGTTTATAAATAATTGGTTAATTATGATGCAATAAAGAACTGCTTTTTTAGCGAGAAACAAGTTTGTTTTCGCTAAAAAAGCAAATATAACTAAAAAGTATTAAATATTGTCTCTGTCGAGGATAATAAAAGTTTCTTGTTTGTTTTTTTTGCTTATAAGCAACGTTCCTCTTACTTCGACGAAGTAATAGGAACGTTGTAAATAGAACGTTGTCTGTTATGCAAAAAACTGTATAAGCAACAGGCCGGTTGCAATGGATACAACTGTAGTAATAAGTCCCGGCATCATAAAGGAGTGGTTCAGAACCCAACGACCAATACCTGTGGTGCCTGTACGGTCGAAATTGATGGCTGCAACAACGGTAGGGTAGTTGGGAATGAAAAAGTATCCGTTGACAGCGGGGAAAAGGGCTATCATCATCATTGGGGATATTCCCAATGCAAGACCAAGTGGGGCAATAGCTCGTATGGTGGCTGCCTGGCTATACAGCAATATGGACATTACAAACAGGGCGAGGCCAAAGAGCCAAGGCATTTCTCGTACCACTCCTTCGATAGAGGCGGTAAGTTGTTCTATGTTGCCGCTGATGAATGTGTCACCCATCCAGGCTATTCCAAATATGGCAATAACAGCCTGCATCCCTGCGGGGAAGATGCTGCCTTTGGTGGCGGCAATACCATCGGTGCGGGTGCACAGTAGTATAAGTGCTGCTGCACTGAGCATAAGTATCTCTATTATTATTGGCATCCCAACAGTAGAGCCATCGAAAGTGGGGCGCATCGTCGGAATAGAACCGAAGAGTACAATGAGCAGGGTGGCACAAAGGAAAATGGCCACCGAGATGCGGGCATTGAAGAGATTCTTGACGATGGTGGCTCCTTGCTGTTCCTCTTTGAAGATTCCTTCGCGTACGCGACGCTGATATTCGGGGTCGTCGATAAGCTCTTTGCCTACTCGCATCGAGAAGAGGGCGCCGACAAGCACTCCTATGAGGGTGGCAGGAACGCATATCTTAAGAATGTCGAACAGTGAGATGTCGAAGCCTGCGAGTAATCCCAACAGTGCTACCGTAGCTGCCGAGATGGGGCTTGCTGTTATTCCTTGCTGCGATGCTATGACCGAGATTCCTAATGGGCGCTCGGGACGTATCTTGCTGTCGGCGGCAACCTCGGCAATTACGGGGAGTACCGAGTAGGCTACGTGACCTGTTCCGGCAAGGAAGGTGAGTGTGTAGGTTACGATGGGTGCAAGGATGGTTACGTGCGAGGGATTGCGACGCAGTATGCGCTCGGCAATCTTCACCATATAGTCGAGTCCGCCTGCGGCCTGCATACAAGAGGCTGCCGATATTACAGCGGCTATCATAAGCATTACATCTATAGGTGGTGAGGTGGGTTGCAGACCAAAAACAAATGTGAGGATGGCAAGGCCCACACCGCCCATTACTCCAAGTCCGATGCCGCCCAGTCGGGCACCGATGATTATTGCAGTGAGTACAAATAACAGTTGAATCAGCATTGCTTTATGCTTTTATTGGTTTCTGCTTGCTAAGATATAAAATATATTGCAAATATAGTTTGCGCGGGCGACAAAAAGAGGATGACTTTCGAGTCATCCTCACAAATAAGCAATAGCCCACTTTCTCCCTCCCTTTTGAGGAGGGTGGGGCACGCGGTTTATTATCCTATGGCAATAGTGCGATTGGTGTGTTGTGGCTCGGTGACTGCTTTTTTAGGAATTTGAATCAGCAGTACTCCGTTGTTCATCTTTGCCTCTATCTTAGTGGTGTCTACGTCCTCGGGCAGTAGTAGCGTCTGCTTGAATTTTGTATATGAAAATTCGCGACGCAGATAGCGCCCTTTGGGCTCTTCGCTCTCTTTGGCGGTATTATCTTCTTTGTTGCAACACTCTTTCTCGTTCTTGCAGTTGCAGTTTTTCTCCATTGTGATACAAAGATTGTTATCGTTGTTCAGATGGATATTGAAGTCTTCCTTTGTCATCCCGGGGGCGGCAACCTCTACTGTGTAGCATTTCTCTCCCTCGATGACATTTATCGCGGGGGCTGTGCTACTGCTGTGAATCAACCATTCGTTGTTGAAGAAGTCATTGAAAATGCTTGGAATCCATCCTTGTGGTGTTCCTCGTCTTACTGGCATACTCATTTTTTCTCTTTTTTAATTGTTTATATATGGGGTTAATTGTTTTTTGACATAACGGTGCCGAGGATGGTTACGGTGCTAACGCGTACCGACGTATGCAGGGACGTTGGACTGTTGCATCGCCACTTCACAGAGGTGCCGTCCTGCGGCGCCGTTGTATAATTCAAACATCCCATCGTCTGCATTTGTTTTGACGATGGGATGTTTTAGTGTTTTTTAAGTGTTTGTGTTAATGTATGGATAGGATTGCGATTATAAAATACGTGCTGTTCCCTCTATCTCGATAAGTAGCTCGGGGCGGCAAATGTCGCTCACAAGATAGTGCTTTAGCGGGGTGGGATAGTGCTGCTCCATATATTGTTGTACCTGCGGAATATCCTCCTTGTGCTTTACATATACGCGCAAGAAGTCGTAGACGGTGTCGTCGCACGGTATAGGAATATTCTCTTTGGTAACTAAATGGTTCATTATCTGCATAGTGGCCTCGGTCTGCGAGAGAATGTCGTTACTCTCGGAGCTTGCTTCGCCGCGTATGGCTGCTGTTCCCGATATATGTATGGTTACTCCTGTAATGCGTGCGCGCTCGAATTTTGGTGTTGTTTTCTTGGGGAGTG
Source organism: Bacteroidaceae bacterium (assembly GCA_017938245.1). Lineage (GTDB taxonomy): Bacteria > Bacteroidota > Bacteroidia > Bacteroidales > Bacteroidaceae > HGM04593. The sequence goes on from JAGBBX010000028.1 coordinate 5,564, forward strand.
CCGCTTGTCTGTTTTGTGCCAATACTTTCTGCGAGTAGCTGTGTGCCGCTATTTGCAGAGGGTTGTCGATGGGGCTGTTTATCTCGCCTCCTTGTACTGCGTAAATATCGACCATTACTCCGCCGGCACAACTGCCAATGCCTGTTGCTGCAGGGTATCCGTTATCCCACTGTGTGTGGGAGTAGAAGATGCTGCGGGCATCGTTGAACTCTTGATAGTTCTGACTGCCTTCGTTCTCTACTGTAATCCCTTGAATGTAGTTCCACTGTCGGTAAATATCGCTTATGGCAAATTGGCCGGCTGTGAGTATCACTTGTAGCTGCTCGAAAATGTCGAGGGCCTGTGCGTAGGTCGATTTCTCGAGCTCTTTTGGGATTATTCCGCCTGTCATCAACTCGCGTGTGCCGTTGCTCTCGAGGATTATGTAGTTACTGTGACGGATGATTGTCGCCTTTTGCTCTAATGTGATAATCTCGGCTGTGAGACAATCGGAGGCAGTCTGCTGCGCTACGTAGCTGACGAGTGGAGTGGTAGTGGGGAATTCTTTTTCGACGCTGGCAATTAAGGTCTCGCGGTTTGCAAGGTACTCCTCGTTGCCGTTGGCTCCTGCAAAAAAAACAATCTTAAGAATGGTGTCCTCTGTTGATACTTGGCACAGAATATCTTGCGCCATAGTCTCTATGGAACTTTTCTCGGTAGATTTATATAGCTGTTTGTTTTTTGCAAGCATTATCTGTTATCTTCTCGGGGTAGATAAAATCACGCGAAGATAAGAAAAATTTTTGAGCTTGTTTCTATAAAAACTAAATAATTATAATCGTTCCCTGTGCAGAGGGCATAGCGCAGAGGGCATAGCTATATATAAAACTAAACGGGTGCGCAGTATGCTGCGCACCCGTTTAAGATTATGATAGGCTTATTTGATTACTCGCCGCTCTCGAGCTTGCTCTTGAGTGCTGCAAGTGCATCGATATCACCAAGTGTTGTAGAGGCTGCCTGGTTCTGGATAGCAGGAGTCTCCTCAACAGCCTTCTTGTTGCTCTTGCGAGCTGCTGCAGCTGCCTTCTTCTCGGCTTTCTCCTCGGCCTTAGCTACATCCTCGAAGATGCGGCTGTGAGAAAGGATAATTCTCTTAGCCTCCTTGTTGAACTCGATTACCTTGAACTCGAGCTTCTCCTCGGCCTTAGCCTGTGAGCCATCCTCCTTAACAAGGTGCTTGGGAGTTGCGAAGCCCTCAACACCGTAGGGGAGTGATACTACTGCACCCTTGTCGATGAGCTCTGTGATAACACCCTCGTGGATTGAACCAACTGTGAATACTGTCTCGAATACATCCCAGGGGTTCTCCTCGAGCTGCTTGTGACCGAGGCTCAGACGACGGTTCTCCTTGTCAATCTCAAGAACCTGAACGTCGATGCTCTCACCAATCTGAGTGAACTCAGAGGGGTGCTTGATCTTCTTTGTCCAAGAGAGGTCGCTGATGTGGATAAGACCGTCAACACCCTCCTCAATCTCTACGAAGATACCGAAGTTTGTGAAGTTGCGAACCTTAGCGCTGTGCTTTGAACCAACGGGATACTTCTCCTCGATGTTTGTCCAGGGATCCTCCTTAAGCTGCTTGATACCCAAAGACATCTTGCGCTCGTCGCGGTCGAGTGTGAGGATAACTGCCTGTACCTCGTCGCCTACCTTCATAAAGTCCTGAGCCGAACGCAGGTGCTGGTTCCAAGACATCTCTGAAACGTGGATAAGACCCTCAACGCCGGGAGCAATCTCGATGAATGCACCGTAATCGGCCATAACAACTACCTTACCCTGAACGATATCGCCAACCTTGAGGTTAGGATCGATAGCATCCCAGGGGTGGGGAGTAAGCTGCTTCAGACCAAGAGCGATACGCTTCTTCTCATCGTCGAAGTCAAGGATAACAACGTTGATTTTCTGGTCGAGAGAAACGATCTCGCTGGGCTCGCTTACGCGACCCCAAGAGAGGTCTGTGATGTGGATAAGACCGTCAACACCACCGAGGTCGATGAATACACCGTAAGAGGTGATATTCTTAACTGTACCCTCGAGTACCTGACCCTTCTCGAGTGTGCTGATAATCTTCTTCTTCTGCTCCTCGAGCTCAGCCTCGATAAGAGCCTTGTGTGAAACGACAACGTTTCTGAATTCCTGATTGATCTTAACAATCTTGAAGTCCTCTGTCTGACCTACGTATGCATCGTAGTCACGGATGGGCTTAACGTCAATCTGTGAACCGGGCAAGAATGCCTCGATACCGAATACGTCTACAATCATACCGCCCTTTGTGCGGCACTTGATGTAACCACGTACAACTGCCTGATTCTCCATAGCCTCGTTAACGAGCTCCCAAGAACGGCTTGCGCGTGCTTTCTTGTGTGAAAGGTTCAACTGACCTTTCTTGTCCTCCAAGTTCTCGATGTAAACCTCTACCTGGTCGCCTACCTTAAGGTCGGGGTTGTAACGGAACTCGCTGATGGGGATAATTGCGTCCTGCTTGTAGTTGATGTCAACAATAACCTCGCGCTTGTTAATGCTGATGATTGTTCCCATAACTACCTCGCGGCTTGATACTTTGCTGAGTGTGCCATTATAGGCCTGCTCGAGCTGCTCTTTTGAGAGACCTGAGATGTTCTCTCCATTTGCGTACTGATCCCAATCGAAATCGGGGGTACCGGTTAATACTTTCTCTTCGCTCATAATTGATTTTAAGTTAATGAGTTAGACATTATGTTGATAGAATTCGGCTGCAAAGGTACTACTTTTTTTGCAAATAACCGCCTGTTTTTGAGGATTTTTGTGTGCGAACTACCTGAACTTTTCTTTTTTCTTTTTAGCGCAATCGAACTCCTCAGTCGCTTTCCTCGCGAACGGTAGGGGCGATTTCCAATCGCCCGCCCAATAAGCGATGAATATCAGCAATTTACTTCTGTGTTAATTCTCGCGCACATTACCCAACGGGAGTGGTGAGTAAAATAAATGGATGTTCAAAAGTTACTTTTGCCGCAGCTTCGGGCGATTAGAAATCGCCCCTACTCGCAATGAAAAAGCATTGAATATCAGCAATTTACATCTGTGTTAATCCTCGCGAACAGTAGGGGCGATTTTCAATCGCCCGCCCAATAAGCGATGAATATCAGCAATTTACTTCTGTGTTAATCCTCGCGAACATTACCCAACGGGAGTTGTGAGTAAAAAAATGGATGTTCAAAAGTTACTTTTGCCGCTGCTTCGGGGGTGACCCAAAAGTATTTTTTACTTCGCGAGAATTGAATATTTGAAAGCTATCTCAGATAGGTATCCGAATAAATCAACCGCAAATTCGTAAATTTTCGACTTTTGGGTCAGCCTCGCCCAATAAGCGCTTAATATCAGCAATTTACTTCTGTGTTAATCCTCGTGAACATTACCCAACGGGAGTGGTGAGTAAAAAATGGATGTTCAAAAGTTACTTTTACCGCTGCTTCGGGCGATTAGAAATCGCCCCTACTCGCAATGAAAAAGGCATTGAATGTCAGTGATTTACATCTGCATTAATCCTCGCGAACATACCCAACGGGAGTGGTGGGTAAAAAAAAGGATGTTCAAAAGTTACTTTTGCCGCTGCTTCGGGCGATTAGAAATCGCCCCTACTCGCAATGAAAAAGGCATTGAATATCAGCAATTTACATCTGTGTTAATCCTCGCGAACAGTAGGGGCGATTTTCAATCGCCCGCCCAATAAGCATTGAATATCAGCATTTTACTTCTGTGTTAATCCTCGCGCACATTACCCAACGGGAGTGGTGAGTAAAAAAACGGATGTTCAAAAGTTACTTTTGTCGCTGCTTCGGGCGATTTCCAATCGCCCGCCCAATAAGCGCTGAATATCAGCAATTTACTTCTGTGTTAATCCTCGCGAACATTACCCAACGGGAGTGGTGAGTAAAAAATGGATGTTCAAAAGTTACTTTTACCGCTGCTTCGGGCCCAATAAGCGATGAATATCAGCAATTTACTTCTGTGCCGTAAAAAAATGGATGGCTCCATCGGGAACCATCCATTTGAAAGTATTTGTTGTCGTGATATTACTCACCGGGCCAACCCTCAACCCACTGGAACTGCTCTTTAGCAACGTAGAGACCCTCGGCTGTGTTCCAGATACCTGCGATAAGGTAAATATTGCCCTCGTTCTGAGTGTAGCAATGGCCACCGTAGCTACCTGCGGGATTGTGGTGGAAGATAAGTGCTGCACCTGCGTAGGTTACACCCATATCGTAGTTACCTGCGGGGCAAGATACGATATTTGCGTTCTCGTCGAGGTAGAAAGGAATGTAGTAACCCTTCTTGTAAGGAGCTACACGGCAGTAGTAACCACCCTGGTAACCCTCGGCCATCTCGAACTGAACCTCGAACTGCTCACCTGTGAAGCTTGATGCATACATACCCTTACCTGCAACAACCCAGTTGTAGTCCTTAACGAATGTAAGCTTATAGGTTGTAGTACCCGAAATAGAGAGCTCCTCCTCGGTAACATCAAGTGCAAGGCTGGCTGCATAGTTTTTACCAATCTCGATGTTTGCCTCGTCGATTTTGATGGTGATAACAGCTGTGCTGCTACCATCAACGAAGTGTGCAACAGTGTCGGCAACAGTGATAATGTCGCTGTTTGCTGTGAAGATTGTGGGAACGTCTACGTTACCCTTTGTTGTGCCTCTAACAACGGTTACCTGTACCTCTGACAGGGGGTCGGTAGCCTTGAGGTTGTAGCTGTGTGAACCCTGCTCAAATGAGTAGGTGTCTTTTGTGAAATTGTACTTGTCCCAATAACCCTCTTCGTCACAAGCTGTGAAGAGACCGGCAACAGCTACCAATGTCAATGTTAATAATGCTTTATAAAGTTTCATAGTTCTTTTGTTTTTATTTTTTCGGCTTTCCCGCTCTCTCGCAAAGCAAGAGAGTGGGGACCGAATTAAATGTTTTTTACTCTGTTACGGGTGTGGGAAGCTCTTCCATAAGCTCGTTGTTCTCACCAATCAGAGGGTTACGCTCCATCTCGGCTTGGGGGATGGGGTAGATGAGAATTCTGTCGCCAGCGGGGATGTTGAATACAAGGTGCTCGGCAAAGCCTGCGCCACGACGGTCAACACCTTTCTTAAGACGCATAAGGTCGCCGTAAGAGAAACCCTCGCCCCAAAGCTCGATACGACGCTGGTTCCATACTGCCTCCTGAACACCGATAGCCTCGGTAGCTGCACAGGTGTAGTTGGGGTCGCGGTATGTCTTGATGAGGTTCTCGAGTGTAGCAGCACCTGCAGCGGCGTCACCGGCCATAGCCTCGGCCTCGGCCTGGATGAGGTACATCTCCTCGATACGCATCAAAGGAATATCGTTGGCGTTGGTACTTGTATAGGTCTCGTCGTTGTAGCAACCGAACTTCATCTGTGTGTAGGGAGGACAACCTGCCTCGTTGGCAGCGTAGTCGGCCTGCTCGTCGTTGAGGTTAGCCGAGTAACCTGTCTCGTCCAACCACCAGCCCTTACGTACGTCGCTTGCGGGGATAGAAGCGAAGAGCTCCTTGTTGATGCAACGCCAAGCACCTACCGATGCATAGCCGTAGTTGAGTGAACCCATATGTGAGGGGAAGTTACAGATACCGCTTGTTACGGGACGGTCGGTCTCGGCAACTACGATACCCCACATCCAAGATGCGTCGTTGATGTCGCTGAAGCCGGGCTTGCTGATCTCGTCCATAGAGTAGGGCTTAGCTGCGCTGTTCTTGATGGCGTTCTTGGCATCAGAAGCAGCAGCCTCCCAGTTGTTCATAACAAGGTTAACACGTGCACGGATACCGTAAGCTACGTCGAGGCTTACATAACGCTTGTCCTCACGTACAACGCTGCTGTTCTCAAGGATAGCGATAGCGTTGTCGAGGTCGGTCATAATCTGTGTATAAACATCTTTTACAGTGTTACGCTTGCAACCCTCTGAACCTGCTGCATCGGCATTAGCCTCGGTGATGATGGGTACACAAGGCTTCTCCTCGTTACCAACGTATGTGTGCTGGTAGAGCTGTGCCAATGTGAAGTAGTCGAATGCACGGATAGCGTAAGCCTGTGCAAGGTAGAACTTGAGCTGCTCATCCTCGGTCTCGGGGTCGAGCATTGCTGTTACAGAGTTAACAGTGTTCAGCTGCTTGTAGATAGTACTCCAGATAAGGCGTGTACCATAGTAGGTGTAGTTGGCATCCTCGTATGTAACAGCCATAGAGAACCAGTTGTAACCTATATCCTCAGATACAAGGTCGGTACCGCGGCTGTCGGTCCACAGCATAATGGTGGGGTAGCCGAGGTCGTTGTGGTAGCTCTCGTCGAAAATCTTACCAAAGTTGTAGAAGGCCGAGGTCATAGCAGTAACGCTTGCCTTGATTCTCTCGGGGTTAGCTGCTACAGCAGCCTCCTTCTGGTCGGCGGTGATAGTAGAACCCAGAGGCTCTGTATCGAGGTCGTTACAGCCTACGAGTGTAACAGCTGCAAGTGCCGACGCAATAAATGTATATTTAAAATTTTTCATTTTATTCTCTTAAATTAGATGTTTAGAATGTCACTTTGATACCACCTGAGATTGTACGCAGAGCACCGTATGTTGATGTTGTTGTCATAGTGTAGCTCTGACGGGGGTCCATACCCTTGCGAGCGCAAAGCAGTGCTACGTTGTCGGCGGCACCGTAAACGCGTACAGAGTTAAGACCGATTGAACGACACCAGCTCTTGGGGAATGTGTAACCCAATGTGATGTTGTTGAGTGAGAGGTAGTTAGATGAAATCAACCAACGGTCGCTGCTCTGGTTTGTGTACTGATCCATAGCGTCGATACGAGGAACGTCGGTATTGCGGTTCTCGGGAGTCCAAGCGTTAGCAATATCCTTGTGCCAGTTGTGACCTGCATCTGAAGAAGAACCATTGTGCATCAAATCCTGGTATGTGTAGTCCCAGATCTTACCACCCATCTGGTATGAGAACTGAATGCCGAGGTCGAAACCGTGGAACTCGATTGTTGTACCGAAACCACCATATACGTCGGGCATAAGGTCGCCTGTAGCCTCACGACCTGTCTGTGAAGCAACCGAGTAGTTAGATGTGATGTATGACTCGGGGTTCTTTTCGTAAGCTGCAACAGCCTCTTTGTATAAATCCTCGTCGTTCATAATCTGGTCGTATTTCTCCTGTGTCATAGCACCGCTATTGAGCTGACGGTTGAACCACTCGTCGGCTGTGTACTTAGCGTGGAACAGTGCAAGACCGGTGTTGGGGTCAACACCTGCATACTTAACAAGGTAGAGCTGGTACATTGACTCACCCTCCTCAAGGATAGATGTACCGCTGATGTACTTACCGTTAAGCTCGGGGTGAAGCTCGTTGATTTCGTTCTTAACTAATGTAGCATTTGCATATACGCTCCACTTGAAGTTGCGCTTGTCGATGGGAGTAGCGTTAAGCTCGATTTCCCAACCGCTGTTGGTCATTGAACCAACGTTCATAGGAATTGATGTGTAACCGTTAGAGGGTGATACGGGCTTGTTGTAAAGCATATCGCTTGTCTTACGGCTGAAGTACTCGATTGTACCGTCGAGCTTACCGTGGAGAACCGAGAAGTCGGCACCAATGTTGAATGCGTTGCTCTTCTCCCAAGTGATCTCCTTGTTACCCTTGTAAGCGAGAAGTCCGTCCGAGAATGAACCGTCGGCACCTGTTACTGTGTACTGGTCGAGGTAAGCATAGTAGTTACCGATGTTGTCGTTACCCTGCTGACCGAAAGATGCCTTAAGCTTAAGGATGTCGATCCAGGTAAGATCCTGCATAAAGTCCTCTTTGCTGATTACCCAAGCTGCAGAAGCCGAGTAGAAGTCACCCCAGCGGTTATCGGGATGGAAACGTGAAGAAGCATCGCGACGATAAGAAGCGCTCAAGAAGTACTTCTCGTCCCAGTTGTAGTTCAAACGACCGAAGATACCACGTGTAGAGTACTCGTAAGCCGAACCACCACCACGCTTCTGGTCGATTGTGTTGTTTACAGTGTAGTCACCCTCTTTGTAGAAGTTCTGACCCGTTGCCCAAGAGTTCTCGCCACGGAGGTCGTATGCCTCGTAACCTAACAATGCCTCGAAGTTGTTCTTACCGAGTGTGAGGTTGTAGTTTGCAAGATACTGCTGGTTCATTGCGAATGTACGTGTGTTGTCCTGTGTTACAGTACCACCGTAGCTTGCGTCCTGACCATACTTGTTGTTACCTATATCGTGATAACGTGTGTTGTCGATGTGTGTACCAAGAGAAGCTGTCAGCTTAAGACCCTTAACAGGAGTAATCTCGGCATACCATTTGCCATTGAGAATGTCCATAAGGTACTCTGTGCTGTTGTAGATAAGGTCGCTCATAGGGTTAGACATTGACATCCAGTTACGTGTACCTGCCGAGTACTTGCCATCACCGTAGTCGTAAACGGGACGACCGTTCTGAGCGTCTGTCATAATTGTACCGTCGGCATTGCGGATATACATAGGATATACGGGAGCAATGTTGTTTGCAAGGAAGAAGGCGTTACCTGATGAGTTTGTGGTTGTCTGCTCACCGGGGTAGCGGCTCTCGCTGTTTGTATAAGAGATGTTAGCACCAATCTTCAACCATTTCTTTGCCTGATAGTCAACGCTCAAACGTGTTGTCAAACGGTTGAAACCTGAGTTCTCGATGATACCACCATCCTCAAGATAACCTGCCGAGAAGTAGTAGTTGATGCGGTCGGTACCACCCGATACACCGAGGTTGTACTCCTGACGCATCTGGCTGTCGATTGTACCCTTTGTCCAGTCGTCGGGAGTGTAGTAGTTCTTACCATCGCTGTAACCAAGTGTAGCAAGGCTGCTTACCTTACCTGTAACGGGGTCGATAAGACCCTCGGCACCGTTAAGAGTATACATCTGATAACCAAGAGCGGGGAAGAGCTGGTTGTTTGCGTATGTGTGAGCCTTGTTTGCATCGTAACCGAGGTTGTAGAAACCTGCGTTGCGGTGAGCCTGATACAATGTCTCCATATACTCGTTAGCCGAGCCAAGAACATCGTACTTGCCAATCTGACGCTCGTTAACACCCCAGCTTGCATCCAATGTAACGCGTGCCTCGTGTGTCTTACCCTTCTTTGTTGTTACCATGATAACACCGTTAGCACCACGTGCACCGTAAAGAGCTGCTGCAGCAGCATCTTTCTGTACTGTCATACTCTCGATGTCGGCGGGGTTGATAGAAGAAATATCACCGTCGAAAGGAATACCGTCAACAACATAAAGAGGAGTGTTGCTTGCATACAGTGAACCTACACCACGAACGCGTACTGTTGCGCTTGTTCCGGGCTGACCGTTAGACTTAAGTGTCTGAACACCGGCGATTGTTCCCGAAAGGGCGTTGGTTACGTTAGATACCTTACGAGCCTCGATCTTGTCGGCCTTGATAACAGATGCAGAACCGGTAAATGCCGATTTCTTAGCTGTACCGTAGGCTACAATCAATACCTCGTCAAGTGACTGGCCATCCTCGGTAAGAGTAATCTTCATTGTCTTACCACGCTGGATTTTTACCTCCTGAGTAGCCATACCTACATACGATACGCGAATGTGTGTAGCGCTTGCAGGCACTTTGTTAATAGTGAACTTACCTTCGATATCGGTAGAAGTACCAAGAGTAGCGGTACCCACAACCAATACAGAGGCTCCGATTACAGGCTCACCATCTGCCTCCGAGTAAACAATACCCGAGATGCTGTTGGTTTGCGCTGTTGCCATACCTACACCAATAAGAATGTAGGTCAACAAAAATAGCACTCTTTTCATTTGATAATGAATTTAAGTTAATAATAATTAAGTAGTTAAGTGTTTTTTTAGTGGCGTCCCGATGTTGGGACTTTTTCCAAGGTTGCGAAGATACATAATTTAATTGAAATATGAAAAAAAGTTAATGCAAAAAGTTTCGACTAAAGTGCTTTTTTTGTTCAAATAAATTTTAACACTAATGTGCTGTGTCTACTGTCCATCTCTTTGTAATTAACTGATTATTATTGATATATCTGTATTTTCTAAGTGTTAAAACTCGGGTCTTGCTTCTTTGCGTTTCTTGTCATAATGTAAGCAAAATAAGTTTTATGCTTGTAAAATGTCAGAATAGAATGGTTGTGCCACTCTGAAAAGTGCCTCTAAGCCTGTTTGGTACTTTGGAAAGTGTTAAATGGTTGTCATTTTGTCAAAAGAAATCGTTTTGTCTCTCTGTTTGTGCTGTAAATTAATACAAACTCTGTCATTTTTTATCAAAAATGCTCTTTATTACCTTATATTATTATTACGCGCGCAAACAATTTGTTTTTCGGGGAAATTTTAAACAACTTATAATAAAATGAAACACAATTTAGGCTATTTCGGGAAAATAGTTGTAACTTTGCAAAATATTTCGGCGGGATGTGCTCTCGCTTTACTTGTGTGGTAAAAGAAAATATTATAAAAATCTAAGATATGTTGACAGTAAAAGTTATCAGTCAGGAGACCGAAAAGGTTATAAAAGGTCTCGAAAAGAAGCATTTCAAGAATGCGCAGGAGACAGTAGAGAAGGTGCTGGAACTCGACCGTGAGCGTCGTACAGCACAGGCCGAGCTTGATGCCACTCTCGCACAGAGCAAGCAGTGTGCTGCAAAAATCGGCCGACTGATGAAAGAAAAAGCATTGGAAGAGGTCGAGGCTGTTAAGGCCGAGGTTGCAGCGCTAAAAGATAAATCTAAGGAGTTGCAAGAGAAGATGGACGACGCTGCTGCAAAATTGCAGGAGCTGCTTTATACAATCCCTAATATCCCATACGACGAGGTACCCGAGGGTGCTACAGCCGAGGATAATGTGGTAGAGAAGTGTGGTGGCTTGGAGACCGAACTCCCTGCCGATGCTCTGCCTCATTGGGAACTTGCCAAGAAATACGACCTTATAGACTTTGACCTTGGCGTGAAAATCACCGGTGCAGGATTCCCTGTATATAAAGGAAAGGGTGCGCAGTTGCAGCGTGCGCTCATCAATTTCTTCCTCGATGAGGCTCGTAAAGCAGGTTACGTCGAGATTATGCCCCCTACGGTGGTAAACGCTGCTTCGGGTTACGGAACAGGACAGTTGCCCGATAAAGAGGGGCAGATGTACCACTGCACAATGGACGATTTCTATCTTATCCCCACAGCCGAGGTGCCTGTGACAAACATTTATCGCGATGTTATTCTTGACGAGAAAGAACTTCCCATTAAGAATTGTGCCTATACACAGTGTTTCCGTCGCGAGGCAGGCTCGTATGGCAAGGATGTTCGCGGATTGAACCGTCTGCACGAGTTCTCTAAGGTCGAGATTGTGCGCATAGATACTCCCGAGCACAGCAAGGAGTCGCACAAAGAGATGCTCGAGCACGTCGAGGGTCTTTTGAAGAAATTGGAGCTTCCTTATCGCATACTGCGTCTTTGTGGCGGCGATATGAGCTTTACTGCTGCCCTCTGCTTCGACTTTGAGGTATATTCCGAGGCTCAGAAGCGTTGGTTAGAGGTCTCTTCGGTATCTAACTTCGATAACTATCAGGCCAATCGTTTGAAGTGCCGTTATCGCAATGCCGACAAAAAGACCGAACTTTGTCACACCCTTAACGGCTCGGCGCTTGCACTTCCTCGTATAGTGGCTGCTCTGCTCGAGAATAACCAGACCCCCGAGGGTATTCGTATTCCCAAGGCGCTTGTTCCTTACTGCGGATTCGAGATAATTGACTAAAAATGACATTATTAACTTTGAAAGCATTATGTATAAAATAGTATCAAAAGAGCAGTTCTCGGAGAAGGTGTTCCGCCTTAGAGTAGAGGCTCCTCTTATAGCAAAGTCTTATCGCGCAGGTAACTTCGTTATTGTGAGAGTGGGCGAGAAGGGCGAGCGTATCCCCTTGACTATTGCACACGCCGACACCGAGAGGGGAATTATTACCCTTGTAGTGCAGAAAGTGGGCAAGAGTTCCACCCGCTTATGCGACCTTAACGAGGGCGACCATATTACCGATGTTGTAGGCCCTCTGGGACAGGCTACACACATCGAGAATTTCGGAACAGTTGTTTGCGCCGGCGGTGGTGTGGGCGTTGCACCTATGCTTCCCATTGCCACAGCGCTTAAAAAGGCGGGTAACCGCGTAATATCGGTGCTCGCGGGTCGCTCGAAAGACCTTATTATATTGGAGGATGAGGTGCGTGCCGTTTCGGACGAGGTAATTATTATGACCGACGATGGTTCGTATGGCGACAAAGGATTGGTTACCGAGGGTGTAGAGCGTGTTATTTTGCGCGAAAAGGTTGACAAGTGCGTGGCAATAGGTCCCGCAGTGATGATGAAATTTGTCTGCCTGTTAACAAAGAAATATGAGATTCCTACCGAGGTGTCGCTAAATACCATTATGGTTGATGGTACAGGAATGTGTGGTGCCTGCCGTGTTACAGTCGATGGAAAAACAAAATTCGTGTGCGTCGATGGTCCCGAGTTCGACGGTCACAAGGTAGACTTCGACGGTATGATGCAGCGTCTGGGTTCGTTCAAGCGCGAGGAGCAAGAGGAGATGGAGAAATTTGCTCAATCGCACGAGGCGTGTGCTGCTGTACCTGCCGAGGATGAACTAACCGACCGCAATGCTGCGTGGCGTGTCGAGCTTCGCGGTAAGCTTAAGGGTAAAGAGCGTGCTGCCATAGAGCGCTGCGAGATGCCCGAACTTGAGCCTGCTTATCGTGCTACACAGTTGCGTGAGGAGGTTAATCGTGGCCTCACTGTTGAGATGGCAATGCACGAGGCACAGCGCTGTCTCGACTGCCCCAACCCCACCTGTATGGAGGGTTGCCCTGTGAGCATAAAAATTCCTTCGTTTATCAAGAATATCGAGCGCGGCGAGTTTGGTGCCGCTGCAAAGGTTCTTAAGATGACAAGCTCGCTGCCTGCTGTGTGTGGTCGTGTGTGTCCGCAGGAGAAGCAGTGCGAGTCGAAGTGTGTGCATCTGAAGATGGGACACAAGGCTGTTGCCATTGGTGCACTTGAGCGTTTCGCTGCCGATTATGCTCGTGAGAATGGTCTTAACGAGATTCCGGCCGTAGCTCCTTCGAATGGTATTAAGGTGGCTGTAGTGGGTTCGGGTCCTGCCGGATTGTCGTTTGCAGGAGATATGGCCAAGCTCGGCTATTCGGTGACTGTATTCGAGGCGTTGCACGAGATAGGCGGTGTGCTTAAGTACGGTATCCCCGAATTCCGTCTGCCTAATGCCATTGTCGAGACCGAGATTGAGACACTGCGCAAGATGGGTGTTGAGTTTGTAAAGGATTGTGTGATTGGAAAGACTCTCTCTATAAAACAGCTCGAAGAGGAGGGCTTTAAGGGTACATTCGTTGCTTCGGGTGCAGGATTGCCTAACTTTATGAATATCCCCGGTGAGAACTCTATTAATATTCTCTCTTCGAACGAGTATCTGACACGTGTGAACCTTATGGATGCTTCGAACCCCGATAGTGATACTCCTATGCACATCGGCAAACGTGTGGCTGTTGTGGGTGGTGGTAACACCGCTATGGACTCGGTGCGTACTGCACTGCGTCTGGGTGCCGAGAAGGCAATGATAATCTATCGCCGCAGTGAGGCCGAGATGCCTGCCCGTCTCGAAGAGGTTAAGCACGCCAAGGAGGAGGGTGTTGAATTCCTTACACTGCATAATCCCATCGAGTATATTGCCGACGAAAAGGGCTGTGTAAAGCAAATTGTGCTACAGAAGATGGAACTTGGTGAGCCCGATGCTTCGGGACGTCGTTCACCTGTGCCCGTTGAGGGTGCCATTGAGACTATCGACATCGATATGGCGGTGGTGAGCGTTGGTGTTGCACCGAATCCTCTTGTTCCTACATCGGTCGAGGGGCTCGAGCTTGGTCGCAAGAATACAATCGCTGTAAACGAGAAGATGCAGTCGTCTATCCCCACAATATTTGCGGGTGGCGATATTGTGCGCGGTGGTGCAACTGTTATTCTTGCAATGGGCGATGGCCGCAAGGCGGCTGCTTCGATGCACGAGATGCTGAGCAAATAAGCTGTTATTTGCATAATAATATAGTTCAAGCGCTGACTGTTTCAGAATGTCAGCGCTTGAACTTTTTTCTGTTCTTTTGGAAAGTGACGGGAAATAGGTGCTCGGGGTATTCTCGGCACTTTTTTTTCTCTTTTTTTATCTTTGCGAGAGGTGCTTGTTGAGGGTTTTTCGACAAAAAAACAAAAAAACGGAATAAAAAAGCTTTTTTTCGCTTGTCGTGTTGTTTTAATGCTTATATTAGCCATTGCGAAAGAGATGGCAGGTGTATCACTTTGGCACTGTTTCGCAACTTTGAATAACAAAGTGAAACCAAATTATAGGACTTTAAAAACTAACTGAGATGAAGACACGTCTTGAACACGATTCATTAGGCGAGATTCAAGTTCCCGCTGATGCTTATTATGGAGTGCAAACATTGCGAGCCATTGAGAATTTTCACGAGATAAGCGGTATCACTATAAGCGATCACCCTTATTATGTTAAGGCATTGGCACAGGTAAAATGGGCCGCAGCTCACGCTAATATGGAGCTTGGCACACTGGATGCTACAATTGGTAATGCCATTAAGGCTGCCTGCGAAGAGATTATCGGCGGTGCGCTGGTCGACCAGTTCCCCGTTGACCTTATCCAGGGTGGTGCGGGTACATCTACCAATATGAATATAAATGAGGTTGTTGCCAACCGTGCGCTCGAGATTCTTGGACACGAGAAGGGCGAGTATCAGTATTGTCACCCCAATGACCACGTGAACCTTTCGCAGTCGACAAATGATGCCTATCCTACATCATTCAAGCTCTGCTATATATATCACAACGAAGACCTTGTAAAGGAACTCGAGAGGCTTATAGCTTCGTTCCGTGCGAAGGGAAAGGAGTTTGATGGTATACTGAAAATGGGTCGCACACAGTTGCAGGATGCCGTTCCTATGACTCTGGGACAGGAATTCGAGGCTTTTGCTGCTACATTGGAAGAGGAGGTTGCTCGTTTGAATGAAGCTGCAAAATTGTTCCTCGAGGTTAATATGGGTGCTACTGCCATCGGTACAGGTATAAACACCGAGCCTGGTTATGCCGAGGCTTGTGTTAAGGCGCTTGCCGATGTTACAGGACGCAAATTTGTTCTTGCAAGCAACCTTGTCGAGGCTACTCCCGATGCAGGTTCGTCGGTAATGTATTCTTCGGTACTCAAACGTATGGCTGTTAAGCTCTCGAAGATTTGTAACGACTTGCGTCTCTTGTCGAGTGGTCCCCGTTGCGGTCTTAACGAGATTAATCTGCCGCCTATGCAGCCCGGTTCAAGTATTATGCCCGGAAAGGTTAACCCTGTAATCCCCGAAGTTGTAAATCAGATATGTTTCCGCGTAATTGGTAACGACCTTACCGTTACTTTTGCTGCCGAGGCAGGTCAGTTGCAGCTAAATGTTATGGAGCCTGTGCTTGTTCACGCCATAATCTCGTCTATAAGAATGTTGCTCAAGGGTATGGCTCGTCTAAGGACTCTCTGTGTCGATGGTATCACTGCCAACGAGGGACATTGTCGCGAATTGGTAATGGGTAGCATTGGTATTGTGACAGCTCTTAATCCTACATTGGGATACGAGAATTCGGCTAAGATTGCGAAGAGAGCACTTAAGGAGAATCGTAGTGTGTATGACCTTGTTCTCGAGGAGAAACTGCTGACAAAAGAGGAACTTGACGAGTTGTTGCGTCCCGAGAATATGATTGCACCGCATAAGTTCTATGCCAAGAAATAAAAATTCTTTGTAACAGTATATAACCTTGATTATTTAATAACGAAAATACTCTTTAAGTTATAGTAATTAAGTAAAGTTTAAACCTAACAAAACCTTTCGGCCTCGTCAGTAGTGATACTCGCGAGGTCTCTTTTTTTATTTTTCTTTACATATTGACTGTGATAATAAAAAACGTTGTATATTTACCGCTCATTTAGTAATTCAAACAACTTTCTTATATTTATGAATAGAAAATTTGTGCGTCTCTCTAAAATATTCTTTACGCTGTTTGTTTGTATGCTTGCAGCTTGCAGTGGTGGTGGTAAAAGTAATGTCGTGGCATTTGTTCCCGGCATACCGACTGCTGTTCCCGGGGTTCCGGATGATGCAAAGTTAAATGTAAAGAGCTTTCCAACTCTTATTGAGATAGAGTACAGAGGCGATACTGCGGTTTTATCGCATCTGCCACAGGGTGTTACTGCATCGGTAAGAAAGGCTGATGTTGCTGTTCACAGTAGCATAGGTGGGGTTGAGCTCTCTCTCAAAGGTTCTACTCGCAATGGCTCTTTGCGTATTACGGCAAATGAGTCCTTGCTTATTTCTATGAACTCGGTGGCACTCTTTTCAAAATCGAAAAATGCCATAACTGTTGTGGCGCCTAAAGGTGTCTATCTGCGTGGAGTAGGAGAAAAACCAAATTATATTCTGGACTTTTGTGCTAAGGAGGGAGAATATGTGGCAAAAAACTCGGCTGCTATACGTATAGATGGTAGCGCGATGCTGTCGGGAGGTAATATCGCTGTGAAGAGCGAGAGAATGAGTGCTATCCATTGCTCGGGCAAGATGCTTCTCGATAGTATAAACTTTGTTGTGGAAAAGGCTGCTGTCGATGCTATTGTTGCCGATAGCGGAATAGTTGTTGCGGGTGGAAATATTGCTGTTACGGGGGCACGTGACGCTTTTAAGTCGAAGCGAGGAAATTTGGTAGTTCTCGGTGGCAACATAAATATAGAGGGTTCTCGCGAGAAAGGTGATGGTGTTCAGGTGCGTAATTTCTATCTCTACGGCGGTAATGTCGATATAAAGACGTCGGGAGCGGCTGCACGAGGGGTAAACTCAAAAGGGGCACTTTATCTTATGGATGGAATGTTAAATGTATCGACAAGCGGTGAGGCTGTATTCTCGCCCAAAAAGGCCGATTACACCTCGGCATCCTGCCTTAAAAGTGGTACTCATACATATATTGGCAATGCTTGTGTGGTACTTGAGAATAGTGCTGATGGTGGAAAGGGTATCAACTGCGATGGTATGATGCAGATTGATGGTGGTATTCTTTCGATAAATAACAGAGGTAACGATGTGCAGCATTCGCAAGAGAGAGAGGCACACTCGTCGGCAAAGGGTGTTAAATGTGATAGCTCAATGCTTGTAAAAGGGGGCGTCATAGATATTCGTGTGTTCGGCAAAGGGGAACGCTGCGAGGGACTCGAAGCAAAGGGCCGTATGATTCTGGCTGGAAATGTGGCGATGA
This sequence comes from Bacteroidaceae bacterium, assembly GCA_017938245.1. GTDB lineage: Bacteria > Bacteroidota > Bacteroidia > Bacteroidales > Bacteroidaceae > HGM04593. The sequence continues at coordinate 22,986 of JAGBBX010000028.1, forward strand.
ATATATTTGCGTACGACGATGCTATAAATGCAGGTGACGATTTAATCATAGAGGGTGGACGCATATTCGCCTACTCTGTGGCTAACGATGGTATCGATGGCAATGCAAAGATTAGTATAAAAGGTGGTATTGTAGTGGCAACCGGTGCTCACGCACCTGAGCAAGGTATTGATACCGATGGCGATGCTCGTTTTGATATTACAGGAGGAACACTCGTGGCTATGGGTGGCAGTATGGGGCCGTCGCCTACGATGCCACGTTCTTACTTAACAACGCAGCCTTTTGTGGCTTGTTCGGGCAGAGAGCTTGTACGTGGCAAATATGCTGCATTGTGTGATGCCTCAGGTGGTGTTATATGTGCTTACAAACTTCCTCGTTCTATGTGGGGTGGTGCGCTCTCTTTCTCCTCACCGGAACTTGCTATTGGTGGCAGTTACTCGTTGCTGATGTGTGATACTGTGGTTGGTGCAAGTAATTTAGGTAATGGGCTTCTCGAGGGGGGCACTGCAACGGGTACAGTTCTCTGTTCGTGGGTGCAAGAGAATCTGTTGGCTCTTGTATCGGTCGATGGTAAGGTTGCTTTCATTGATAAATTGAGAGAGGGCGATAACGGCGGTCATCCAATGCCTCCCCCTCCTCCTTTCGGTGGCGATAATGGCGGTCATCCAATGCCTCCTCCTCTTTTCGGCGGCGATAATGGCGGTCACCCAATGCCTTCTCCTCCTCCTTTCGGTGGCGATAACGGTGGTCATCCTATGCCTCCTCCTCCTTTTGGCGGCGATAATGGCGGTCACCCAATGCCTCCACCTCATCATCACAACATTGATAACGAGGGATATGGCGAAGGAAATATTCCCGGTGGAGGCTGGGCACCGATTCGTAAATAGTAACTATTAGGAGATAGTATTTGATACTTAATGAATTAGGGAAAATATCTTTAAAGATATTTTCCCTAATTTCTGTTTTATTATTTATGTCAGTAGCGGTTCCCAATTAAAGGGTATGGCCCACTTTATCATAAAATCATAAGGTTGTTCATTGGTGCGCCGTATGAAAATTAGTAAAATGGTAGATGTTTTTTGGATTAAGTGCGAGGATGTTTGAGCGAAGCGAGTTCCGCAGCACCCAAAAAACATCGTGAGCATTTTACGTTAA
>JAGBBX010000029.1 GCA_017938245.1 Bacteroidaceae bacterium
CTCAAAATATATCATCAATCCCGCAAAAATTGGTTATGACACCTGTGCTTATATTGGGCTTACGCTTAAAGATGATTCTCGTTTTGAGAGTGTTATCGAAGCCTTAAAGTCCATTCCTGAAATTGTCGAGGTTCATTGCACAAATGAAGCCTATGACTTGTTTGTGAAAATTTATGCAAGGAACAACGAACATCTGCTTACATTGATTCAAAAGCAACTAAAACCTCTCGGATTATCTCAGTCAAAAATTATAATTTCATTTAAGGTTGTATATAACAAACAACTGACAATACTTCCGAAATAAGAAAGTTGTGAAATATTTATAGCAACCACTGATTGTATATAAATATATACATACTGCACTCGCGGTGAAAAATATTCAAGTAGCTTGATATTTATCGCTCGTTTCTTTGTATCTTAGCACAGTATTTTCGAAGAAAGAGACGTGAAGAATAAAAAAACTACAAAAAAACTATTGGCTTGGCTGTGGCATAATTCAAAGGGAGCACGCAAACAGGCTGTGCTGAATACCTTTATGGGCACGTTGGATGTTGCCTGTCAGCTACTATGGGTTCTTGCCTGCAAACGTGCCATAGACATTGCCACCGGCGAGGCCGAGGGTTCACTTATTTACACCGGAATAGCAATAGCTGTGCTTATGCTTTTGGAAATACTATCACGCAGCGCCAGCCGATGGATTAATGCACTGATGGGAGTAAAGGCGAGTAACCGCACACGATTACAAATTTTCTCGCGCCTTATGCGCAGCGAGTGGCTCTACCTGCAGAAGCACCACACAGGCGACCTTATCAACCGGCTCGAGGGAGATGTGAGCAATGTAACACTGCTTATCACCGAAACGGTTCCCGCTGTAATTGTGGTTCTATTGCAGTTGACAGGCAGTTTTATATTGCTCTTCAGTATGAACAAGATGCTTGCTGTAACCGTACTAATCATTTTGCCTATCTGCCTGCTTATCAGCAGGGTGTACGTCCGTTATATGAGGGATTACAACCGTCAGATACGCGACAGCGACAGCCGCATACAGTCGGTGCTGCAAGAGAGCCTGCAACATAAGGCTGTTATAAAGACACTTGAACAGAACGATGCCACCGAGGAGCAACTCACACGCTTGCAAGAGACACTGCACAGCCAGGTGCGCAGTCGCACAAAATTCTCAATAGGGGCATTTTCTCTTGTGCAGTTGGGCTTTGCTGCCGGATACTTGACAGCTTTTCTATGGGGCGTAAACGGCCTTGCAGCGGGGGTAATCACTTTTGGAACACTTTCGGCTTTTTTACAGTTGGTTGGGCTTATACAGCGCCCTACTATGGATCTTAGCCGTTTCTTGCCCGGAATGGTATCGGCACTTACCGCTGCCGAGCGTCTGAGCGAGCTCGAGGAGATTCCCGAAGAGGAGCAAGGCGACCGCATCGTCCTTGACGGCACATCGGGGGTACGTTTCAACAGCGTGAATTTTGCTTACGAGGAGGATGGACGCAAAATATTAGAGGACTTCTCATTTGATTTCAAGCCCAACAGCTCTACGGCCATCGTCGGCGAGACTGGCGCGGGCAAGACCACGATAATACGTCTGCTTGTAGCTCTTGTGCAGCCGGGCAGCGGTAAGATAGAGATATATAACGAAAAAGAGAGCCACATATCATCGCCCCTCACGCGCGGTAATTTCGTTTACATTCCACAAGGTAACAGCCTCATCAGCGGCACGATACGTGATAATCTTCTGATGGGTAACCCCGATGCCGACGAAACTATGATGCGTAAGGCGCTGCACACAGCCTGCGCCGAGTTTGTCGACGAACTTCCACAAGGAATAGAGACCCCCTTGAACGAGCAGGGAGGAGGATTGAGCGAGGGACAGGCACAACGCATAGCAGTGGCACGCTCGTTGCTGCGTCCCGGCTCTATACTCATTCTCGACGAGGTAACATCTGCTCTTGACGAAGCAACCGAGAAAAAAATGCTGCAACGACTGACATCGGCACAAACAGGAAAGACTCTTATTTTCGTTACCCATCGCCCCGCCGTACTTGAATATTGCAGCAACGTATTAAGGGTGGGAGAAGATATAAAACAATAACCCGCACAATAAAAGGCTGAAAAACACGTTAATTTCAAAGATGGCTTGCACCGTAAAAAGAGTGTCGGGCATAAACACAACTGCAAAATATTATGATAGAATATCTTAGAGGAGAATTAGCCGAGATTACCCCTGCAACGGCAATAGTAGAGTGTGCAGGTGTAGGTTATGAAACAAGTATAACACTTAACACATTCAGCGCCCTACAGGGTAAGAAAGAGGTTAAAATATATATCTACGAAGTTATCCGCGAAGATGCACACCAACTTTTCGGATTCCACAGCAAAGAGGAGCGCAGCCTTTTCCTGAAACTTATATCGGTGTCGGGAATTGGAGGTAACACCGCACGCACAATTCTCTCGGCATTTACCGTCTGCGAGTTGTGCGAAGTTATTGCCACCGGTAACGAAACGGTATTAAAAAGCGTTAAGGGCATTGGTTTAAAAACAGCACAGCGCATTATCGTCGACCTCAAAGACAAGATAAAGGATATTGCTGTTGCTATCCCCGGTACTGCATCGGTTAACATTGTAGCAAACAACGAGACTGCCGAGTCGGCCGTTTCGGCGCTTGTGATGTTAGGTTTCCCAAATGCTGCAGCAAGCAAAGTGGTACAGAATGTTATAAAAGCCGAGCCGTCGGCATCTGTCGAGCAGGTTATCAAACTGGCTCTCAAGCAGCTGTAACACACGATAAGCGCAATGAAAAAGAGCACGATTCTTTCGTTATTGTTCATTCTGGCGGGCATTGGAATAATGTTCGCCCAAAATGACAAGCTCGAAGCCCGTCGTCGTGCCCGTGCTCAGAAGTTAGCGATGCGCGATACGCTAAAAGCGCGCTATCCCGTTGCACAGCCCATCCCGCAAAGCATAAAAGATATCGACCAAAGAGCGTTGAATCTACGCTCGCCACAGAATATTGTCACCGACACGATATACAACGACAAAGACAGCTCATACACCTTCAGAACGCGCCTGGGGCAAGACCTGATAGGCACTCCCATAATGCTTAAGCAAGAGGAGTACAGCCAATGGCATCTGAGTCAGTCGATTAAGCGTTACTTCCGCGAAAAGAACCGGAAAGAGTACGAAAATGCGTTGGGCAAAGATAAATTCGACTTTACCGATATGCACTTCGACCTGGGCCCTGCCGAGAAGATTTTCGGTCCGGGAGGAGTACGCATTAAGACAAACGGTAGTGCCGAAATGAAGATAGGTTACTCTATGCAGACAATAGACAACCCATCGTTGCCTCAACGCAGCCGCAAGACAAACAGTTTCGATTTTGACGAGAAGATAAATCTTAACATAAAAGGCAGTGTAGGAGATAAAATGAATCTGAACCTCGACTACGACACTGAGGCCACATTCCGATACGACGCACAGAAACTGAATCTTAAATACGAGGGTAAAGAGGACGAGGTTGTAAAACTCATCGAAGCCGGTAACGTCTCGTTCAACACAAACTCGGGACTTATACGCGGTGCATCGTCGCTCTTTGGTATCCGCGCCGATTTTCAATTCGGCAAGCTGTCGTTGCAGACGGTAATATCGCAAAAGACATCGAGCAGCACCACTGTCAGCTCAAAAGGAGGAACACAGCTCACCACTTTCGAAATTGAGATTGCCAACTACGACGAAAACCGCCATTTTTTTCTGTCACACTATTTCCGCGACAACTACGACCGCTCAATGGCACAGCTCCCCACTGTGATGTCGGGTGTAACCATCAACCGTGTCGAGGTGTGGATAACAAACAAGACAAGTGATTACAACAACCCACGTAACATTGTCGCCTTTACCGATATAGGCGAAAGTCGTCACATAAGCAACGGAATGTGGCAGTCGGCAGGTAACACAGCAGGACTTCCATCGAACAATGCCAACAATCTTTACAGCACAATGAACAGCACGTATGCCGATATTCGCAATATCGACAACGTAAACAATGTGTTGGGTAACATAAACGGAATAAACGGTGGTCTCGACTACGAAAAGCTTTCCAATGCCCGACTACTATCATCTTCGGAATATACCGTGAACAACGCTCTCGGATATATTTCACTGAAAAACGCCCTGCGCGCCGACGAGGTGCTTGCAATAGCATACGAATATACCTACGGCGGACAAACCTATCAGGTGGGAGAGTTCTCGAGCGACCAGAAAGAGTCGAGCACCACACTCTTTGTGAAGCTACTCAAGCCCAATGCCTGCTCTCCACAGAACGGCTGTTGGGACCTTATGATGAAAAACGTCTACTCGCTTGGCACACGCAGTCTCAGAAGCAATGAATTCAAACTCGACGTCTACTACGCAAGCGACAGCTTGGGAACAAACATAACCTATCTGCCCGAGGCGTCACTGAAGGGCACCACCCTATTGCGCCTTATGAACCTCGACCGTCTGGATGCCAACAACACCAAAGAGACGCCCAATGGCTCATTCGACTTTGTACAGGGATATACTGTCGATGCCTCATCGGGACGCATTTTCTTCCCCTCGGTAGAACCTTTCGGCAACTATCTGCGCAGTAAGATTGGCAACGATGCCATTGCCGACAAATATGTATTCCAAGAGCTTTACGACTCGACAAAGACCGTTGCCAAGCAGATGGCCGAGAAGGATAAATTCTATCTTATAGGAGAGTATACAGGCTCCTCGGCAAATGTGATACAAACGGGGTCGACAAATATTCCGCGCGGCTCTGTAGTTGTTACCGCAGGAGGCGTCACACTAACCGAGAATGTCGATTATCAGGTCGATTACTCATCGGGTATTGTAACCATCCTGAACCAGAATATTATTGACGCCGGGACAAATGTGAATGTATCGTTAGAGAGCAATACGCTCTTTAATATGCAACGAAAGACAGTGCTTGGACTCAACTGGAAATATGATTTCTCGAACGACCTTAATTTCGGCGGTACATTTATGACACTGCGCGAAAAGCCACTCACCTCGAAGGTTGATATGGGTTCCGAACCTCTTAACAACACTGTTTGGGGGGTAAATGTCTCGTGGAAGAAAGAGAGCCAATGGCTCACCAATATGCTCGACCGCCTGCCGCTTATCAGTTGCACAGCTCCATCATCAATAAATCTAACAGCCGAGTTTGCCCGACTAAATGCAGGAACATCGAGCGAGGTACAGAGCCAGGCATCATACATCGACGACTTCGAGAGCACCGAGAATGGCATAGACCTTACATCGCCCTCGGCGTGGGTGCTTGCATCGCTTCCCACAGGGATGCCCTACAGCACTCTCACAAACGATATTCGCACAGGATATAACCGCGCACGTCTGAGCTGGTACACCATAGACCCGCTCTTTACACGACGCAGTTCGTCGCTCACACCCTCACACATAAAGAGCGATATCGAGCAGCTGTCGAACCACTATGTGCGCGAGGTATACGAGCGAGAGCTCTTCCCTAACAAAGAGAGCCTGCACGGCGAATCATCGACACTGTCGCTGCTGAACCTCACATATTATCCCGACGAGAGAGGCCCCTACAACCTCGACCCCGACCTTACCTTTGACGGAAAACTAAACGACCCCGAGAAGCGTTGGGGTGGTATCACACGTCAGTTAGGAACCACCGACTTCGAGACAGCAAATATTCAGTATGTGGAATTCTGGATGCTGGACCCCTTTATATACGAGCAGGCTGGTATGGGTGGCGACCTTTACATAAATCTGGGCGAGGTATCCGAGGATATTTTAAAGGATGGCAAGAAATTCTTCGAGAATGGTCTGCCGGCAAGCAGCAATACATACAGCTACGAGGAGACCGCTTTTGGACGTGTCCCCACCACATCGAGCCTTGTATATGCCTTTGACAACAACGCCGGCAGTCGCGGACAGCAGGATGTCGGTCTCGATGGCCTCAACAGCGAAGAGGAGGCGCAGTTCGCTCCATATAAGAACTATCTCGAATCGATAAAGGGACGTGTGCGCCAAGAGGTTTATGACAGCATCGCAAGCGACCCCGCAGGTGACAACTACCACTACTTCAGAGGTGGTGATTACGATGCAGCACTTAAAGGTATCATAGAGCGTTACAAATATTTTAACAACAACGAGGGTAACTCCCCCGCATCGTCCGATAATCAGAGCTACAACAGTGCTGCAAAGACCACTCCCGACATCGAGGATATAAATCAGGACTTTACAATGGACGAGTACGAGAACTATTTCCAGTATCGCATATCGCTGCGTCCCGAGGATATGCAGGTAGGACGCAACTACATCTCGGATAAGCGCACCGTATCGACAAAGCTGCGCAATGGTACCACCGAGAGCGTCGATTGGTACAAATTCCGTATTCCCATAAACGAATATGAGAAAGCAGTCGGCTCGATACGCGACTTTACCTCGATTCGTTTTATGCGAATGTATCTGACATCATTCCGCAAGCCCATCACTGTGCGCTTTGCCACAATGCAACTCATTCGTGGCGATTGGCGTCCCTATCAGCAGGCTATAGCATCGGCAAATAACACCTCGCCTTCGGTAACAGGAGACTTTACAATGTCGGCAGTGAACATCGAGGAGCACGGCGACCGCAGCCCCGTAAACTACGTGCTTCCTCCCGGAATATCACGCATCCTCGACCCCGACCAGCCACAGCTGCGTCAGGATAACGAGCAGTCGCTGTCGCTACAGGTAAATAATCTCGGCAGCAAAGAGTCGCGCGCTGTGTACAAAAAGAGCAATCTCGACATCAGACAATATGAGCGCATACAGCTATATGTTCACGCCGAGGCACCCGAAATTGACGCAACCACACTGAAGAACAACGAAGTTTCTCTTTTTGTACGCTTAGGCTCGGACTACAAGAGCAACTACTACGAATACGAGGTGCCGCTAACGCTCACCCCTCACGGCTCTTATGACAAATACAGCAACACAGGCGCTACAGCCGTATGGCCCGCCGAGAATATGATTGATATTCCGCTGAACAAACTCACCGATATAAAGGTGCGCCGAAACACTCTGCGCAACAGCGGAGCATCGGACGTGAGCAACACCACCATATACAGCGAGTATGACGAGGATACCCCAAAGAACCGCATCAGCATTGTGGGCAGCCCCTCTCTTGGACAGATTAAGGTGATGATGATTGGTGTGCGCAATAACACAAGCAATGCAAAGTCGGCTGTAATCTGGGTAAACGAGATGCGTCTCTTGGGATTCGAGAACAAGAGCGGATGGGCAGCACAAGGTAACCTTAATCTGAAGTTGTCTGATATTGGAAGCATAGCAGCACAGGGTAAGATAGAGACTGCCGGATTCGGCGGCCTCGAGGACAAACTCGCATCGCGCAGCAAGGACGATTACTATCGCTACAGCATCACAGGAACAATGGACTTTGGCCGCTTGCTACCTAAAGCTGCAAAAGTATCGTTACCCACATACTACTCTTTCAGCGAGGAGGTAAAATCGCCACTCTACAGTCCATTCGAGAGCGACCTTCTCTTTGAAGATGTCCTCGACAGCTACAGCGGTGCAGCCCGTGACTCGATAAGAAACATAGCCGAAATACGCTCTACCACACGACATTTCTCACTCAGCAATGCCAAACTGAATATATCGAGTAAGGTGGCAATGCCCTACGACCCTGCCAACTTCAGTTTCAGCTACTCCTACTCGCGCACCGACAACAGCGGTAGCACAATCGATTGGGAGCGCCGACTCAACTGGAAAGCATCGGTATCGTACAACTATGCAAGCCCTATAAAGACCATTAAACCTTTCGAGAAGATGAAAGGAAAATCGAAGTGGCTGAAGATACTCAAAGACTTTGGCATCAACCCATTGCCACAGAGTATCACATTCAACACCGATATGACACGTAACTATCAGGAGATGCAGGCACGTGACCTGAATACCACTGCAGGTGGCAGTCCCATCCCCCTTAACTTCTCGCAGCAGTTCTATTGGAACCGCTCATTCTCGATAAAGTGGGACCCCACCACCAACCTTAGAATGAGCCTCAGCACAGGAACAAATGCCGAGATTGAGGAGCCATACGTACCCGTTAATAAGAAACGCTACCCCAACGAATATGAAATTTGGAAAGACTCGGTGAAGATGAGCATACAGAGTATGGGTCGTCCTCTTACCTATCAGCAGAATTTCACAGCATCGTACAGCCTACCGCTGAACAAGATGCCTATATTTGAATGGCTCACAGCCGATGCAAGCTACAACGCATCGTACAATTGGGCGCGAGGTAACAGAATTTCGGGTGTCAGCTACGGAAACAACATCTCGAACAAGCGTAATATAACCGTAAACGGAAATTTCAACCTCGAGAAACTGTATAACATTATCCCCTACCTCGAGGAGACCAACAAACGCTTTGCAAGCAAGCGTTCGGGAAGCAGTAACCGCGCGGGGCGCAAGGTGAATAACACCAAAGAGAAGAAACCAAAGAAAGGTCGTCCCTTTACTAAGGAGATTACATTGGAACTCGACAGCGCAATGCCGCTTAATCACGGACTTAAGAGCAAAAAAATCAACCTTACTGCCCGCACAAAAGATGGCAAAAACTACAAGCTGAAATACAAGGTGGTGGACGAAAACAGCATACTCATAAAGAGCAAAGACACCGTAGCGTTAAAGCTCACCATAACACCCAAAGAGAAGGACGAGAAGTCGACATTTGCAAAGAATATGCAGTATCCCACCCGTCTGCTTATGGCAGTGCGCAACGCCTCAATAAGCTACACCAATTCCTATGCAATGAGTCTCCCGGGCTTTATGCCCGAGGTTGGCGATATCTTTGGACAGAAGAGTCGCAACGGAATCTATGCCCCCGGACTCGACTTTGCCTTTGGAATGACAGGCGACAGCTATTTGCGTAAAGCATACGAAAGAGGATGGCTGCTGAGCAACGACAGTGTGTCGATGCAAGCATCGAGCAACGCAGCCGAGGACCTTCAGCTGAAGATGACCCTTGAGCCTATCACCGACCTAAAGATAGACCTTAACGCAAGCCGGACCCGCAACAAGAGCCGTAACATACAGTTTATGTATGCAGGAATGCCACACACCGAGTCGGGTGGATTCTCTATGACAACCATAAGCATAGGTAACTCATTCGGCGGCGGTAATGCCGACAACAACTACAAATCATCGGTTTACGATAAGTTCGTTGGAAGCCTCGAGACTATGCGAGAGCGGGTCGAGAAACGTTACGAGGGCAGCAAATACCCCGTAGGAAGCGCCCTTGCCGGCGAGACATATAACCCCGCCAACGGTGGCGTCGACAAATACTCGGCCGACGTAATGATACCCGCCTTCCTCGAGGCATACACAAGCGGTTCGAAGAGTAGCCTGGGTGACCTCTTCCCCTCGTTTATGAGTATGCTCCCCAACTGGAGAATAAAATACTCGGGACTATCCAAATTGGAGTTCTTTAAAAAGTACTTCAAGAGTGTAAATATAGAGCACGGATACAAGAGCATATATGCAATGGGTTCATACAGCACCTACACAACATATATGGAGTACACCAACGGAATCGGCTTTGTAAACAACACAACAACAGGAATGCCTGTTCCAAGCAGTCGCTATAATGTAGGCTCGGTATCTATAAACGAGTCTTTCTCTCCGCTTCTTGGTGTTAACGTAACGACCAACAACAATATTACCATTGGCAGTAAGTACATAAAATCGCGTGTGCTGAACCTGAGTCTAACGGCAATACAGATGGTAGAAACTTACTCCGACGAGATTGCATTTAACGTGGGATACAAGATTGTAGGACTTAAACTTTTTGGTGGTGGTGGTAAAAAGGCTAAGAAGAGCAAGAACTCGGTAAGCAATGACCTTAACATTCGTGGCGACTTCTCTTATAAGAATATGTCGTCGTTGGCACGCAGCATCGACAAGGGGACAACACAGGCCACCAGCGGTACAAAATCGTTCAATTACTCGCTCTCGGCCGACTACACCTACAGCAAGATGCTGACACTCAGTTTCTACTTCGACCGCCAGCAAACAATTCCGCTTATCTCGGCAAGTTCGTACCCCACGACAACCACCGATTTTGGTGTAAGTATGCGTTTCTCGCTGAATAGATAAGAATAAAACCTATCAAATTACGAAGTATATAATAATATTGGTGTCAGGTAAAATTTTTCAGTCTCTCATTTAGGCTGAATCCACAAAATGGAATCAGCCCTATTTTTTTGCCGATTAAAAAGTTTATCGGACACCAATATATTTTTATCGGACAGTAATAAAAAAATAATGAGAGGAAACAATGACGTTAGTGCTCGTTTCCTCTCATTATTATATTGTATTAAAACTCTATTCAGCAGTTTTCTCTTCGACCTCGAAACGTTCCCTGTTGCGCTCGATAAACTCGATGTGTCGCGAAGCCTCGGCACGCATAGCTTGTAAACTTTCTATATTTTGCAGTACCTGTGCAAGTTCAAGCACCTTTTCCACAGCCTCGGCATCGGACTTACGCAGGATGTACTCTATTTTGCTTCGTCCGCTTAGTTCTACTTTTACCTCACCTGTGGCTGAGAGAATAAAATCCATTATTCCACCATCCTGGCCGTAACGAAAATCGAGACGCTCGCTATATACTCCTAAATGCTTGGAGTTATACTTATGCAAGGGAGCATTGCACTCTACAAATATATCACCGGCACTTAGCTTGACACTTTTGTGCTCAATAGCCTTGTTGCCACGATAGACCGAGGTAATCATAGCATCGCCCTTTTCGCTAACCTGCGCACGAAGATAGGTTAGTCCGTAGTTGTTCTTGAGCGTCTGTGAGGGGAGCATATAATATCCCTCCTCTTGGTAACGGGTATCTTTTTCGAGCACAAAATCGGCAAGCAGCTTATCGCGTTGCTCGGTGAGTTGTTTCAATTGTTCATCGTAGTAAGTGATACTGCGTGTCTGTTCGCCATACTCAACATCGCGTGACAGCTTTATAGCCTCACGTCTTGCCTTAAAAGCCTTTGGGTATGTATTTTTCAGGCTATCGAGCAGCAGTCGTGCCTTGCTAAAATCTTTTGCCTCGCTTGCAACACGAGCCTCGTCGAGCAACACCTTTGCCTTGCTCTCGATATCCTCGCCACACGATGCACACATAAGGGCAGCAGTGGCAAATAAGATAGATATTCTCTTCATTGTACGTTAATTTTACAGCGCGAAGATAATACATTATATTAAAAATTACTCGCATAAACGAGCTCATTTACAAAAAAGTGCTATTTTTGACACATATATCACCATAAACAGTTACAACTATGAAACTATCGGCAATAATTCTAACTACAACCGAGGTCTGTACTCACAGTGGCGAAATAACATTGAGCAATGTATCGGCAATGCTGATTGTGCTTTTTTTCTTCTTTCTGCTGATAATTGCTCTGCTGCTAATATGCCGCGAACCAATCTGCTGGTATTTCAAAATAAACAAAATGAAGGCGCAGCAGGACGAGATTATTCATCTTCTCAAAGAGATTAAAGAGAAACAACAGCAAACCAATTAAAGAAAATTTAGGAAAATATAATTTTAAAGAAGTAACTAATTATTCATAATTTGCGCACTTTTGTGTATCTTCGCCAAAGTTTTACATTTTGACATAATATGCACATACCAAACAGAGAAGAACTTATAAAGATACTCGATACCCCAATTTTCCGCAAAATCTCCGAGACTGCCGACGAGCTTGGTCTCGAATGTTATGTTGTGGGCGGATATGTGCGTGATATATTTCTTGAGCGCCCATCGAAAGATATTGACGTAGTAGTAGTGGGCAAAGGAATAGCAATGGCACGTGCTTTCAGCAAGAAACTTGGCAAGGGAGCGCATTTGGCCGTTTATGCCAACTACGGTACTGCACAAGTAAAATACCGCGAACACGAGATTGAATTTGTTGGTGCTCGTCGCGAATCGTACACACGTGAGTCGCGCAACCCTATTGTTGAGGACGGCACCCTGGAGGACGACCAGAATCGCCGAGACTTTACAATAAACGCAATGGCAATATGCCTTAATGGTAACCGTTTCGGCGAACTTGTCGACCCCTTCGACGGGCTACTCGACCTTGAGGACCGTATTATCCGCACCCCACTTGAGCCGGGAATAACATTCAGTGACGACCCCCTGCGTATGATGCGTTGCGTCCGCTTCGCCACACAACTCAACTTTTACATTGACGACGAGACTTTCGAGGCACTGCACGAAAATCGCGAGAGGATAAAGATTATATCACGAGAACGTATCAACGACGAGCTGAACAAGATAATGCTCTCGCCCATCCCCTCGAAAGGATTCATAGAACTCGACCGTTGCGGGCTATTGGAGATTATCTTCCCACAGCTGACAGCAATGCAGGGGGTAGAGGTTAAGAACGGAATAGGGCACAAAGAGATGTTCTACCACACGCTGGAGGTTCTCGACAATGTTGCAAAAAAAAGTGATAATCTGTGGCTTCGTTGGGCGGCACTGCTTCACGACATTGGCAAGCCACGAACAAAGCGTTGGGACCCTATACAAAAATGGACATTCCACAACCACAATGCCGTTGGCGAGAAGATGGTGCTTAAAATGTTCCGCGAATTCAAGATGCCGCAGAACGAGAAGATGCGCTACGTTGCAAAACTCGTCGGGCTGCATATGCGTCCTATAGTAATTGCCGACAATGAGGTGACCGACTCGGCTGTACGACGATTGCTCTTCGACGCAAGCGACGACATCGACGACCTGATGACATTGTGCGAAGCCGATATAACATCGAAGAACGAGGTGCGCAAGCAACGTTTCCTAAACAACTTCGCCACAGTCAGACAAAAGTTGAAAGACCTTGAAGAGCGCGACCGCATACGCAATTTTCAGCCACCCGTCGATGGAAAAGAGATTATGGATATTTTCGCTCTTCCACCCTGCGACAAAGTTGGACAACTTAAATCGAGCGTAAAGGATGCTATTCTCGACGGCATTATACCAAACGAGCACGATGCCGCATTGGAATATATAATGAAAAAGGCTGCCGAAATGGGCATCGAAAAGAAGTAGCTTTTAATAAACTTATGTTTCGTTTTTTAAAAGCTTTTTAAATTGCAACCCGGTTGCAACACAAAAGAGATAACTTTGCCAAGAACTATTCTAAAAAAAAATGAAAAAAAGCATATTCTTTCTATTTGCCATAGCAGCAACATTCACAGCTACAGCGCAGGAGCTGACATACGACAGCTATATGCAACGTGTACTTGAGAACAACACAGCTATTGTTGCCGAGGCAATGAACATCGATATTGCACAGGCCGCACTCAAGAATTCAAAAGTGTATAACGACCCCACTCTATCGGTTCAATATGCCAACAATGAAGATTGGAATACCGACTTGGGACAAAGCATTGCTGCCAACCTTAGCCGTACATTCACCTTAGGAGTGCGTCGCGCCGGGATACGTCTGGCCGACAAGGAGCTACAGGCAACGACAGCCGTTTTCAACGATTATATGCGCAACTTTCACGCCGATGCCACCCTTGCCTATCTGCGTCACATAAGAGCAAAAGAGTTGCAGAAGATTGCAGCAAACCGCGAGAGTTATATGCAACAGTTGGCACAGAGCGACAGCCTGCGCTACACACGTGGCGAGATAGCAAAGACTGTGTGGATAGAGTCGCGTTTAGCAGCCGGACTGACACGCAACGGACGTCTGCAAGCCGATGCCGAGCTACGTAACAGCGCCATAGAACTTGGATATTATATGGGTACACTCAACGGTAGCGAAGAGATAGTGGCTGCGGGCACACTCGAGAGTGCCACCGCACCTCTTGAATCACCCGACAAATACATTAAGCAGGCACTCGCCAACCGCACCGACCTGCTCGTCGCAGTTAGCCGCGTCGACGTTGCCAATGCCGAAAAACGCCTTAACAGTGCCCGTCGGCGCATAGAACTTGAATTATCGATAGGCGCCGAATACAACAAAGCCGACCCGTCATTTACCAAACTTATGGTAGGAGTTGCCATCCCTTTAAGATTCTCGAACC
Organism: Bacteroidaceae bacterium; assembly: GCA_017938245.1. Classification (GTDB taxonomy): domain Bacteria; phylum Bacteroidota; class Bacteroidia; order Bacteroidales; family Bacteroidaceae; genus HGM04593. The sequence goes on from JAGBBX010000029.1 coordinate 14,134, forward strand.
TTAACTCGGGCGCAAGAGCAATGGACCGCGCAAAGGTACAACAGGCCGAGGGCGAGCTTGCCGACACACGTATGCTTGTACAGAGCGAGGTGATGCAGGCCTACAACAACTGCCGCATAGCAGGCAAGCAGAAAGAGACATTCACACAAGGAATGATGCAAGAGACAGCCGAGCTGCTGCAGAGCAAGCGTAAAGCCTATCAGATGGGCGAAATTTCATTCGTCGACTTCATAGAGACCGAACGCAGCGACAATATGATGCAAGAGGAGTATATAAACTCACTCTACAACAGTGCAGCAAGCTACGTCGAGCTTCAACGCAGCATAGGAATAACAGCAGAGAGTACACGATGATGGAAACACTATTGAAAGAACGTGGCATACGCCCCACTGCCGTACGTCTGTTAGTGGCAAAACTGCTCTCGCAGAGCGAGTCGCCCCTCTCATTGGCCGACATTGAGACAGAGCTCGACACAGCGCCTAAATCAACGATATTCCGCACACTGACACTCTTTCAATCGCATAATCTCGTACACAGCATCGAGGATGGCAGCGGCTCACTGAAATATGAGCTCTGCCACAGTCACGGACACGACAACGCAAATGATATGCACACGCACTTTTTCTGCGAGAGGTGCCAACGTACCTACTGTTTCAAACACATACAGATTCCTGCGATAGAATTACCACAGGGATTCACAATGCACTCGGTAAACTACATAGTAAAAGGAATTTGTGACAAATGCAAAGGTTAAGAATGGACAATATTCACACTAAAAAGACATTTTCACATATAAATTCTCAGTAATCAATACATTTTACTATTAAAGGTAACTTTTTTCCTATTTTTTCATTATTTTCGCACCATAATTATTAAGTAAAAATCTTAAACTTATAAAAGGCGAATAATGAAAAGACTATTTACTCTTAACACCCTTCTGCTTTTCATAGCAGCAACAGTTTTTGCAGGCCCTATCAACCCCGAGAAGGCACAGCAGATAGCATCGGCTTTCTGGAAGAAAATAGCTCCCGAAAAAGAGCAGGTGCGTATGAGACTTGCACCACAGAAGAGTCGTTCGACCGACAGAAATGCCAAGACAAACACTGAGGAGAGTTACTACATCTTCACCGAAGAGTCGTCAAACGGTTTTGTCATCGTTTCGGGTGACGACCTGTTGGAGCCTATTGTAGGATACTCAACAAGTGAGACACGCACCGACGAGGCAATGCCCCAACCGCTTATCGAATGGCTCGAAATGTATAGTAACTATGTAGAGCAAGTACGCGAAGGTAAGGTTGCACCTGTTCAAAGAACAACAGGAAAGCGCATTGAGCCAATGCTCAAGACCACTTGGGACCAAAACAACCCTTATAACAGGAAATGTCCTCAGATTGGTAACCAATATCCCCCTACAGGATGTACTGCCACAGCTGTAGCACAGGTTATGAAATTCCACTCCTGGCCCATTACACCACTAAAGGCTATTACCTGGAAGAGCAATATCACTGGAAGCAGTGAGAGAATAGACCTCACCAAACGTACATACAACTGGAGCAAGATGCTCAACAGCTACTCCGGTATGTATAACCAGGATAATGCCGACGAGGTGGCACAGCTTATGGTAGACGTTGGCAAGGCTATAAACAGCAGTTATGCCACTTCGGGAACAGGCAGTAACAATATCGAGGCTGTAGATGCACTTGTAAATGTATTCGACTACTCGAGCGAGGCACGCATATATCGTCGTATGGAGCACACAAACGAGACCTGGATGAATGTACTGCGCAGCAACCTCGAGGCTCGTCAGCCACTGGTTTACACCGGATTCGGATTCTCGACAGGAGCAGGCCACGCATTTGTATGTGACGGAATAGACGAAAATAACTACCTGCATATAAATTGGGGTTGGAGCGGAGCATACGACGGTTTCTTTGATATGGCATATATGAAACCCGAGGGAATAGGTACCGGTGGTGGCGCCGGAGAGTACAGCGTAGGACAGGCGATAATAGCCAATATACATCCCCGTAAGGATGGTGAGACAAAGCGTGAAGGCGACCCCACAATATATCTTCTTGCTCCCGTCGGCCCACTACAGCAGACACCGCTCGATAAATACGAAGCAACCATCAACAACAGCGGTGTCGCTCGATTCCGTTTTCTTGTGAGCCTCCTCAACTGGTCACACTCGACATTCAACGTCGAACTTTGTGCCGATATTACCGATGAAGAGGGCAATGTCACAAGAATATCTCTTGGAGACGAGAAATTCACTCTTAAAGCAGATGATTCAGGCGGATACATATACACATTCTCGGTTCAGACAAAACAAAATAACAGCGGACTATACTTTCCCAAAGGGAAGTATACAATGCGAATAATATACAGACACAGTAGTGGTGAATTTACAGTTATGCCCGGAGCAAACAACGGACTGTTGATAGAGGTTACCGATACCAAGGTAATCGTAACAAACACCCTGCCCAAGGCTACGCTATCTCGTTTGACATTCCAGCCAAGACCAATGTTCATTGGCGACAAAATAAATTTTGAGGCAAGAATCGTGAACCGAAACAAAGACAACCGCTTCATACTTGTTGCACCTGTGCTAAACAAGGAGAATGCCGACGGCTCTTGGACAAGCGAAGTTCAGAAGGACAATGCCAAATTGATTGAAGTGCTTGACGACCAAGAGATAGCACTACCCTTCAGCACAAACATACGTTTGAACTACAGCGGACGATACTTTATCTCATTTGCTTATAATTTAAGAAACTCTTACCTCAACAACTCTACAGACTTCGATACAACTAATATGTACTTCATCGAAGGTACATCCGATACACTTGACATTAAATCACTTCCCACAGGAGCGCTACCCAGTGTCAGCGAGTACAGCGTAAAGGATATAAGCAATGGTTCGGCAACAAATATCAGAGCACGTATCAACAACATTGCAACCAACGGCGAGGCATACAGCGGAACAGTTGGAGTATTTGTGCAGAACAATATGACAGGTAAAGAGTATCTCATTCACACCGAGGAGATAAAGAACGTCCGAGGCGGTGGTAACAAAGTACTCACCTGCTCTACTATCCACTATTTCCCCGCGCTACCCACAGGTCAGTATCTGGTTGATATTCGCGAGTTTAAGAATAACAAATGGGAATATATACGCCACACAACAAGCAACAACTACTTCACAATCAGAGCAAAAGAGGATGTAAGGCCCTATGTATCGGCACCTATGAATATTAACAACAAGACCGTTGCAGTAAACAAAGAGTTTACCGTAACCACCTCACTTGATTGCGTAGGCGGCAATTTCAGCGGATATATAAAGGTGAATACAGTGAACGGAATCAACAGCGTAGCCGAGAGCGACTATATTCCTGTAGAAATTACCGAAGGAACCCCTGTCAATGTAACAATCCCCTGCCAGTGCGGCAGCCTATATGGTAATTGGATACTATCGATAAAGTACTACTCGGCCGAGAAGATGCAGCTTGGCGAGGTATCGAACAACAGAGTCACCTACCCCGACAATGGTTCATTCACTACAGGCGACCACGCAACAGGCGTTGCCAACGTTGTCAATGACAACATCGTTGTAACATCGGGCAGCAACTGCATCAATGTATCAGGAGCCACAGAGCAGACTGTAATAAAAGTATATGCCCTCGACGGAAGCCTTGTTTATCAGGGTAACAATACAAGCATAGAGCTTGCAAGTGGACTATACATTGTAAATGTAGTTGATGCCGACGGCAGCCACACATCAAAAGTATCGGTAAAATAATAGAGACAAATATATTGATGACTAAAATTCAGAGGGTGTGTTGCGCGCAACACACCCTCTTTTTGTTTCTAAAATTTTACTTTTTACAAAAGAATAGCTATCTTCGCAGTCGGATTCGTTGGCCACACTGTTTGGCAATGTTTCTGCTCTCGTAGTTCAATGGATAGAATGTGGCTCTCCTAAAGCTAAGATACGAGTTCGATTCTCGTCGGGAGTACGTTGCGGGTGAGGAGATTTCCTCACCCGCTTTTTATTTTGTCAGACTCGACTGCGATGCCAATGTCTGACCCTCATTGGTCATTTTGTGTGAATAGAATTATTGGTGTCCGGTAAAACTTTTTCAGTCTCTCATTTAGGCTTGTTTACTAAATTCAGCCTTTCATTGTTATTTTTCTCCTACTTTTCGTGCCGACGAAAAGTAGGCAAAAGGCTCTGCGCACTGAAAATCTTAACGTAAAATGCTCACGATGTTTTTTGGGTGCTGCGGAACTCGCTTCGCTCAAACATCCTCGCACTTAATCCAAAAAA
>JAGBBX010000030.1 GCA_017938245.1 Bacteroidaceae bacterium
AGCAATGAAGCATCAATGAATTACCTCCACGTTAATCTTCGCGAACAGTAGGGGCGATTTCCAATCGCCCGAAACCGAGGAAATGAAAAAAGCAGTGATTCGGGCGATTGAAAATCGCCCCTACAAGCAATGAAAAAGCAGTGAATATCAACAATTTGCCTTCGCTATAATCTTCGCGAACAGTAGGGGCGATTTTCAATCGCCCGCCACAGCGTTTAATTTCGCAATGAGTTTTTATCAGTGAATATAAATTGTTTTAGCGTCTTTGGGGAAGGTTAGGTGCGGATTTACGGATATTTTACGTAATTTACCGAGAAATTGATTCGATGTATTTAAAAAAGTCGTAATTTTGCATAATCAATAGAAGAAAACAGGTGGATAATAAACAGAGCATATTGTTTCTCATAAACCCTAAGTCGGGAGTGAATAGTAAACGTTCGCTGCCCGAACTTATTGTCTCTAATATCGATAAGGAGCGTTTCGACTATTCGATAATGGAGACAAAATATGTTGCTCACGCTACGGAACTCACTTCTCAGGCGGTGGCACAGGGGGTGGACGCTGTTGTTGCTGTTGGTGGTGACGGTACGGTTAATGAGGTGGCACGTGCTCTTGTAGGCTCAAAGACGGCATTGGGTATTATTCCTTGCGGCTCGGGTAACGGTATGGCACGACACATTGGCATCCCGCTCGAACTGAAAAAGGCTATTGAATTTATAAATCTGGCGCAGGTGACAGCAGTCGACTATGGTAAAATTAACGGACAACCGTTCTTCTGTACCTGTGGTATTGGATTCGATGCTTTTGTGAGCAATAGTTTTGCGAAAGGTAAGCAGAGGGGGCCGCTGGGCTATTTCCATAATATGCTCATCGATTGGCTGAACTATCGCCCCGAGGTATATGAGCTTGAGACTGAATCGTATAGCGAAAATTATAAGGCTTTTCTTATTGCCTGTGGAAATGCTTCGCAGTATGGAAATAATGCCTATATTGCTCCGCGTGCATCGATGCGTGACGGACTGTTGAGCATTACTATTCTGGAGCCTTTCTCATCGTTGGATGTTCCTTTTGTTCTTGGTGGAATTTTTGGACATAGCATAAATAGCAATAGCCACGTGAGGACGTTGGAGAGCCGTTGGGTGAAGATTAAACGTAAGAAGGCGGGTGTGATACATTTCGATGGCGAACCTATGGAGATGGATGCCGACCTCTTTATAGAGATTGTCCCGTCGGGGTTGAATGTGCTTGCTGCTCCCGAGTGGGACGGTACAAGCAAGCCTGTACCTATTTATAAGCAGGTGGTGGAGCTTATGAGCAGTTCGCTACCTCAGTTACCTAATTTGCCCAATTTACCAAATCTGCCTAATATCCCAATGGGCAAGAATCCTTTTAAAAAGTAATATCTTTGGGTACTCCCTCTAAATCTTCAGAAGAGGAGTTTGTTTTACTTGTTTATTTGATTTTAAGATAGAAATCGCGCAGAAGTTCGCAGGCCTCGGGTGAGTAGCACCCGGGTGTGCTTTCTAGGGTAAAGTCGTCGACAGAGGGCTGCGGATGTGCGCCTTTAACAAACTCAATAAGAACTCTTTTGGCTGTTTTGTGTGGAAGTGTATGTACGCGTGTGATACGTCGTGCCGAGAGTCCTTTGAACAGCGCTTCGTCGCACCAGGTATCGAGTGCGTCGTGTGGCAGAACAACAGAGAGTGTGCCACCGGTGCGAAGCAGCTCGGATGCCTTTGCAAGAAGTGAGGGGCACGATAGTGAGTCGTCGTGGCGGGCACAGGTGCGCGCCTTATCGGGGCATTTAAGGCTGCTGCTGAAAAATGGCGGGTTGCTTACAATGGCATCGAATAACGGGGAGCTGCTGTATGTGAGTGCATCGCAGTTGATAATTTCTATTCGGTTGCTCCACGGCGAGAGTGCGACATTCTCGGTTGCCTGTGCAGCAGCCCCACTGTCGATTTCTACTCCAACTATAGTGGCGTTGCTGCGCTGCGCACACATTATTGCAATAAGACCGCTGCCTGTTCCAATATCGAGAATGCGTTTGCAGTGCGATATGTTGGCCCAACTGCCAAGCAGGCAGCCGTCGGTGCCTACTTTCATAGCGCAACGCTCTTGTCTTATTATAAACTGCTTGAATTGGAACATTTCTCTTTTGATATAATAATGTCGTGCCGATTGTAAAATTAAGGGTGTGCCATTCAGTGACACACCCCTGATTGTGAAAAACTTGAGCCAAGTTGGGGACTCGAACCCCAGACCTACTCATTACGAATGAGTTGCTCTACCAACTGAGCTAATTTGGCAATCTGTTCTCGTACTTTAGTGCGCAAAGATAGTGATAAATTAAAATTACCACAATTTTTATCGCTAATTTTTTATGTAAATGATTTTGAAAATATGTTTGCAGGTCGAATTAATTTTCATAACTTTGTACTCGATTTTACAAGCCTTGCTTTTTGCGGCAGGCTTGCAGATTATGTGAATGTTGAGAAATAGTACTATGCGAAAACTGCTGAATATATTATCGTTTGCCTGTGCTATGGGTAAGAACCTAAGCACGTCGTGCAGTATATCGGTTGCATACCAAACTTTCACATAGTTATATTGTATGGTCGATTCCCGTTTGTGGAACGACCTTTTTTTTGATTATTAAATAGTTAAGAGACCGATTACAAAATAAAATATTTATGGAACAGTTACTACATGAATGTGGAGTTGCAATGATTCGTATGCGCAAGCCTTTAAATTACTATAACGACAAGTATGGTACTTGGGCATACGGTATGAACAAACTTTTTCTGTTGATGAACAAACAGTATAACCGAGGACAGCAAGGTGCAGGTATTGCCTGTGTGAAACTGAAAGCTAACCCCGGTGAAGATTATATGTTCCGAGAACGTGCCGAGGGTGCGAGTGCTATCTCCGAGGTCTTTGCCGAGGCCGAGAAGAGTATTGCCAAACATCCCGTTGAGATGCGTGGCGATGCCGAATATGCTTATAAGAATTTTAGCTTTGCGGGCGACCTTTATATGGGACACCTGCGCTACTGTGCAACAGGAAAAACAGGACTACAGTATGTACACCCCTATCTGCGACGCAATAACTGGCGTGCCAAGAATCTTGCTCTGTGCGGAAACTTCCACATAACAAATGTAGACGATGTTTTCAAAGAACTTGTATCGCACGGACAGCATCCCCGAGTATATGCCGATACATATATATTGTTGGAACTTATGGGACACCGCCTCGACCGCGAGGTAGAGCGCGTCTTTAAAGAGTGTGAGGCCGAGGGAATAACAGGAATGGACATAACAACCTCTATAGAGGACCGTATGGACATTGCCAACGTGCTCAGGACATCGGCGCCGCTATTGGACGGTGGCTATGTGCTGTGTGGCGTCACAGGTAGCGGCGAGATGTTTGCAATGCGCGACCCCTGGGGCGTGCGCACCGCCTATTGGTATGCCGACGACGAGATTTTTGTATTGGCAAGTGAGCGTGCCGCGATACAAACCGCAATGAATCTTAAGGCCGAGCAGGTGATTGAGATGAAGCCGGGCGAGGCTATTATAATGAAAAAGAACGGTGAGTTACGCACTGAGCAGATTCTGCCTCAGCTGGCGTTCCTACCCTGTTCGTTCGAGCGCATCTACTTCAGTCGCGGAAACGATGGCGATATATATAAGGAGAGAAAGATGCTTGGAGCAAACCTCCTCGATAAGATACTTAAAGCTGTTGATTACGACCTCGACAATACTGTATTCTCGTTCATACCCAACACAGCCGAGATGGCATTTTATGGTATGGTCGAGGCTATGGAAAAATATCTCGACGAGTGGAAGATAAAGGAACTCTCTTCGGGTAAACAGTTTACTCCCGACGAATTGCGACAGATTCTTTCAAAGAGAATACGTCAGGAGAAGGTGGCTAACAAGGACATCAAGATGCGCACCTTTATTACTACAGGCGATAAACGTAACGACCTTGCCGGTCACGTCTACGATATTACCTACGATACAATAAAGCCGGGTGTCGATAATCTTGTGGTAATAGACGACAGTATTGTGCGTGGAACAACGCTGCGCGAGAGTATTCTAAGCATCCTCGACCGTTTGGAGCCAAAGAAAATTGTAGTTGTTTCGTCGAGCCCGCAGATAAGATACCCCGACTACTACGGCATTGATATGGAGAAGTTCGACCACTTTGTGGCATTCTTCGCTGCTCTTGAGCTATTGCAGGATAGGGGATTGATGAATATTGTGAACGAGACATACGTTGCCTGCGTCGAGGAGCTTAAGAAACCGCTTGCCGAGATGAAAAACTGTACAAAGGCTATCTATAAGCCTTTTACAGCCGACGAAATCTCGAATAAGATTGCCGAGATTCTGCGTCCCAAGCATCTGAATGCCGAGGTCGAGATTGTATTCCAGAGTCTCACCGGATTGCACGAGGCTTGTCCCAATCATCTTGGCGACTGGTATTTCAGTGGCGAGTATCCTACTCCCGGTGGTAATATGCTTGTGAACAGGGCTTTTGTCGAGCATTACGAGAAATACATTAAAAATGTGTGTCATTAAATAAAAAGGCTTTGAGACCCGAATTCGGGTTTCAAAGCCTTTTTTCTGAATGGTTGGTGCGCAGGTAGGAGAAAATTAAAATGTCAATAAAAGATTATAGAGAAGATTTGTAGATTTTTCCAACTTTTTTCCTATCTTCGCGAAATGTGAAATTATATTAATACAATAGTCGGAAATTAATATTAAAAGGAGCTACGGTTCCGTGCAAAAGAATAAAGACGTATGAAAGAGAAACTGAAAAAAGTTTTGTTGTTGGGCTCGGGTGCGCTGCGTATCGGTCAGGCAGGTGAGTTCGACTATTCGGGTTCGCAGGCTTTGAAGGCGCTTCGCGAAGAGGGTATTCAGTCGGTACTAATCAACCCTAATGTGGCTACAATTCAGACATCGGAGGGTATTGCCGATAAAGTCTATTTTCTGCCGGTAAATACACACTATGTCGAGGAGATTATAAAGAAAGAGCGCCCCGACGGTATTCTGTTGGCATTCGGTGGACAGACTGCGCTGAACTGCGGTACCGAGCTTTATCAGAAAGGCATATTGCAGAAGTATGGCGTTAAGGTGCTTGGAACATCGGTAGAGGCTATTATGTATACCGAGGACCGTGACCTTTTCGTTAAGAAACTGGATGAAATTCCTATGAAGACTCCTATAAGCGAGGCGGTTGAGACAATGGAGGATGCCATTGCTGCTGCTCATCGCATAGGATTCCCTGTAATGGTGCGCTCGGCATACGCGCTGGGTGGTCTTGGTAGTGGTATTTGCCGCGACGAGGCCAGCTTTAAGGAACTTGCCGAGAGTGCTTTCACATTCTCGAATCAGATTCTTGTCGAGGAGTCGCTGAAGGGCTGGAAAGAGATAGAGTTCGAGGTTATTCGCGATGCCAACGACCACTGCTTCACAGTGGCAAGTATGGAGAACTTCGACCCTCTGGGAATACACACCGGCGAGTCTATCGTGGTTGCTCCCACCTGCTCACTTACCCCCGAACAGGTGAAATTTATGCAGGAGATTTCGGTTAAGGCTATACGTCACTTGGGTATTGTTGGTGAGTGTAACATACAGTATGCTTTCAATGCCGAGACTAACGACTATCGCGTAATCGAGGTTAATGCTCGTCTGAGCCGCTCTTCGGCTCTTGCATCAAAGGCTACCGGTTATCCTCTTGCTTTTGTGGCTGCAAAGATTGCTCTTGGATATACTCTTGACGAGATTGGTGAGATGGGTACTCCCAACAGCGCATACAAGGCTCCCGAGCTCGACTATCTAATCTGTAAGATTCCTCGTTGGGACCTTACTAAGTTTGCAGGCGTATCGCGTCAGATAGGTTCTAGTATGAAGTCGGTTGGCGAGATTATGTCTATCGGCCGTTCATTTGAGGAGGTTATTCAGAAGGGTCTGCGTATGATAGGTCAGGGTATGCACGGATTCGTGGGTAACGAGCACGTTCACTTCGATAACCTTGACGAGGAACTTGCCAACCCCACAGACCTGCGTATATTCTCTATCGCTTGTGCTCTCGAGGAGGGTTACTCTATTGAGCGCATCAGTGAGCTTACAAAGATTGACCCCTGGTTCATAGGTAAACTGAAAAATATTGTCGATTATAAGCGTGTGCTCGAAGGATACGACAGCCTCGAGGAACTTCCTGCCGAGGTTATGCGCAAGGCTAAGGAACTCGGATTCTCGGACTTCCAGATTGCTCGTTTCGTACTGAAAGAGGGCAAGAATATGGAGCAGGGTGTGCTCGAGGTGCGCAGCAAGCGTAAGGAGATGGGCGTTGTTCCCGCTGTCAAACGCATTAACACTGTTGCTTCGGAGCATCCCGAATTGACAAACTATCTTTATATGACATACGCGGTGAGCGGCTACGATGTCAACTACTACAAGACCGATAAGTCGGTGGTGGTACTTGGTTCGGGTGCTTATCGCATCGGTTCGTCGGTTGAGTTCGACTGGTGCTCGGTGAATGCCGTTCAGACAGCGCGCAAGCTGGGTTATAAGTCAATTATGATTAACTACAACCCCGAGACGGTATCGACCGACTATGATATGTGCGACCGTCTCTATTTCGACGAGCTATCGTTTGAGCGTGTACTCGATGTTATCGACCTTGAGCAACCGGGTGGTGTAATTGTATCGGTAGGCGGACAGATTCCCAATAATCTTGCAATGAAACTGCATCGTCAGTCGGTGCCCATTCTTGGAACATCGCCTCTCTCGATTGACCGTGCCGAAAATCGTCATAAATTCTCGGCTATGCTCGACCAACTTGGCATCGACCAGCCTGCTTGGAAAGAGCTCACAAGCCTCGAGGATATGGAGGCATTTGTCGAGAAGGTAGGTTACCCCGTGCTTGTACGTCCCTCATACGTGCTCTCGGGTGCGGCAATGAACGTATGTTACAACGAAGACGAACTTAAGGAGTTCCTTGCAATGGCAGCCGAGGTCTCTAAGGAGTATCCTGTTGTTGTGTCTCAGTTTATGATGGAGACCAAGGAGATTGAGTTCGATGCTGTGGCGCAGAATGGCGAGGTTGTAGAGTATGCCATCTCGGAGCACGTCGAGTTTGCAGGTGTTCACTCGGGTGATGCTACGCTTGTATTCCCTGCGCAGAAAATATACTTCGAGACAGCACGTCGCATCAAGAAAATCAGCCGTCGTATTGCCAAAGAGCTTAATATCTCGGGTCCCTTTAACATTCAGTTCCTTGCCAAGAACAACGAGGTTAAGGTAATTGAGTGTAACCTGCGTGCTTCGCGCTCGTTCCCATTTGTTTCAAAGATTCTGAAGCGTAACTTCATCGAGACAGCTACACGCATTATGTTGGGTGCTCCCTACAGCCAACCCGATAAGTCGGCATTCGACATCGATTGGATTGGTGTAAAGGCTTCGCAATTCTCGTTCAGCCGTCTGCATCAGGCCGACCCCGTATTGGGTGTTGATATGTCATCGACCGGTGAGGTTGGTTGCATTGGCGACGATTTCGAGGAGGCATTGCTCAATGCGATGATTGCAGTAGGTTACTCGGTTCCCAAGAAGAGCGTGATGGTGTCGTCGGGTGCCGCAAAGTCAAAGGTCGACCTTCTCGATTCTACACGTGTGCTTGCTGCTAAGGGTTACGATATTTATGCTACATTGGGTACAGCAAAGTTCCTTAACGAACACGGCATAAATGCTCAGCCTGTTATGTGGCCCGATGAGGATCCCAATGCCGAGAACAATGTGATGCAGATGATTGCCGACCATCGTTTCGACCTTATCATAAATGTTCCCAAGAATCACACCAAGCGTGAGCTTACAAACGGCTATCGCATACGTCGTGCGGCGATTGACCACAATATTCCGCTTATTACAAATGCTCGTTTGGCAAGTGCGTTTATCCTTGCATTCTGTAAGATTGACGTTAACGAGATTCCTGTTAAGAGCTGGGACGAGTATAAGTAATTCATTGTCCGAAATTAATTCTTAGGTTTTCAGATAACTTTGGCATTGCCTGCGGAATTCCGCAGGCAATGTTTTTTCTTAATTTTTCTGAAAAATAGAGTATGGCGTGTGCAACTAACCTTAATGTATATTATCTTAGTGGCGGAAAAATGTAAAGGACTATGAAATATTTTAAAACGTTTATGGGTGGCCTATGTATGATGGCTGCTGTATCGTGTGGCGGTGGTACCGCTACCGAGAATAGTGAGTGCGCCAATGCTTACAGTTCCTCGTCGTCGAAGGCTGTGATTGAAAATATTATGGCGCGACGCAGTATACGCAAGTATAAGCCTCAGGTGGTTGCGCGTGATACTATGAAGATTATCCTTGAGTGTGGAATAAACGCTCCCAACGGACAGAATAAGCAGTCGTGGGAGGTGCGTGTGGTAGATAAGGCCGAGACGATGGAGTTTATAAAAACGGCAATGTCCGAAGGACGCGACGTAAATGTGGGCTCTTGTTTCCGAGGCGCTCCTGTGATGACATTTATCGCTCGTGACCCGTCGTACGATTTCTCGGCATATGATTGCGGACTGCTTGCTCAGAATATGATGCTGTCGGCAACCTCTTTGGGTGTTGGTTCTATATGTCTTGGTAGTCCTATTCGTTTTATAAATGAAAGCCCTAAAAAGGCTGAGATATTATCTCGATTGGGATTCAGCGAGGGATATGAACTTTGTCTGTGTGTGGGCTTTGGTTATCCCGATGAGGCTCCCGATGCTAAGCCTCGCGACTGGAACAAGGTGAAATTTGTCGATTGATTTTGATTGCCGGCAGCGTAAAAAGGCTATGGTTAGGGTTGCCATATTGTTTCAATAAACAACAGAAATACTTTAATATTATTTATTATTACTGTCCGATAAAACTTTTTCAGTCTATATTGCTTTAAAAACCCAACCGTTGGGCGGGCGATTGGAAATCGCCCCTACTGTTCGCGAAGATTAACGTGGAGGTAATTCATTGATGCTTCATTGCGTTGGGCGGGCGATTGGAAATCGCCCCTACTGTTCGCGAAGATTAACGTGGAGGTAATTCATTGATGCTTCATTGCGTTGGGCGGGCGATTGGAAATCGCCCCTACTGTTCGCGAAAATTATCGTGGAGGTAATTCATTGATGCTTCATTGCTTGTAGGGGCGATTTTCAATCGCCCGCAATACCGCGAATATTAAAAACTATTAGTGTCCGGTAAAACTTTTTCAGTCTCTCATTTAGTCTTGTTTGCTAAATTCAGCCTTTCATTGTTCTTTTTCTCCTACTTTTCGTGCCGACGAAAAGTAGGCAAAAGGCTCTGCGCAC
>JAGBBX010000031.1 GCA_017938245.1 Bacteroidaceae bacterium
AAAAAATCGCAGAATTTGCAATTATCTTAGAATTAAACGGTTATTCGGATTGCTTGAAAATTGGGTAACGAGATAGCAACCGTTCGTATTTCTGAGTTCTTCATTGTTATGCTTCAATGTGATAACTCTTGATAGAACAAAGGAACAAAAAGAAATGCAGACAAAGAAATGAACAAATTCATTTCCTCTTATAGTTTTCTTGTCTGCACTTTTTTATCACCCTTGATTATTCTATCAGATACACTTTGTTAAATTGAAGTGAATTTGATACATCAATGATTCTTTGATTTCGGCTTCCTCTAAAATGCAATGACAAATCTCGTTCTGCCTCGATATAGCGACCATCAACAATTACATCACATAACTTAACTAATTTGCGACGAAGAGGATGCACGAGCAGATCCTCGAAACGGTATCCAGTATAACACCAGATCGTCTTATCGGTCTGCTCTTTTATCATCTGCGCCAACTGAATAAAACCTTCGGGGTGGAACATCGGGTCGCCACCGGTAAAGGTAACATTCATATCTGCATCGACTATCAATCGGAACAACTCCTCTATTTCAATGTCTTCACCACCATTTTCGTCCCACGATTGCGGATTATGACAACCCACGCAATGGTTTTCGCACCCCGCGCAATATAGCGAGGTGCGAAGCCCTATACCATCGACTGAAGTGCCATACTTTATATCGAGGATGCGAATGCTATTTGTGGATAACTCGGTCATTCAGCTCTGCCAATTTAGCCTTATTCCAACGCTCGGTTGTTCCAACAAGGTAACCTGTAATACGCTGCAACTTATCAATATTCTCGCTACCACATTTAGGACATACCTCTAATTCCTGCTGAGCATCCTCATAACCGCAATTCATACAGCGGTTACGATTGTGATTCACCGAACAATAACCGATATCGTACTTATCCATCAAATCCACGATATCCATAATGGCCTGTGGATTGTGAGTTGCATCGCCATCAATTTCGATATAGAAAATATGACCACCACGAGTAAGGTCGTGATATGGAGCCTCTACTTCAGCCTTATGCTTGGGTGAACATTTATAATATACAGGAATGTGGTTAGAGTTGGTGTAGTAAATCTTGTCGGTTACACCCTTAATTTCGCCAAACTTTTTGCGATCAATGCGTGTAAAACGACCAGACAAGCCCTCGGCAGGAGTTGCCAATACCGAGAAATTGTGCTGATAACGCTCCGAGAATTCGTTTGCTCTATCTCTCAAATAGGTGACAATACGCAAGCCTAAGGCTTGTGCCTCCTCGCTTTCGCCGTGGTGTTTGCCCATAAGGGCTATTAGGCACTCGGCCAATCCTATAAAGCCAATACCTAGTGTACCCTGATTGATTACTCCACCTATAACATCATTAGGTTTCAGGTTCTCACACCCCATCCACAACGACGACATAAGCAACGGGAATTGCTTGGCAAGAGCCGTCTTCTGGAAATCATAACGGTCACAAAGCTGCTTGGCTGTAATTTCTAACAACTCATCCAACTTGGCGAAGAAACTCTCAATACGGCATGCCTTATCCTCAATATCCATACACTCTATGGCAAGACGCACGATATTGATTGTAGAGAACGAGAGGTTTCCACGGGCGATAGATGTCTTCTCGCCAAAGCGATTCTCAAAAACTCGGGTGCGGCAACCCATCGTAGCCACCTCATATTGATAGCGCTTAGGGTCATCCTCACGCCATTTCTCATGCTGATTGTATGTTGCATCCAGATTCACAAAGTTGGGAAAGAAACGGCGTGCTGCAACCTTGCAAGCCATTTGGTAAAGGTCGTAGTTACGATCCTCAGGCAGATAGCTCACACCTCGCTTCTTCTTCCAAATCTGAATAGGGAAAATGGCTGTCGATCCACCGCCTACACCTTCGTAAGTTGATTGTAACAACTCACGAATGATACAACGACCTTCGGCAGAGGTGTCGGTGCCATAATTGATAGATGAAAAGACGACCTGATTTCCTCCTCGCGAATGGATGGTATTCATATTGTGGATAAATGCCTCCATTGACTGATGCACGCGATTAATAGTGCGGTTGATAGCGTGCTGCTTGAAACGCTCATCACCCTGCAAGAAATCCAAATCGCCATAGATATAATCCTCAATCTCGGCCTCGTAGAGATGTTTTAGGTCAATACCCGTCAATTTCTCGATGGTCTTAACCTCTTCGATATAACTGCGACGCACATATGGAGCAAGGTAGAAGTCAAAAGCTGGAATTGCCTGACCGCCGTGCATCTCGTTCTGAACGGTCTCCATCGAAATACAAGCCATTATAGATGCCGTCTCAATACGCTTTGTAGGGCGACTTTCGCCGTGTCCTGCCTGGAAACCGTGTTCCAAAATTTTATCCAATGGATGCTGAATGCAAGTAAGCGATTTTGTGGGATAGTAGTCCTTGTCGTGAATATGCAGATAGTTATTTCTTACCGCCCACAAGGTCTGCTCCGACAAAAGATAATCATCCACAAAAGGTTTTGTGGTCTCCGATGCAAACTTCATCATCATACCTGCTGGGGTATCGGCATTCATATTGGCATTCTCTCGGGTTACATCGTTCGACTTTGCCTCCACAATTTCGAGGAACATCTCGCGAGTCTTTGCCTTACGAGCTATGCTTCGCTTATCGCGATAAGCGATATAACTCTTGGCAACCTCCTTGCGAGGTGAAGCCATCAACTCCAACTCGACCATATCTTGAATCTCTTCCACGGAAGATTGCTCCTTACCGCGAAACTCTATGCGGTCAACAATTTTATAGACGAGAACTTCGTCCTCGCCAGCCTCGGTCGTAAGCATCGCCTTGCGTATAGCTGCAGCGATTTTCTCTCGGTTAAAACCAACGATGCGACCATCTCTCTTTACTACTGTCTGTATCATAATGCATTAATTTATAAATTACACGCCTATGATACTTGCGGGGAATGTTGCAGATGAAATCTATCTTTTTCAGACTTAATCTTTGACGCTCTATCTCCCGAAAGCATCTAAAAACAGATAAAGGCAGGTCTTCTGACTTGTTTCCTCCGTGCGGCCTTCCCACCCTACGGGCAGTGACCATTGAGAAAGCACGGAGCGTAATGAAACTTACAGCTACGGGTATAGTCTCGGATTTACACCGATGTTCCCTTTTCATTCTTGGCGACTGATGCCACCTCAAACACCTTAATCTGATGCAAAGGTAATAAAAAGTCGCAATAATTAGCACTCTACGGGATAATTATTGCGACTTTATGAGCATTTTAAAGTTTCAGCTAAATTGATGTCTCTCGATTCTTTGCTCTTGCCTTTGGCTCAGTTGCCTTTCACATCCCATAGGTTTTTGTGGATGCTCTGCTTGCAACTGAATTGAGCTGATTGTCTGCAATAAAACAGGCAGCGCACCTAAGTAAGTGCGCTGCCTCAATATATAGCAATCTACTACTCTATTACTTAACTAATACCTTTTTACCGTTTACAATGTAAATACCCTTCTCTATTGCATTTACACGACGTCCATAAAGGTCATAGATAACAGTCTCGCCATCCACTGTAATATTTGAAATACCTGTAGTGTTCTTGTAATTAAGAGTAATCTCGGTATCCTCGTTACCCATTACATAAATATCGCCAAGCTCACAAGTATATCCCTCGTAAACAGGAAGTTCCACTACGTCGCCGGCATAATACATCTTTGTAATAACCTCACTGCGGTCATCAATAACAATGTTCATTGTAAGCTTATGCAGATTGGTAAAGTTATGCACATACCACACCGACCAGGCACCTGTACCTGTTGCAAACTTAGGCAATACACCTGCTGCCTGAGAATTCAAATAGGTACCATTGGTTACGAAACGCACCAAGTAAGAATTATCGGTAGTCTCGACACTCCACGAGGTATCAGCAGTATTTACATCGCCACCGCCTGTCTCGGTCATAGGACTGAATGCCTCAAACTCGGCAGCAGTAGCCTTGCCACCAAGAGTCACATTGCCACCCGGCTGCTGAACATAACCCTCGCCATCGGTAGCCTCGGGGTAGGCTTTACAGAGGTAGAACTTACCCTCGCTATCATCGACAGGCTCCCAAACATATACGTTAGAAGCCACGGGCTCCTTGCTCTCTACTTCAACAGCTGCACCATTGAACCAATAACCGTTGGTTTCAGAGATTGACTGCAAGCCGATACGTGTAGGAAGAGTCATTGCACGCAGTGCAGGGCCGGTCAGAGTGTCAAGGGCAGCAACTGTTTTCTTTGCAAAATATATCTGCAATGTAGAGCCGGCATCGGCACCACCATTCCAGAAAGCGAGTTTACTATCGCGATTGTTAACCTTGTTACTCTCGTATCCCACCTCGTACATATATGCGTGTGCTACATCCTCCGAACCTAAATCGTCCGAGTCGGCAAACTTCCAGAGGTCGGTGTAACCTTTAGGCAGATTACCCACAGGCTGCATTGTGGGATATGAACCGGCACCCGTGCTTCCCAACATTGTAGTGGGAGCAGCAAGCACCTTTGAGCCACCGGCCTGCATATTATAGATACGGTAGCCTTCCTCCTCATTACCTGTGAAGCACCACAACTGTGCAGGATTCTCAATATCCAAATTGGTGTTATTCAGTGCTATATAATTTGCATCTCCATTATCTGAAAGCACATATCCCTGTTGGCCTATCTGGATTGTGTACCAAGTGGTTCCATCAGCGAAATTTCCATTATTTACAACGGTTGTCTCATAGCGAGTCTCGGGAACCTCGGGAACGTATGTACCCTCCTCGATAAATAGTCCCTCTATCTCTACATCGCCAATCATATACTCGGAAGGAATTGTATACTCATCGTTTACAAAAAGCTCGCGAGAGATGCGTACCTTCTGCCACTGTAGATTATCGTGTACGATGCTGTCGCCACCAAGATTGTAACCATACTTCACAACAATACCTGCATACTCAAAGCCCTGCTCGGGGTTCATCTTTATAGTAAACGGCTTGCCAAACTCGGCCTGATACTTTACAAGCTTTGTACCATCGGCAGCAAGCACCTCACCGTTACGGTTGGCATCGTTCACATTACAGTAGTCACCGTGAACATTCAGGCGAATATCGATGATACCACCACCATTGCTGATGATTGAGTTACTCTGGTCCATATTTCCTGCAGGGTCGATGCAATCCCAGTCAACCTTGAAGCGCATACGATAGTAGCCATTCTCGAGTCCTGCGGGAATAGTAAATGCAGGAGGAGGAAGCACGTTGCTATTGCTTACCGAGGCACCTGTGCTGTTCTTTCCTTCGTAGTACGAATAAGCCATAATCTCGCTACCCTCGGGGACGGTATTATCGTCGTTCATATCATACTGGAACTTACCGTCGTTATTTGTATCGAGATAAACATATCCGTGCATCCAGGAACCCGAATAATTAATCTTGGGAGTAACCTTCTCGCCTGCACGCGCTCTAAGTTCGTTTGCTGTCATATCGACATAAACGGTGTTAGGCTTCGAGGGAGCGGTAAAATTCTGTGTGCCATCGCCCGAAACAATACCGACACCATTCACGTGGCGGTCGCTACGGGTATAAAGCTGTCCCTTGTCGAAAGATACAGGATAGTATCCATATACAAATTTAGACTGAGGATTATCATTAACCTCGATATTATCGATATAACATATAGCATCCTCGCTATAGTTGTGAGGCGACTCGCAGTCGGGAACAACCACAAGACTATAAATATCTATTCCACCGTTACCCTTGATAGGAAGTACTACATCCTGCCATTTGTCGGCACCTACATTTGTTGTAGACATTGCCCAGAACTGCTCTGTCTCGGGCGACTGACCTTGACGCTCGGTACGTTTACCAAGACCAACCACCATAACACGACCACCGTAGGGACGATGCACCATTACGTGGATATACTTTGTTGTTGGGGTAAGTTCAAAAGTCTCGTTAAGGTCGATACGCACACCAAAAGTGTTACTACCATAGCGTGAACGCTGTATCGCAAGAATCTTCTTAGAATCGTTGGGAGCCGCCTCTAACTGCTCGTCAACGTATGTAAGATGATTATCAATAACCGCGTAGTTACCGTTGAGTTTACCTGTGCGGAAGGGCGATTCTTCCCAAGTATCATACACACCCAACGCCTTATAGTCCTGCTCCTCGAAAGTGATGTTGGTCTGAGCCGTCATCGCAATAGGCAGAAGCATAGTCGCCAATGAGAATATATTTCTGATTTTCATAATTAGTTTCTGTTAGCTGTTAACACTTGGTGAATCAATAAACTGCAAGCTTGCTGATAAGAGGACAAGCCTTGCTGTCCTCAATTACAATACGCACTCCCTTAGCAGCGAATCCTGTGCCGAAGCTGTTCGATGTGCTGCCATTCAAGGGGATAATACGCTTGTAACCCACTGTAGTAGTCTCTACATTAGAGGCACGACGAGTCCAGGTTGTACCATCCTCGCTCACCTCGATGTGGAATTTCTTCACACGCTGTCCCTTGGCAATATACTCCATAAGCTCGACGTAACGTACAGTCTTCTGCTCGTCCCAGGTAAGAGTAATTGTGGCCTCAACAGTACCATCGTTAGTAGCCCAATATGTCTCTTTGTTACCATCGGTCATATTCTTTGCCTCGTAGTTGCGTGCAGCGCCTGCGTTACGTGTCTCGGTAACCTCGACCTTTGCACTCTGAGCAAAGTCGTTGCTGAGACGTGCCTTGATTAGGTCGCCCATACCAACCAACGAGTTAACCGAAGCCTGTGGAAGAATACCCGCCTTATTGGGAGGAATGTTAAGAATAAGAGTTGCATTACGGCCAACAGTCTCCAAATACATCTGGAAGAGACGCTCCGAAGAGAGGGGCGACTCGCCATCGTGGTAGAACCATCCTTTGTTTGTAGCCTTTGCATCGCTCTCGCCGGGAAGCCAGAACCAACCATTCTCGCTACCATACATACCGTTACCCTCGGGAGCATAATCGCGGTTCTCGGGCGACCAGTTTGTCTGTCCGGCCCATCCCGCCTCGTTACCAATCCAACGAGCCTCACCGCCGACACCCCACATTACACAGTCGGGGCACACCTTATGAATACTGTCGCGAAGGTTAGGAACATCATAATATGTAGCACGGTCTACGTTTACGGTTGTATTGCGTCCGCCATAGTAACCGCTACCACCATTAGCACCGTCGAACCACATCTCGAACTGGTCGGTACCATACTGAGCAAGCTCGGCACACTGACGAAGGAACACATCCTTTACATATTTATCGGTACCATAGTGCACACTGTTACGGTCCCACGGCGACACGTAGAAACCATATTTCATATCAAGGTCGCGAGCAGCCTCGGCAAAATCCTTTGGAATATTTGTATTCTTACCAAAATCGTTACCCGAGTTCGTTACATTATGGTCGGTAGTCTCGGTAGGCCACAGACAGAAGCCATCGTGATGCTTTACAACGGCAATACCACCACGCATACCTGCTTGTTTTGCAACTTCGAGCCACTGACGTGGGTTAGGAGCTGCTGTAGGAGCAAAGCGAGCACGATTTTCGTCTCCATTACCCCACTCGAGTCCGGTATATGTATTCATTCCATAGTGGAAGAAAGCATAGAACTCGGTCTCTTGCCATTTCAACTGACGAGGATGAGGAACAGGATGAACCTCAATGGGTTCATTATCGGGATTCGACAGAACCTCCGACTTTACCTCAAGCTGTGCCGAAGCTACCGTTGGGAACATAAATGCAGCCAACAGAGCCGAGGTAAATAACTTGTAGTTTTTTCTCATAAAAAATTAATATTTAGGTTAGTTAAAACTATTAGACACCTATTGTGCGATGGTACAAAATTAAATAATTTATCTTAAAATGCAAACTCGTTAACAATCTTATAATATTTTTTAGGAACTTAGCCTCCAAATAATAAAAAATGTTTAGAGAGCCACCCTAAAACTATTCAGAACCTTAGAATTTTTAGTAAATAAAATTATTAATGTCCGATAAAAATAGAATAATCCCAAAAAGTGCTATTAACGAAGCTATGATTCGGGCGATTGAAAATCGCCCCTACACGCAATGAGTTTTATCGATGAATATTAAGCGTTTATTTCGCGAACAGTAGGAGGCCGGGTCAAAAGTATTTTTGCTCCGGCCTCTCTATTTTTGCTTCATCGGTCAGATTTTAGTCAAAAAATCGTATTTCGGCTTAAATGAGCTCTTATGCAGCCATATTGCACTCCATATACGTACCAAAAGCGCCGATAAT
>JAGBBX010000003.1 GCA_017938245.1 Bacteroidaceae bacterium
AAACAAACAATAGCTATTCCTATGTTTTTCAAAGGAATAGCTATATTTTTTTGTCATCTACAGAAGTATAGAAACTGAACTAATAAAATCAAAGAGGGCAACCCTATCTTACTTTTGGGTCACCCTCCTACACGCAATAAAAAGCCCCAGGTCACGGGAATAATATATAAACAAAGAAGAAGCCGTAAGGCTTCTTCCAGCGGTGCGTACGGGACTCGAACCCGTGACCCCATGCGTGACAGGCATGTATTCTAACCAACTGAACTAACGCACCAATATGTCTGCTTTTCTCATCTGAAAGCGAGTGCAAAGATAGAACAATATTTTGAATATCGGATAATTTTTGTCTGTTTTTTTTCTTGACTCCCTCTTTTTTGTGCTTTTTTGCCTTTTAACAGCGCCTAAGGTTCTATTTTCTTATCATTTGTACAAGAAAAACATTCTTGTATAGTGCATCGTTACTTATCCAATCTTTTAGCTCTGCTGTTACCTCGAATCCCGCTTTCCGGAATAGTTGCAGGCTTGCTTCGTTGTCGCTTGGTACGTATGCATAGAGCTGGTGCAGGTGTAAAAAATCGAGGGAGTATGTTGTTAGCAGTGAGAGGGCTTCGCTTGCTATTCCTTGCTGTCGGTAGTTATCCAAAATGCCTATGCACACTTCGGCGCGGGAGTTGTGCGGGTCGAAATTGGCAAGGTCAATCATTCCTACGCTCTCGCCGCTGTGCAGTGTGATGATGAATCGTGCCTGCCCTTCTGCATAAAGGTTTTGCGTTGACTGCTCTAAGTAGGCTCTAAGGGTGTGACGCGAGTAGGGCAGAGTGCTACACCCGATGCTCCATAGCCTTGTGTCGTTCTCCATCTTGTAGAGTAGTTCAAGGTCTTCGGGCTCGGGAGAGCGTAGCTCTATTCTCTCGTTTCTAAGCCATTGGTTGTTCATTGCTCTTTCTATTTAGCGATATACACAGTGCCGTCGTCGGTTATGAGTACCTTTGTCTCGGTCGAGTATGTAGCCAGACGCAGGGTATTGCCGGGTGTCTGTTGCAGTAGGGCTATCATACTATCGTAGGAGTAGCTCTCGCTGTCGTAGAGTATGTAATTGTATGTTTCTTTGCTGTTGTCTACGGTAAGATGTCCTTGTGGAAGGCTCTCTTCGTTGGCTGTTATATAAAGGTGCTGTTCGGTCTGATTGTTTGCCTTTAGGATCTCTTTTATCTCCCCTAGTGCCTTTTCGCTTCCTATTACAATGAATCGCTTGGGTGGTTCTACCCAATTTTCCCAATCTTTTCCGTGAAAGAGTGGGTTGGCATAGTGTATGCGCATTTTCAGGAATGCTACAACGAATTTCAACGGTAGGTACGAGAGTATATGATATACAGGGAAATGTTTCCTGAAAAATATCTGCAACGATGAGTAGAGCCAATAGCGGTAGCGCAATTTACTTTTTATCGAGCTTTCGCCTTTGTAGTGAAATATGGAGTATGGCAAATAGTAGTTTTTGTGTCCGCTACGCAGTATGCGGTACGAGAGGTCGCTATCCTCCCAATACATAAAGAAATCTTCGTCAAGAAAGCCGATCTTGTCTAATATGCTTTTACGAATGAACATACAGGCGCCCGAGACCATCTCAATTTCGTTTACCTGCTCCTTGTCGAGGTAGCTCATATAGTAGTGCCCGAAGAGGCGGCTCTCGGGGTAGCGACGACAGAGTCCTGTTGCCTTGCACAGACTCACCCAGGGGGTTACTATGCCTCGGCGCGACTCCATTGCAAAGGTGCCGTCTTTATTTATCATTTTTACACCAACGGCTCCCGAGTCGGGGTGTGCATCCATAAACTCTATGCTGCGATGTATCGCTTCGCGTGTGACTATTGTATCGGGGTTCAGCATCAGCAGATATTCACCCGAGGCGTGCGAGAATCCTACATTGTTGCCGTGCGAGAATCCGCCATTATCCTTGCAGGCTATCCATTTTACATTGGGAAAGCGTGGGGGGATATACTCGTTTGAGCCATCCGACGAGGCATTATCTACCACAATAACTTCGGCGTCGATGCCATTGATAGCACTCTGCACCGAGCGCAGACATTGCTCGATGAAATATTTTACATTGTAGCTGACTATGACTATCGATAGCTTCATCTGTGTATTGGTGGGAGTTATTTCTCTGTTTCGCCGTTAAGAAGTTTTATAAGTTCGCGCTTGCTCGGATAGACGTAAATGGTGGCTATAAGACCAAATACTGTGTAGTAAAGATATGTCTCTTTTTCCGAAATGAAGTACAATGCACTGCCTGTAAAAATAGGCATCACACAGCAACCGGTACGTATTAAAATATATGAGTAATAGCTGTTACACCATTCTGCAATGTTCTCTCTGTTGGCTTTCTTTATCATTTTGTTGAACAATACTATTCCAAAAGGAATAAGTGCCAATGAGGCTACTGCAACCAATTCGGCTTCATACAATATCTCGGTGTCATCAGCGGCTCTTGGTGGTAATATCCCTGTAAACATCATAATAAAGAAAGATAGTGACATAGCGAGCAGCATAAAATA
Organism: Bacteroidaceae bacterium; assembly: GCA_017938245.1. Lineage (GTDB taxonomy): Bacteria > Bacteroidota > Bacteroidia > Bacteroidales > Bacteroidaceae > HGM04593. Next base: position 2,556 of record JAGBBX010000003.1, read on the forward strand.
AATCAAGAGTGTAGTTTTTCTTTTTTGTTCGGCTATTTTAAGTTTCTCTTCCATAGTATAAGTGTTTAGAATGTTTTTCCTGTGAATGGGGTGCGGTTCACAATGGAGCGTCCGAGGGTAATTTCGTCGGCATACTCGAGCTCGTCGCCCACCGATATTCCGCGTGCAATTACCGATAGCTTAACGTCGTATTGCATTAGTTTGCGGTAGATGTAAAAATTTGTGGTGTCTCCCTCCATCGTGGAACTTAGTGCAAGGATTATCTCCTTTACCTCGCCCGAGGCCACGCGAGCGATGAGGCTTTCTATCTGTAGGTCGCTTGGCGATACTCCGTCCATAGGAGATATTACGCCACCCAGTACGTGATAGACACCGCGAAACTGCATTGTGTTCTCTACAGCCATAACATCCTGTATATTCTCGACTACGCAGATGATGGAGTGGTCGCGAGAGGGGTTGGCACAGATGGGGCAAATTTCGCTGTCCGAGATGCTGTGACACTCGCGGCAATATACTGCTTCGCGTTTAAGGCGTATGATGGCATCGGAGAATGCAGCGACCTCCTCCTCGGGCTTACGCAGAAGATGCAGCACAAGGCGTGTTGCTGTTTTTCGTCCTATTCCCGGAAGTTTGCTGAATTCGTTTACGGCTCTTTCGAGTAGTGTAGATGGATATTCCTGTGTCATCAATTGTCATTTATAAGTTTGCGAAGATAACTAAAAATGAGCATAAAAAGGTTTTTTGCCTTTTTTATTTGGTGTCGCAGTAGCTTTTTTCTCTATTTTTTCTTGGTTAACGAAAGAAAATGTATCTTCGCAATCAAATAAAAAGACCGAATGAAAAAGATTGAGATAAAATCGGCCAAATTTGTGATAAGCAACAGCGATATTGCAAAGTGTCCGCAGGATGGCAAGCCCGAATATGCCTTTATAGGTCGTTCGAATGTTGGAAAATCGAGCCTCATAAATATGCTCACAAAACGCAACAAATTGGCTATGACATCCTCTATGCCGGGAAAGACACTGCTCATAAACCACTTTATCGTAAACGATGAGTGGTATCTTGTCGACCTTCCGGGTTATGGATATGCCAAGCGCAGTAAGTCGCAGACCGAGGCGTTGGAGCATATTATTTCGTCGTATGTACTAGACCGCGAACAGATGACGTTGCTCTTTGTGCTCATCGACTCGCGCCACGAACCACAGAAAATAGACCTTGAGTTCTTCGAGTGGTTGGGCGAGAATGGTGTCCCCTTTGCTATCATATTCACCAAGGCCGATAAACTGAAAAAGACTCCGTTGGGATTGAATATCAAGGCCTATAAAGAGCGTCTGCTCGAACAGTGGGAGGAGCTCCCCCCTATTTTTATAACCTCGTCCGAGACTGCGCAAGGACGCGACGAGGTGCTGCAATATATCAACAGTATAAACGAAACATTATGATAAAAGAATTAAAAAATATTTTTATATGTGGTGCGCTTGCAGCTTTTGCCGCTTGTGGAAACGGAGGTTATGAGATTAGTGGCGAGTATCCCTCGGCTGCCGATGGCACAGTGGTGTATCTTGCCAATCTTGATGCCGACTTTACAAAAACCGACTCGGCTGTTGTAAAGGGTGGGCGCTTCACGTTTACAGGCAGGCAGGATACTCCTGTGGTGCGTATGATTCTCTCCTCAATGGCACTGGACGGTGGTCCTGTAGTAGTGGAAAATGGTAATATCGATGTTCAGATAAAGAACGGATTCCGCCGAAAGGGAACCCCGCTCAACAATGATATGCAGCGTTTCTTCTCGGAACGTGCAAAGATGGCACGAGGTATTGAGCTTGTAGGAAACTATCTGGTTGCAAACAGTGCTCTCACCGATGCACAGCGCGACAGCTTACAGGGTGTTGTTGCCGAGGCTAGGACATCTTTTGTGGCGATGCTTCAAAAGAGTATAGGTGATAATGTGAAGAACGCCCTCGGCGCCTTTCTGCTCACACAGTCCGAGGAGTATTTTACTCCTCAGGAGCTACACTCCATAATGTCTATGGTACCCGAGAACCTGCGCGACGAGCGCTTTAATGTAATGTATGCACGAGTTAAAATTGAGGCCGAGAATAGTATGCGTGCTTTTGCTACAGCGGTGGGTTGCCCCTATATAAATTTTGAACTTCCCGATGTAAATGGCAAGAAGGTACTTCTCTCTAATATAGTAAACGCAAATAAATACACCTTGCTCGATTTTTGGGCCAGCTGGTGCATCCCCTGTCGACAAGAGGCGCCTGTGTTAAAGAAAATAGTTGCCGACTATGGCAAGCGAGGAGTGGCAGTTGTAAGCGTCTCGCTCGACTCCTCACTCGAGGAGTGGAAAGAGGGTATTTCCTCTTTAGGTCTCGGATGGACACAACTGTGTGGTCCCACAGGTGGTAGCGCCGAGGCTGCCGCAGCTTATGGCGTATCGTCAATCCCGATGCTGATACTGATAGATGCCGAGGGCAAGATTGTTATGCGTGGCGAGCCGGCCTATCGCGTTGCACAACAGCTCGAAGAGCTTATGAAATAATACAGCTATGGTGCTAAACTATATCTGGATAGCCTTTTTCATTGCGGCATTTGCTATTGCACTATGCCGCCTCTTGTTTATGGGCGACGTCGAGGTATTCCCTGCGATAATAAACTCTACTTTTGAGACCTCAAAGACTGCATTTGAAATCTCTTTAGGGCTTACAGGTGTGTTGTCGCTGTGGATGGGCCTGATGAAGATTGGCGAACAGGGTGGCCTTGTCAATGCTCTGGCAAGAGTGCTTTCTCCTATTTTCAATCGCCTCTTCCCCGATATTCCCAAAGGTCATCCTGTTACGGGAACAATGTTTATGAATATCTCGGCAAATATGCTTGGTCTCGACAATGCGGCTACTCCTATGGGGCTTAAAGCGATGCAGGAACTTCAGCAGCTGAATACAAAGAAAGATACGGCTACCAACCCGATGATAATGTTTCTTGTGCTGAATACCTCGGGACTTACACTCATTCCAATGAGTGTGCTTCTCTATCGCACTCAATTAGGTGCCGCGCAACCTACCGATGTCTTTATTCCTATTCTGTTGGCAACAACGGTGTCGACGATAGTAGGACTTTTGGTAACAAGCATCTACCAGCGCATAAACCTATTTAATCGCACTATGCTGCTCTTTCTTTTTGGTGTTGCACTGTTTCTGGCAGCAGGAACGTGGGGCGTGGCATCGCTCTCGCGTGTGCAGGTGGAACTTTTTTCCACTACATTGGCTAATGTATTGCTGTTTACCATAATAGTGCTTTTCATTGTCTCGGGAATGCTGCGCAAAGTAAATGTATATGAGGCTTTTATCGAGGGCGCAAAAGAGGGTTTTACAACAGCAGTGAGGATAATCCCCTATCTTGTTGCTATACTTGTGGCGGTAGGTGTGTTTCGCGCTTCGGGTGGAATGGATGTGCTCATTGGCGCTGTTGCCTGGTGTGTCGAGGCTTGCGGTGGTAACTCCGATTTTGTGGGTGCGCTTCCCACTGCGCTTATGAAACCTCTTAGTGGCAGCGGTGCCCGAGGAATGATGATTGATGCAATGACAACATACGGTGCCGACTCTTTTGCCGGCCGACTGGCCTGCCTGTTCCAGGGAGCAACAGATACTACTTTCTACATCATTGCTGTCTATTTTGGCAGTGTGGGAATACGTAAGACAAGACACGCAGTCACCTGCGGACTAATTGCCGATGCTGCAGGTATACTTGCTGCAATCGTTATAGGTTATCTCTTCTTTGGTTAATATTATTTATGTTACGGCTATGATAAAAAGAGTCATTTTATCGATGTTTTTTGTTAGCAACATCCTTTTGTCGGTTGCCGATGATTTCAGGTTCAATCACGGCCCTTATCTTCAGAATTTGGGCAGCAACGAGGTAACGCTGTTTTTCACTACCTCGGCGCGAGCTTTTTCGTGGGTCGAGGTAAAGGGCGATGGTTGGGAAAAACCAAAATGTTTCTACACCGTGAATGACGGCCTTGTGCAAGCATATAATACACAGAATGCGATAAGAGTCACAGGGCTTGAGCCGGGATGCGAGTATAGCTACCGCCTTGTTGCTAAGGAGATGAAACAGTTTCATCCCTATAAAATAGTCTATGGCGATAGCATTGCGTCACGGTGGGAGAGTTTTACCACTGTTCCCGAGAAGATGGACAGTAGCTCGTTTGTGATAATAAACGACGGACACGACGACGCGCAGAAGGTTGCTCGGTTGTTGGGTCGCTCGCAGCTCAAAAAAGCCGATGCGGTTATCTATCTTGGCGATATGACAAGTTATATCGATAATGCAGATGTTCCATATAAAGGATTCATCGATGTATCGGTCGATATGTTTGCTCGCAACAAGCCTTTCATAGCAGTGCGTGGCAACCACGAGACACGCGGAAATATGGGTCGCGACTATGGTAACTATGTTGCACGTCCCGGCGGACGATTCTATAATATCTACTACTATGGTGAGACGGCACTTATTGTGCTCGATACAGGTGAGGATAAGCCCGATACTCACCCCGTTTATGGAGGAATAAACCGTTTCGACGAGTATCGACGGGAGCAGGCCCGTTGGCTCGAGGAAGAGGTAAAAAGCAAGCGTTTCCGCAAAACACGCAACAGAATTGTGCTTATGCACATTCCGCCCATTATCCCCGGCGAGGATAACTCGCCCGAGGGACACGCCGTAAAAGAGCTCTCGAAACTGTTTATCCCTATATTTAATAAGGCGAAAATAGACCTCGTGCTATCGGGGCACACTCACCGACAGTATGTGCTCCTGTCAAAGTTAAGTGGCAACATTTTCGATATTGTCATAAATGATAATAAAAGTGTAGTCGATTTAAAGTCGGGAAAAGATGGTATCAGAGTGAAAATAACCAATGAAAATGGATTAACCAACGATATTATATTATAAGATATGATAAGCTATCAGACCGATGGGGTTAAGATGCCCGCTATAAAGCGCCGCGATGTTTCGGCGTGGATAAAGAAAGTGGCTGCAAGTCACGGTAAAAAAGTAGGGGATATCGCATATATCTTCTGTAACGACGAGAGGATTCTTGAGGTTAACCGCGAGTATCTTCAGCACGACTATTATACCGATATTATAACATTCGATTACACCGAAGAAGATGTTATTTCGGGCGACCTCTTCATAAGCCTCGACACAGTGCTCAGCAACAGCGAGCAATTAGGGGTACAGTATGAGCAGGAACTGTACCGAGTGATTATACACGGCATTCTGCATTTGTGCGGAATTAATGATAAAGGCGAGGGCGAGCGCGAGATTATGGAGCGCGAAGAGAATACGGCTCTTGCAATGCTTCAGTAACAGAGCTTTTTAAAAGGATAACGAAAATCCATTGGCAAAATAACAGTTGACGATGGATTTTTGCTATTAAACGACCTCAAAATGTTTAAATAAGTTATAAATTCCCTCTTTGCCGATTTCATCTTTTTTAATCTTTTGCATATTGAAATAATGATTATACTTTTGTGACATTGTATGTCGAATAAATTGTTAAAATTTGGATAATTGATGATTATGAAAAAACTATTTACAGTTGCAGCCACACTCTTTATGTTCTTTACAGGTGTGGTCGAGGCGCAAGAGACAGCAACGCTTAGCGCTTGTGTCTATGGCTATAAGGGTGAGATGGTCTATTTCGACTGTGCTCAGACACCACTCATCCGTCAGGAGTTTCACACTAATCCCGGCGAGGAACATCTATACACTTTCCCTGCCGAGAATCTTGTTTGTATGCTCATAAACGGAAAGACAAAGGTTCTTCTGCAAAAAGGAGACAGTCTGCACGTCGATGTGAAATATGAGGGACGTGCGGTAAGTACAACCTTCAGCGGTACCGATGAGGCTGTAAAAGTTAATAATCTCATAAACAGAATAAACGAGACTAAGCGCTCTATGCGTTACCGCGAACAGTTGTTGGGCTGTGTGGCGCTCGACATTAAGCCACAGACTAGAATAAACGACTCGCGAGTGCTTCTCGACAAGGTAAAGGCTATGATAAGCGAGGCGCAGATAAATGAGGCTGCGGCCAATTATATCCTTGCGGGAATCGAGTCCGAGGTGTATGTGTCGTTTATGGAGTACCCTGTTATGTACGCGAGTGTACGCGGTACAGCCATCGAGGAGCAGGGAATAGGCGACTATTGGAGTATTACCGATGGTTACACTCTGCGCAGCGATGCAGTTTCATTGAGTAATCCCGAATATGCCGGTCTGCTGATGCGTTACTGCTTCTATATGAACGAGAAAAAGGCCAAACAGAGCGGCGCCGAGTATAATATGCCAACGACGTTCGAGACAATGTATGCCGAGCTTGCCGCATTTTACGAAGCCGAGCAGCGCGACTTTGTGCTCTATACTCTCTTGTGCAATTTTATAAGAACCGGCAAGGAGATAGAGCGTGCCGATGCTCTTTACAACGACTATAAAGAGAAATATAATAAAAATAATGGCTATATCGAGATACTTGATACAATTTTGGAGTAAACAGCCATTATTCAATATTCTATAACAACGCTAAAAAAGATAGTATGAGAAGATACACGTCATTTGTCAAACTGTGCAGGCCGCTGTTATTGCTTATGCTTTTTATTGGAGCAACGACATTGCAGGCACAGAATGTAAAAGAGTGGAAAGAGACTCCTATAACCCTGCGAATAAGCAATCAGTCTCTCTCTAAAGTTCTCGAAAAAGTTGCCGAGGCTGCCGATGCAAAATTGCAACTTCAGGGTATAACACTTGTAAATATCGATAAACCAATCTCGCTTAACGTAAAGGATAAACCGCTCGACAAGGTTATTGGAGAATTGGTAGGTAACCAGAATGTGAAGATACGTTACGAGGATTCACGTACCATAATCCTTGAACCATACGTGGTACTGCCGGCAACCGAGGATAAACTTCTTTCTATTGAGGGACGGGTTGTTGATGCCGAGACCGGTGAACCGCTCATCGCCGCGCAGATTCTTATAACCGATGGTGGCACAACAGGTGAGGGTGGTACAATTACCGATGTAGACGGAAAATTCAGCCTGCGTATACGCAGCAAAGGCTCCTTGCGCATCTCTTATATGGGTTATGAGACTCTCTCGAAGCAGATTACAAAGCCCGAGAGTGGTTTGACCATATCACTAAAGCCAAGCTACGACAATCTTGGTGAGGTGGTGATTACAGGTCTCAGCAAACGTAAGGAGAGCAGTTACACCGGAAACTATGTAACCGTAAAGGGTTCCGAACTGTTGAAAATGAACCCTACCAACATTCTCAAAGGTCTGCAATTCTACGATCCCAGTTTCAAGATTCTGGAGAATAATTCTCGCGGTTCCGACCCCAATGCCGAGCCCGAGTTTCAGATTCGTGGCGACCAGTCGCTGGGAACATCGGCATCAATGAACAGTATGGATCTTATGCTCGATAATGTGTCGAGCCGTCCCAATACTCCGCTCTTTGTGCTCGATGGCTTTATTGTACCAATGAGCCGCATCCTCGACCTCGACCCCGAGCGTGTCGATAATATCACTATTCTTAAGGATGCTGCAGCAACTGCCGTTTACGGTTCAAGAGCCTCTAACGGAGTGGTTGTCGTTGAGACTAAGGTGGCTCCCGACGGTGCGCTATCGGTGTCGTATAACGGTACAATGACCGTGCAGGCTCCCGACCTCACCGATTATAATATGATGAATGCACGTGAGAAACTCGATACCGAGTGGAGAGCGGGTATGTATAATCCGCAAAATGCCATTGATATGAACGAGTATAACCGCTATATGCGTAATATTCTGGGCGGTGTAAATACTTATTGGCTCTCTCAGCCTCTGCGTACAGCAATACAGAACCGTCACTCGTTGAGTGTGGCAGGAGGTACCGATGTCTTCCGTTACAGCCTCGATGTGAACGCGGCATTCCAGCCGGGTGTGATGGAGGGCTCCGAGAACTCTACCAAAGGAGTGAACTTTGGTATGACATACCTTAAAAAGAGGTTTACAATGCGTGCCAATATTAACCTGACCGAGGCTACAGGAAAGAACTCTCCTTACGGCTCGTTCAGCAGTTACACAAGACTTAATCCTTACTACAAGCCTGTAGACGAGGATGGGAAGTATGCTCAGATAATAGACAGCTACAAAGGTTACATAATTACCAACCCCTTGTACGATGCTCACGTGGGGATAAAGGATGAAACAAGCAGCCTGTCTATAACATCGAGTGTCAACCTTGAATATATGCTGCTTAAGAATCTGCGCCTGACAGGACAGTTCTCTTATACAAAGGGTAAGGCAAATACCGATAAATTCCTTCCTGCCGACCACACAAGTTTTGCAACCGAGACCGACCTCACACGAAAAGGTAGTTACCATAAAAGTACGGGAGATATGACCTCTTGGTCGTCGAACATCGGAGTGAACTATAACCTCGTGCTCGACAAGCACCTGCTGAGTGTCTTTGGTAACTGGACGGTCAACGAGGATGCCAATGATTATGTGAACCTATCGGCAACGGGATACCCCGACCCGCATATGAACGATTTTATCTTCGGTAATAAGATGGATACATCGCCCAGCGGTACCGAGGCAAAGTCGCGCTCTATGGGACTTATCGGTCAGCTATCATACAGCTACGACGACCGCTACTCGGTCGACTTTAATATCAGTGGCGAGGCTTCGTCGCGCTACTCCGACCACTCGCTTGTGCCTTTCTGGTCGGTGGGCGGACGTTGGAACGCTCACAACGAGAAGTGGTTGCAGGGTTATATTTCGAACCTTGTGCTTCGTGCAAGCTACGGTGTTACGGGTGAACAGAATTTCAGTCCATACGAGGCGATTGAGTTCTATACCTACTCGGGCACAATGAAGCCTTACCAGTCGTTCCCGGTGCTTGGTGCCGTACTTGCGGGATTGAATAATCCCGACCTCGGATGGGCACAGACGCATAACACCAGCTTTGCCATCGACCTCGGATTTTGGAAAAACCGTATCAACGTAAGTTTCAACTACTATAATAATATAACAAAGGAGTTGCTTACAAACTACGACCTTGCGCCCTCTACAGGATTCGGCTCAATGACAATGAATGCCGGTGAACTACAGAATCAGGGATTCGATGCAACGCTCAATGTAATTGCGGTGCAGGATATTCGCAATCAGTTCTATTGGACGTGGAATATAAATGCCAACCACAATAGAAACAAAATTCGCAAAGTATCGGACTATCTGCGCAAGATTAATGAGGAGCAGCTTAAGTCGGCGTCGGCACCGCTCCCAATCTATCAGGAGGGGCAATCGACTACCACGCTCTATGCGGTACGTTCTCTGGGCATCGACCCGGTAACGGGACAGGAGGTGTTCCTCAAACGTAATGGCGAAAAGACCTTTGTATGGGATGCTGCCGACAAGGTTCCCGTTGGTAATACCACTCCCGATGTAAGCGGTACAATTTCTACCTCGGTTAACTGGAAAGACCTCTCTTGTACACTCGGATTTACTTATAAGTGGGGAGGAATCGTCTACAACAGTACCTTGGTCGATAAAATAGAGAATAGCAATATAGCCAATAACCTCGACCGTCGTGCAGGACTCGGACGTTGGGAGAAACCGGGTGACGTTGTACGTTATGTGAGGTTTAGTCAGTATGGTGCAAACACCCCTGCAAGCACACGTTTCATTATGGACGACAACGAACTGAAATTTGCAACAATAAATCTTGGTTACCGTATGCGAAGCGACAAATATACATTCCTCGAGCGTATGAATGTAGACGCCCTTGCGCTTAACTTTACAACCAACGATATTTGTCGACTCTCACCCATACGTATGGAACGTGGACTCGACTATCCCTTTGCTCGTTCATACACACTTTCAATGTCTATAATATTTAAATAAATTATAATAGGACGAATATGAAAAAAGGTCTATATACAATAATATTATCGCTTACAGCGATGTTTTCTCTTGGCTCCTGTGCCGATTGGTTCGATATAAGTCCAAAAACCGATGTCAAGGCCGAGGACTTGTTCGAGACCGAGAATGGTTTCCTTAGTTCTCTTGCGGGAATCTATGTGCTTATGACCGATGAGGCTGTCTATGGTCGCGACCTCAGTTTCGGCCTTGTCGAGCAGTTGGCACAGATGTACGATGTAATCCCGGAAGGGGCAAACAGTAGAGCCGATATTTATAACTATAACCAGATAACAAGCGGAGGATATAATACAAAAGGTCGTTTCGAGCGCACCTGGCTCACTGCCTATAATATTATAGCCAATGCCAACAATCTGTTAAAATGGCTCGATAAGAAGGGCGAAGAGGTTATTTATCAGGACGAGACGCGCGATATGATACGTGGCGAGGCGCTTGCAATACGTGCTGCTGTTCACTTCGATTTGTTGCGCCTGTGGGGCCCTGCCGACTATGCTGCAAATGAAGAGGCTCGCAAAATGAAATGTATTCCCTACCGCACTGTTGCCGATAAAGAGAAACAACCGCTTCTTGAAGCGCAGCAGATTGTGGCGAATATCATTGCCGATCTCGACTCGGCAAAACTGTTGCTATCTTACGAGAGTAATCTCGACCTCAGCAACTACACCACTGCCGACCGTCGTTTCCGTTTCAACTACCACGCGGTGAATGCTCTTTTGGCACGTGTACACAACTATGTAGGTAATCGCGAGCTGGCAAAAGCAGCTGCATTAGAGGTTATAGACAATTGTGGGCTCGACCTTAAGAGCGGCAACGACGACGATCCCGTACTCTTTGGCGAGACCCTGTGCGCTGTGAATCTCTATCAGATGAAAGACAATCTGTCGAGCTATTTCGATGCAGGCGATAAGATTCAGATAAAGTATCACATTACATTCTCTACTCTTAATGCAATCTTCGAGATTAGCGGCAGCGAGAGCGAGGATATGCGCGCACGTTCGGCGGCTTTTGCCCGTAACAGCGACTATCAGATGGCTGTGACTAAGAAGTATCAGGATAACGACGACGAGGCTATACCTCTTCTGCGCCTGCCCGAGATGTACTATATTGTATGCGAAAATTCCGAGGGTGACGAAGCTGCCTACTATATAAATATGGTACGTAACCGTCGCGGTATCTCTTCGTCGAAGAATGTTGTGTGCGATACACACGAGCAACGCATCGAGGCTCTCTTGCGCGAGTACCGCAAGGAGTACTATGCCGAAGGGCAGTTCTTCTACTTCCTTAAGAGTCATGGAATAACAGGAACTTTGACACACTCGCCCGAGGTGTCACTCACTGCCGAGAATTTTGTATTCTCTCTGCCCGATGCCGAGCGAGAGTATGGATGGACAGATGGGAATGAGAATGATGAGGCTACTGTAACAGAATGATATTGAATAGAATAAGATTATGAAAATAGGTAATGTAAATATATTGCTCTGCCTTTTGGCTATCGTAGGACTATCGGCCTGCGATAAACAGGAGCCCGACTTTTTCAACGAAAAGAACAACGGCATCTATTTCGATTATGAGACTGCCGCCGAGCTTACAACAAAAATTAACTTTGCCGATAGGATTCTTGGTAATCCCGAGTCGCTTCCCGTTGAGGTTAAGACCAAACTGCTTGGACACATCTCACAGGATGCGCGCAAGGCAGTGCTTAAGACACGCCCTGTAGAGGGCTATCCCGAGGCGCAGGTTATACTACCCGAGGTTGAGTTCAAGGATGGTGAGTATCAGAAATATGTAAGCATACAGGTGCTTCGTCCGGCCGAGCGTGAGACCGAGTATGCAATATGCCTCTATTTCGATACTACCGAGCCGGGCGCTCTTGGTGCAGGCATTGCAGGGCGTGGCGAGTTTACAATATTTGTGCAGGAGACATATACTCGTCCTACAGGGTGGGACGAAAAAGATTGGGCAGTAAGCTATCTTGGTAATTGGACTCCCGACAAGCACATCTTCTTTGTGAATCTGCTACAAGATAACAATTATGCTGCCAATGGTGCGCTTTATGACTGGAATAAACTCATCAGCTATAACACACAGGCTGTAGAGGCTTTGCGTCGTATGCAACAAGAGAACCCCGATACCGAGATTACCATAGATATTCCCTTCAGCACCGACTGTAACTACTCTAAGCCTTACTATTGGGCTTCGGAGCACGAGAAATATCTTGGCGACTATTCGGCATCTACATTTGCTCTGCTTGCAGCTGCCGTAGGTGCAAATACCTCAAATGAGGTTGAACTATTGGGTAGCGAGGGGCGCCTTGTCGACCTCAATCGAATTGCAGTTCTTACAATGATGCGTAACTATAATATGTATTACAGCAGTTGGACACTCTCTACTTCACAGTTCAGCAAGAACTGTTGGTTCCCGATGTTCCCGAATATCGAGTACGAGGTTGTACAACCCGACTGTTGGACCGATTGGGGAATAGGTAGCGGTCAGAAACCGACAAAGTACTATGGCGAGTACAGCGACGAGAAATACCGCTTTATGATTAGTGCCTGGCTGGAACATTGCATTGCTACCGATAAGGAGTTTATGCTGTGGCAGCTCTTCCCGCTTGTGATAGATTGGGGTGTGTTCGACTCGGTGTGGGACGATGCCGCAGGTGGCGAGGAGACAATGAAGGAGTGCTATAAGGTGATAAAGGCTGCATACGACGCTGCGCCTGCAGGCACCTACTCATTCACTTTTCCCGAGTTAGTTTTTTGATAATTATCTAAAGATAACCATATATGAAAAAGATATTAGGTCTATTGTTTGCCTCTGTGATGCTTGTAGGATGCTACGAGGATAAGGGCAACTACGATTATACACTCGATAAGATGAACGAGATAAAGTCGGTCAGTTTTACTCCGTCGGCTGTAGAGTCGGCATACGGTAAACTGATAGAGGTTCAGCAGGCAATGAGTGAGAATGACTGCAAACGTCGTATAGAGGCTGTGGTAGAGCAGACTTTGGCAAGCGACTACAGCAATCTGCATTTCTATTGGTATGTGAGCTATAATGACGAGGATGGTACGTTCAGGAAAGATACTATAGAGACCAATGGCTACCTCGATATTACTCTTCCGCTTGCAAAAGAGATGGAGTACAACGTGTATCTGCAAATCTACGATACAGGAACAACATTGTCTCATTACAGCAATTTCAGAATTAAGACACGTCCGATATTCAAGAACAGTCTCTTTGTGTTGCACGGTGAGGCCGGAAGTCGTAAACTGGGTAATATAGAGATTATTGGTGACGTAATCAACGTTAACACCGATGCATACGGATACCTCTACCCGGGTGTGAATCCTTTTGCCAATGGCGAGGGGCTCTCTTATACCACCTATCAAGACCTTAGCAACAGCACAGGCACTTGGGTGAATAAAGAGGCAAACACGCTTATGGTATTCTCGTCCAATGCCGAGGTCGTAGGATATAATCCTTTTGGATTGAATGCCAAATTCTATAACAATGTGATGATGAAGCCTGTAAACAATTCGTTTGTCTTTGCACGCAATGTACAGACGGGCGACCCTTCGAACTATACACTCTATCGCCTTGTCTACTCAAAAGACGGACAGGTGTGCATAGGCAACTATGTGCCTGTACTCTATAAGCCGGGATATGCGATAGAGCAGTCGGGTGGTAACAGTCTGCATCAGACCGACTATCAGGTGACGGCTGCTACAATCACAAATGGTCGATATATTATGTGGGATGCAAAGCACAATCGCTTCCTCTATATATCGAAGAACGAGCAGTATCCTTTGTGCGAGTCGGATATGCTTGGTAACTATCCGTCGGCACTGAAGAACCCTATACTCGATGCCAATGTCAATTTCTCGGGCCTTGATAGGTCGCCAGCCGGGATGCGTGCCGTTTATGCTTATATACAGTATCGCGAGAATTACAGCGAGGCAAAGCCTTATTTCATATTTTTCGATGAGGCTCGCGAAGAGTATTGGCGCTACGAACTCACGCAGCTCGATACGGACGGTGAGAAAGATGGCAAAAAACAGCTTAAAGGTGCCGAGGAGGTTGTTCCTGCCTACGAAATTACAGGCAGTCGTATGAATAACTTTACGCCGGGTAATCTTAACACAATCGTTTATAGCTCTTGGTTCACTACAAATTATATCTTCTATGCCGAGGGTGGAACGGTTTACCGTTACAGTGTGGTAAATGGCGACAAGACCCCTCTGTACACAGCTCCTGCCGGATACGAGATTACATTGCTGAAGTTCCGTGTCGAGGATAGTAATAACTTCTCCGATAATCTGGGACGTTGGCTCAGCATAGGAATGGAGAAAGAGGATTGTGGTGCAGTTGCCGAGATTCTGCTTAATACTGCATCGGATGTCGACAAGGATACTCCTGTACTCTTCTACGACAAGGACCGTGACGGCAACTCCTTTGGAAAAATCAAGGACTTGCAGTTTACTCAGATATATATGTATATGGTTCCAACATATTAAAAGCATTATCTTATGAGAAAAATGGCTCTTTTGGTACTTTTGGCCGGCTCTATTGCAGCAATGGCACAAGAGGCTAAGGATATAACAATAAAAGGCGAGATCGACGGTGTAAAACGCGGACGTCTTTATCTGCTGCTTAATCAGGGCGATAATCGTGTGGATACTTTAGCCTCCACCGATTTTAAAAAGTCGCGCTTTAAAATATCGACAAAGATAGCTGAGCCTCTTGTTGCACAGATTGTGCTCGATGGCTTTCAGGGAGGGTTCACCCTCTTTGTTGAGCCTGGCGAGAGTTACGAGGCTCGCCTGACTAACGATAAAAATGCTTATATAAAAGGTGGACGTTTAAACGAGGCTTACACTGCTCATATCAGAGTGTCCGACTCGTTACAGGCAAGGATTAACGTCCTGCAACAGCGATACGATTCGCTGCGTGCTGCAAGCAAATTCCGCAGTGCCAGCAGGGTAAACGACTCGCTAAGTATATGTAAAAAAAATTGGCTGCAGTTGACCGACGATTTTCTTTCACAGAACGATAATCTTATAACGGCCTATACTGTGTATTCTAATATTATGATGCGCGACCTCGGCGCTGCCGAGTCGCGTCGTATGTACAGTTCTATGGGTGATGGTGCAAAGGCTACTCATTGTGCCTCTTTGATAAGAGAGCGCATAAAGAAACTCGAGAAACTTGCCGAAAATGCTCCGGCCCCCGACTTTACAGCCTCTACTCCCGAGGGTACCGAGGTTACAATGAGCGCAGTGCCCGGAAAAATAAAGATTCTTGATTTCTGGGCAAGCTGGTGCGGTCCCTGTCGAATGAATAACCCTGCTCTTAAGGCGCTTTATGAGGAGTATCATAAAAAGGGATTGGAGATAATTGGTGTCTCACTCGATAACAATGCCGAGAAATGGAAAGCCGCCATAGAGAAGGATGGACTCTCCTGGGTAAATGTCTCGACGCTTGGCGGTTGGAATTGCTCGGTGGCACGTCTGTATAATGTGAAGAGTGTGCCTGCACTGTTTGTCCTGGACGAGAATAACCGTATCATTGCCTCGGGACTTCGTGGCGAGAAACTTAAAGAGTTTATAAAAGAGAGATTAGATTTTTGATAATTGAAATAATATGAAAAACTTATTGCTGTTTTTGTTTGCAGTGGTTGCGATGTTACCCATCCACGCCGACAATGGAAAGTATGTTATTAAGGGAAAAATGAGTTGCGACTCATTGCGTTTCGAGAAGAAAAGAGTTACGCAGTTGTTTCTTGTCGGTAATGTCGATGGTGTAGAGGTTACTATCGATACGGCAAATGTGGTTGACGGTGCCTTTACTTTCGAGGGCGATGTTCCTGCACTATTGGATGTCTATAATGTAACAGGCTTCGATAATGGTGCAATTCAGGTTTTCTTGGAAAGTGGCGAGATTACCATTGCTCCATTCGATGCGCGTTTTCCTGCATCGGCACGTATAGGCGGCACTCCCTGTAACGATGTTTTTCAGTCTTATATAGATACTAATAGTATCTCTATACAGCAGTCGAGAGAGAGAATGAACGAGGCAATGAATGCTCTGCCTAAGGAGGTGCGAGATGATTTCGCGGCCTCGGGAAAGATACGTAATTCGGTGTTCTATTCAAACAATCTTTATACAAAGGTGGCTCTTGTCGATTTTGTAAGCAAGAATATAGACTCGCCTGTGGCACTGTATATCATAAAATACTCTCTGTTCCCTATGTACACTCCACGTGCAATAGAGGAGCAGTTCCTCTCGGCAGTGCCCCAATCGCTGCGTGCTCATCATATGTACAAAGAACTATCAAATGCGGTGAAGGCTGCCGAACTTAAAGAGGGTAGGCTTGCTCCCGATATTTCGGGATTTACACTCGATGGAAAAGAACTCACCCTTTCGAGCCTGCAAGGAAAATATGTGCTTATCGATTTCTGGGCAAGCTGGTGTGCTCCCTGTCGTCGCGAGTTCCCATTTATAAAAGAGGCTCTTGCCTACTCCGAGAAGAGCGATAATTTTGTGGTACTAAGCTATTCACTCGACAGCAAGGAACCCGATTGGAAAAATTGCATCGAGAAAAACGAACTTGTACACAAGAACTGGTTACATATATCTACACTCAAAGGATGGAACAGCAAGGCTGCAAAGTTGTTTGGTGTCGAGGGAGTTCCATATACAGCACTCATCGGTCCCGATGGAAAGGTTATTGCTTTTGAACTTCGTGGCGAGGCAATGGTGAAAAGAGTAAAGCGCATTATCGACGGTGCTGCAAAATAACAACTTTCTAATAATTGAAACAGATGATAAAGAATATAATATCGGCAATGTTTGCCATTGCAGTGTGCTTCTCGGTTCAGGCGCAGGAAGTGTGCGTAATAAAAGGACGCATCGGTAACGATAAGCTGTGTTACGACGATGCAAAAATAAAGAAGGTTTATCTTACTCGTTTGGATGAATACGACCGCCTGATTAAGATAGATTCGACAAAGGTTAAAAAAGGAAAGTACTCCTTTAAGTATCGTATGGAGAAGGATGAGCCCACGATGCTCTATCTTATAACAGGATTCGATAACGGTAATATTCCGCTCTTTGTCGAGGCCGGAAATATAGATATTACGACCGATAGTGCCGCCTATCCGTTGAATAGCGTTGTTTCGGGCACTGCAACAAATGACCTGTACAACGAGTATAAAAAAATTGCGGACGCGTGTGTGCAGGCGCAAATCGATTCGCTTAAGGCTCTTGCAGCAAAGTATGGCGACGAATGGGTCAACAGCAAAGAGGGACTCGATTATCGCAACAGTATGAATGCTGCCGAGATAATGAAATGCAATAACCGTCGTCTCGAGTTTCTGCTCGACAACAACAACTCGCCCATTGCCCCTCTGCTTATGGAGCGCGAGCTGATGAAGCACATTGGCGATATATACGTAATGCAGATGGTGAATGCTGTGGATCACACACTACATTCTCATCCCTACTATCGTTCGTTCAG
The DNA here is from genome assembly GCA_017938245.1 of Bacteroidaceae bacterium. Classification (GTDB taxonomy): domain Bacteria; phylum Bacteroidota; class Bacteroidia; order Bacteroidales; family Bacteroidaceae; genus HGM04593. The sequence continues at coordinate 20,055 of JAGBBX010000003.1, forward strand.
GAGCAAGGCGCTTGCACGCGACCTCAGAGAGGGTAACGAACTGCCTGATATTCCTTTGCAGATGCAGGATGGCAAGGTTATCCATCTATCCGATTTCAGAGGAAAATTCGTCCTTATCGACTTTTGGGCCGGCTGGTGTCAACCCTGTATGAACGAACTTAAATTCATTAAGCAGATATATGACGAGACACGTGACAAGAAAGATAATTTTGTACTCATCAGCCACTCTTTCGACAAGAGCGAGGAGGATTGGCTTAAGGTCATAACCAATGAGGGTATAGTTCGCGAGGGTTGGATTCATTCGTGCGATTTTATGATGGGTAAGTCGCCTGCCGCACGTATGATGAATGTGCAGATGATTCCCACCATTGTCCTTGTCGACCCCGAGGGACGCGCGATATCATTTACACTGCGTGGCGAGGAGGCTGTGAGTCGCGTAAAGCAGATTCTTAGTGGCGACCTTTACTATCTGCAAGGAGATAAAGAGTAATATAAACAACAGACGCCCCGGCCGGGGCGTCTGTTGTTTTGTGCCAAAACCGTTATATCATTCCAACTCCGCACTGTTTTAACTCCTCGCCTCCTTGTGCAATGCGTCGAATATGCGGCTTGTGGTAAAGTAAAGAATAAGACCCGACGCAAGTCCGGCAAAGGCATCGACAAGATAGTGTGCCTTGATGTATACTGTGGCACAACATAAAAGAACGTAGAAAGGAAACAGCACAGCTGCAAGCCTCTTTTTAGCTCTGAAAGCAAGCAGAATGAGTATTGTGGATACTCCTATGTGCGAGCTTGGGAAAGCCGCTGTAGGACGCTCACCCGATGCCTGTGCCATACTCACGAGTGAGGTGAAAAGTCCATCCTTGTCGGCTTGTGGGATGCTAATCTCGGGATGCAAATTAAAATAGTAGTCAATCTCGGGGTAGGGGCCAATGGCAGCAATCTCCTCACCAATAACGGGGAAATAGAACTGTGGCCCTGCAACGGGTAGGAATATGTATATCAGATAATAAATATAGAACGAACCTATAATAATGAATGTGCATCTCTCAATCTCCTTTGGCTGTTTGAAAATGTACCACAATGTAACGGCTGCTATCATTGGATAGTACGACCAATAGCCAAGATTGAAAGCCTCGCGCCACCAATATCCGCTGCACACCTGCTCGAAGAGAAGCGACGGCTGGCAACCAAACAACCACAACTCTTTAGATGCAAACCAATAGTCGAGATTGGGGAATATGCGGTTAAACTCGAATGTGTCGGGATACCAATACGAGAGCAGTGCCATCTGTCCTATGATGCGTACAAAACGCATAGCAGGAGAAGGGAATTTTGTGTAGGCATATATTATAGCGAATGTGCCGGTCAATATCAAGAAGCGTCCCAAGAGCATACTCTGCGGGTCTTGCAGTCGTTCAAAGAATATTATAATAAGAACTGTCGTTACAAGGTTATATAGGAGGTTAAGTTTTTCTACAGCAAGAAAACTGCGTTTCTCCTCTTCACGTTCAAATAATTTCATAGCCATCTGTTTTCTTTGTACCATTTTATTGTCTCGGCTGTGCCGCGCTCTAAGTCGTAATCGATGCTGAACCCAAGCTCCTCGGTAAGAGGTGTGGTGTCGCACAGCCAATTTCTCTGCTTCATAATATTGTATTTGTCGCTGTTCAGTGTCGAGGGTTTACCTGTTATGTGTGAGAACCACTCGGCACAGGTCGAAATTGCTCGCAGTACCCATAGTGGGGCTTTTATATGCAATACTCCTTTTATACCCATCTCGTGTTGTATATAGTCACTGAATGCGCGGCTGCAATATCCGCGTGGCTCGCTCACAAAATAGCTCCGTCCTGTAATACCCTTCTCTATAGCAAGATATATAGCCTTGACAAGGTCTTTAACATATATAAAAGTAATTGTCTGAGGCTTGTATCCTACCGAAAAATCGATGTGCTGTTTTATGCTCACAGCCATCTGATAGTAGTCCTTTTCGCGTGGCCCGTAAACTCCTGTGGGGCGCAGTATGACGTAAGGAAAATCGGGGATGCTGCGCAGGTACTCCTCGGCAATTAGTTTGCTCTTTCCGTATGCGGTATTGGGGCAGGGTGTGTCACTCTCGAGTATGGGGGTATAAGGCTGTTCTTCGCGTACAGGCCCAAATACACTGAGCGAACTAAGATAGATGAACTGTTGTGGAACAATGCCGAGTTTTCTTAAAGCCTCAACGAAATTCTTTGTGCCGTCGCTGTTTATGCGTATAAAGTCTTTTTTATCGAGACATTTTGTCGCCCCTGCGGCGTGAATAACGCAGTCCCACTTTTTGTTAGTTGTGATAAATTCCGATAGTTGCTGTTCTAATTTCTCTCTGTCGCCAAAATTTAGCTCTATGAAATTTATACGGTTGTCTGTTAAATATTTTCTACTGCTGGTGCCACGTACTCCTGCCCATACTTCGTGTCCAAGCTCCAATCCCTTTTCGACGATGAAACTGCCTATAAAACCGCTGGCACCGGTAACTAAAATTCTCATTTCTGAATTATCTGTTCTGTGATTTTGTGCAAAAATACTTAATTTTTAAATTTTCAGGTTCAATCTCGCTATAAATATTTAGGTGGTTTATTTGCGAGTCAAGAAAAAATGAGACCGTTTTTCACATTGTTTAAGTTTTAAATCTCTTACTTTTGAAAGAAAAACGGCTCTGTTTAACTTTTTATTATTACTTTAGCGACATACAACCAAGAGATGGCATTTTATTTGGAAATGTCAAAGTTCTTGGTTATTGCAAATGAAGTTAATAACAGTTTCTAAACTCTAAGGCTATGGCAAAGAAAGGTGGAAAAGCAAGCCGACGTATGAACAAGCGTCAGCTGGTCGAGATGATTGTTGAACTGTTCAACCGTCGCGGTAGCGAACAGTTGGGTACAAAGGAGATTTTCAAGGAATTGGGCCTTACATCAATGTCGGCGCGTACATTATGCGTCTCGATTCTCGATGATATGGTTTTTGACGGTTATCTGCTTGAGCCTGTATTCCGCAAATATATCCTTGCCAATCAAGGTTCTGTGCTGTGCGGAACCTTCAAACGTAGCAGCGAGGGATATAACACTGTTACTCCCGACGATGGCAGCGAGCCTGTTATTGTTTCCGAGAGACACTCTATGCACGCGCTTACCGACGATTATGTGCGTGTGACGCTCTTTGCCAAAAGGCGTGGTCGCGGAGTAGAGGGCGAGGTGGTCGAGATTATCCGTCGTAAGCATAATACATTCGTGGGAGTGCTTAAGGTCGAGAAACACTATGCACTGTTACTCACCGAGAGTCGCATAATGCCTAATGATATATTTATCCCGCGAGAATATCTGAAGGGTGGAAAATCGGGCGATAAAGCAGTGGTTCGTCTGCTCGATTGGCCCATCGACAGCCGTAACCCTATTGGCAAAGTGGTTGATATATTGGGAAAGAACGGCGAGAACGACGCCGAGATGAATGCTATCCTTGCCGAGTATGGCTTGCCATACGTCTATCCTGCTGCTGTAGAAGAGGCTGCCAACCGTTTGCCATCGGATATAACAGCCGAGGAGATTGCACGTCGCGAAGATTTTCGCGGGGTTACCACCTTTACCATCGACCCTGTCGATGCCAAAGATTTTGATGATGCAATATCCATCCGTCCCATCTCGGACGATACGTGGGAGGTGGGTGTCCACATTGCCGATGTATCACATTATGTAACTGAGGGCAGTGTAATTGACAAGGAAGCATTCAAGCGCGCAACGTCGATTTATCTTGTCGACCGCACAATACCTATGCTCCCCGAGCGTCTATGTAATTTCCTCTGTTCGCTGCGTCCCAATGAGGATAAACTCACCTATTCGGTAATATTCACAATAAACGGCAGTGCCGAGGTTAAGAACTACCGCATAGTACGTGCTGTGATAAACAGCGACCGCCGTTTCAGCTACGAAGAGGTGCAGGAAATCATTAAAAATGGCGAGGGTGATTATGCACAGGAGATTGCTGTGCTCAACAAAATGGCGCAGGCTATGCGCACGAAGCGTTTCGCAGCAGGAGCGATTGATTTCCAGCAAGCCGAGGTGCACTTCCGACTCGACGAGACGGGAAAGCCCGTATCGGTATATTTTAGTGAGAGCAACGAGTCGCATCAGCTTATAGAGGAGTTTATGCTTCTTGCCAACCGCACCGTATCCGAGACAATAGGTAAACGTACACCTAAGAATAATCCCAAGACATTTGTCTATCGTATTCACGACACTCCCGACCCCGAGAAGTTGACCGTTCTTGCTCGTTTCGTTGCAAAACTGGGATACAAGATGAAGAGCGCCTCGGGCCGAACAACCTCGCCGGCAGCGCTTAACACTCTTCTTGCCGATATTAAGGGAACAAAGGAGCAGAATGTGATTGAACAAATTTCGTTGCGTACGATGCAAAAGGCCAGGTATTCTACCGAGAATATAGGGCACTATGGTCTTGCGTTCAAATATTACACACACTTTACCTCGCCCATACGTCGTTACCCCGACCTCTTGGTTCATCGTCTGCTCACCCGTTATCTTGTGCAGAATGCTCGTTCGGCAAGTCAGGCAAAGTACGAGGAGTTTTGTGAGCATTGTTCGGCACAGGAGCAGATTGCTGCAAATGCCGAGCGCGCAAGCATAAAATATAAGCAGGTCGAGTTTATGAGTGAACACATCGGCGAGGAGTACGATGCTGTGATAAGCGGTGTCACCGAGTGGGGTATCTATGCCGAGATAAACGAGAATAAGTGCGAGGGAATGGTGCCCCTGCGTACATTAGAGGATGATTATTACGAGTTCGACGATGCCAATTACTGCCTGGTTGGTCGACGCACACACCATAAATATATGATTGGTGATGCGGTGCGCATACGTATCGTTCGCGCCAATCTTGAACGCAAACAACTCGACTTTGAACTTGTGCAATAAGAGATTGTTTTATATTGTCTACCCTAAATGTCGTTGATAATAATATAATGGAAAATGAACTAACCTCGTTGCTGTTGCGTATGGGCATTGGGTCCGAGAATATCCCTTTTGCGCGTTGGGTTATAATAACTTTTGCGGTGATACTGCTGTTTTATGTTTGCGGTATCATATGTCACAAGATTATAATACCCCTTGTGGTCTCAGTCACAAAAAGAACCACAAACACCTGGGACGACATACTGTTAAACAAAGACGTAATAAAGAATTGCTGCAATATAGTTCCTGCGGTTATTGTAACAGCATTTATGCCTTTCATAATCAGCGATGATGGTACGTTTTTCTCGTTTATGATGAAGGTGTGTTGGGTGTATATAACCGTAGTGGGTATAAAACTTGTATGCTCAATTCTGTCGGCGCTTTATACGCTTTCCTATGCCTCGGAAAAGACACGTAACCATACACTGAAGGGCGTTTTTCAGATGCTTAAGATTGCGGCAATATGTATTGGTGCGATAATTATTGTAAGTACTTTGATTGACCGCGACCCGGTTAAGATTCTTGCAGGATTAGGTGCCTCGGCTGCAGTGCTTATGTTGGTGTTCAAGGATAGCATAATGGGACTTGTTGCAGGCGTGCAGTTGTCGGCAAATGATATGATGCGACCCGGTGACTGGATTGTAATGCCTAAACACGGGGTCGACGGCTTTGTGATAGATGTTTCGCTCACCACCGTAAAGATTCAGAATTGGGATAAGACGATAATAACCGTACCGCCCTATTCATTGGTCAGCGACTCGTTTCAGAATTGGCGAGGAATGTTCGATAGCGGCGGACGACGGGTAAAACGCTCCATATTCATTGATATAAACAGTATCCGTTTCTGTAGCGACAAAGAGGTGCAGGAACTTGAGCAGAAGGGACTGACAGGCGAGAACTACAGCGGACAGAATGTAAATCTTACCATTTTTCGCAATTATCTCGAGAGTTACCTCAGAGGACGCTCCGATGTTCATCCCGATATGTTTATGATGGCACGTCAGTTGCAGCCTACAGCACAGGGATTACCTCTTGAACTCTATTTCTTTTTCAATGGTACAGCGTGGGTCGATTATGAGCATTTTCAGGCCGACATATTCGAGTATGTATATGCCATACTTCCCGAGTTTGGGCTAAGGTCGTTCCAGGCTCCATCGGGAAGCGATTTTAACAACAATGCAGGACGTATTCCGCGTCATCTGTTCTAAGTGAATCACAATGTCACAATTTGCCGACGTAATACTACCGTTGCCTTTAGCATCGACATTTACATACAGCATTGCTCCCAAAGAGAGGGAACGCATTGCTGTGGGTTGTCGTGTTACTGTTCCATTGGGCAAGAGTAAGCACTATACGGCGCTTGTGGCACGTCTGCACGACGAGGAACCTACCGAATATTCTGTTCGAGAGATAAACGAGTTGCTCGATGATGCTCCTATCGTGCTTCCGGCGCAAACAAAATTATGGGAGTGGATAGCACGATACTACCTCTGTTCCATAGGCGAGATATTCAAAGCAGCTGTACCGCAGGGGTTGAAAGGTGAGTTTAAGCCAAAGACCGAGCAACGCATACGCCTTGCCGAGCGTTATAAGAATCCAACGGCACTTAATTTGATTCAACAATCGCTGTCGCGTGCTCCACGACAGAAACGTCTGCTGGCAACCTATCTGCAACTTACCGAGGGTGGCAGCGAAATTGCCCGACACACACTGCTTGAACGTGCCGAGGTTACCCCCAATATCTGCAAGGAACTTGTCGATAAGGGTGTTTTCGAGTGTTATGAGGTCGAAGTTGGGCGCCTAAAGAACGACTTTGCGCCTGTTGTCCCCGAGAATAGCCTTAACGAGGCACAACAGGCGGCCTTTGAACAGATAAACGAAAGTTTCGCAAGCAAGAATGTGACGCTGCTTCACGGTGTTACATCGGCTGGAAAGACCGAGGTTTACATACATCTTATAAAGCAGGCTGTAGAGCGTGGGGAACAGGTCCTGTATATGCTTCCCGAGATTGCTCTCACCAAGCAGATTGTAGAGCGCCTGCGCAAAGTGTTCGGTAGTCGCATAGGGCTTTATCACTCGAAATTCTCTGATGCCGAGCGTGTCGAGATATGGAAAAAACAGTTGGGCGACGAGCCGTACGACGTTATTCTGGGGGTGCGCTCGTCTATCTTTCTGCCGTTTAAGCGTTTGGGGCTTGTCATTGTTGACGAGGAACACGAGAATAGCTACAAGCAGCAAGAGCCGGCTCCGCGTTATAATGCTCGCAATGCAGCCATCGTGCTTGCTTCGCTTTTCGGTGCAAAGACACTTCTTGGTACCGCTACTCCTGCAATAGATACATTCTATAATGCAACAACGGGGAAATATGCTCTTGTGAGCCTTACCCGACGCTATCGCTCGTTGCAGTTACCGCATATCGAGGTTGTCGATATTCAAGACCTTGCCCGCCGTAAAAGGATGACAGGCCCATTCTCCGACCCTCTTGTCGAGGCTATGAGCGAAGCTCTTAAAGAGAAAAAGCAGATAATACTATTCCAGAATCGTCGAGGATACTCGCCCTTGCTCGAGTGTCGCACCTGTGGATGGACACCGCGTTGTAAACACTGCGATGTTAGTCTCACACTGCATAAGAGTGCCGGCAAACTTAGCTGTCACTACTGCGGGTACACTATTCCGGCACCCAAAATATGCCCTAATTGCGAGGAGAATAATTTTATAAACCTTGGCTACGGTACCGAGAAAATAGAGGACGACCTACAGAAAATCTTCCCCGAGGCACGCATTGCCCGTATGGACTTAGATACAACACGTACGCGCACTGCCTACGAAAATATCATAAACGATTTTCAGAGTGGGGCAACCGATATTCTCATTGGCACACAGATGGTCTCTAAAGGACTCGACTTTGACAATGTAGCGGTAGTAGGTATTTTGAATGCCGATACGCTGCTCAACTACCCCGATTTCAGAGCCTCGGAACGCGCCTTTCAGCTTATGGCGCAGGTAGCAGGTCGTGCGGGACGCAAAAGCGGACAAGGCAAGGTCTTTCTTCAGACGCGCCGGCCCGAGAATCCTATTATTCCGCTTATAGTGGGCAATAACTATATGCAGTTCTACGATAACCAACTGGCGGAGCGTATGATGTTTCATTATCCACCATTTCATCGGTTGGTTTACGTATATATGAAGCATCGCGATTGTCGTATTCTGGACGAGTTCTCCGAGTGTATGGCCCACCGTATGCGTGAGGTTTTCGAACATCGTGTACTTGGTCCCGACCTTCCTCCCGTTGCGCGTGTGCAACAGCAGTTTATAAGAAAAATAGTGCTTAAAGTCGAGAATAACCTTTCACAGTATCGTATAAACGAGGCACTCGAAGCACTGCAGGCCGAACTTTTGTCCGATAAAAAATACAAGAGCATAACAATGTATTACGACGTTGACCCGTTGTAAAGAGTGCTTATTTGTTACATTATTAACACTATTTTTAGTTAATATCTTGTTCATTTCCCTGCGAATAGGTAACTTTGCACGATTTTACGGGTGGTATATCCGAAAGCGATTGTCGCCCACTCGAATAGAGCAAACAAACTATTCCAATATAATGAAGCGTTACAAAACATTAAACAACATCTTCGGATGGTTCACATTCCTTGTTGCAGCTATTACCTACTGCGCAACTGTAGAGCCAACCGCAAGTTTCTGGGATTGTCCCGAGTTTATTCTCTCAGGCAACAAACTCGAAGTGGGTCACCCACCCGGTGCACCTTTCTTTATGCTCACTGCAAATGTCTTTTCGTCGTTTGCCGAACCGCATCAGGTTGCATATATGGTTAATATTATGTCGGCATTGCTCAGTGCCGCAGGCATTATGTTCCTCTTCTGGACTATTACTCATCTGGTGCGAAAATTGATAGTGTCGGATGGTGAGAATATTACTAACTCGCAGATAATAACCATTATAGGCTCGGGACTGGTAGGCGCTCTTGCATATACCTGGAGCGATACTTATTGGTTCAGTGCTGTCGAGGGCGAGGTTTACGGTTATTCATCGTTGTTTACAGCTGTTGTTTTTTGGCTTATTCTTAAGTGGGAAGAGCAGGCGGCTTCGTCGCATAGTGACCGCTGGCTGGTGCTTATAGCCTATCTTGTGGGTCTCTCTATAGGTGTCCATCTGCTTAACCTTTTGTGTATCCCTGCCATAGTGCTTGTTATCTATTTTAAGAAAAAGCCCAATGCCAGTTTTAAAGGTGCGTTCTTGGCGCTTGTGCTGTCGGCGGCTTTGGTAGCAGCAGTGCTCTATGGTATTGTGCCCGGAGTGGTTAAAGTAGGCGGCTGGTTCGAACTGCTGTTTGTGAACACTCTTGGAATGCCATTCAATACAGGACTTATAACCTATCTGGTACTGCTCTTCGGCGTACTTGTTTGGGGATTGTTAGAGAGTGAGCGCGGAAAAAGTCGTCGTAATCTTGCTATAGCATTTGTTGCTGCTGTCGGCCTGATGGGTATTCCATTCTATGGCTATGGTACAATGAGCGTTATTTTGGGTATAGCAGTGTTGGCAGTATTATCTTATATGCTGTTTGTAAAGGTCAAGGAGAAGTATTTGCTTAATCTGCGCTTGTTGAATACTTCGCTTTTGTGTATGCTTCTTATTATGATTGGCTATTCGTCGTATGCGGTGATAGTAATTCGTTCGGCTGCCAATACACCTATGGACCAGAACTCTCCCGAAGATATCTTCTCGCTTGGTTCTTATCTTGGACGTGAGCAGTATGGCGACCGTCCCCTTTTCTACGGCCCTGCATACAGCTCGGAGTACAGTTATGTACGTTCGGCCGATGGCTATCGTGCCGAAATTGTAGAGGGTGCACCGGTATATGCTCCAAAGGAGAAAGCTTCGCCCGAAGAGAAAGACTCTTACGAGCTTCTCAGACATAATATTGATGTGAAGTATGCACAGAATATGCTCTTCCCCCGTATGTATAGCAAAGAGCACTCTATGTACGGCGCAAATAAGGTAAACCTGTATGAAGATTGGGTCGGCAAGATTAAGGGTAAGAAGGTGCGTTACCGCATAGGTGGCGAGACTATTGATGTGGTAATGCCTACTCAAAGAGAGAATCTGGCATTCTTCTTTAATTACCAGCTGAACTATATGTATTGGAGATACTTCCTTTGGAACTTCGTGGGTCGTCAGAATGATATTCAGGGACACGGCGAGATGGATAAAGGTAACTGGATAACAGGTATCTCATTTATCGATAATCTGTTGATTCCTAACTTAGAGAATATACCCACTGCTCTTAAAGAGAACAAAGGACGCAATGTGTTCTATGCTCTGCCTCTTATCTTGGGTGTTTTGGGTTTCTTGTGGCAGTTGCGCCGAGGTAAGCAGGGTGCGCAGCAGTTTTGGGTGGTATTCTTCCTTTTCTTTATGACAGGTATTGCCATTGTGCTCTATCTTAATCAGACTCCCTTGCAGCCTCGTGAGCGCGACTATGCCTACGCAGGTTCGTTCTATGCATTTGCCATTTGGATTGGAATGGGTGTGGCTGCAATTACCGATATGCTGAAAAAGAGAAGTGCGCTGGTAAGTGGTGCAGTAGCGGCTGTCTGTCTGCTTGTTCCTGTGCAGATGGTATCGCAGACGTGGGACGACCACGACCGCAGTGGACGCTATGCCTGCCGCGATTTTGGACAGAACTATCTGAATAGTACGCCCGAGGATGGTAACCCTATTATTTTTACCTGTGGCGACAATGATACATTCCCCTTGTGGTACAGCCAGGAGGTCGAGGGAGTTCGCACCGATTCGCGAGTGTGCAACCTCTCTTATCTGCAAACCGATTGGTATATCGACCAGATGCGTCGTCCTGCATACGACTCCCCCTCAATCCCTATAATGTGGGAGAGAATAGACTATGCCGGTAACAGCAACGAAGCTGTAAGCGTTGTGCCCGAGTATAAAGATAAGATTCTTGCTCTTTATGAACAGAACCCCGAGGCTGCCAAGAAGAACTGGGGCGAGAATCCTTTCGAGATACAGAATATTATGAAATATTGGGTGCGCTCAAAGAACGAGACATTCCACATTATTCCCACCGATACTCTCTATCTTAAGATAGATGCCGAGGCTGTAAGACGCTCGGGAATGATTATCCCCGAGGAGTATGCCGAGGCTATGCCCGAGTATATGAAAATATCTCTTAAGGGCCGCAACCGCCTTTATCGTCACGACCTTATGCTGTTGGAGATGCTTGCACAGACTAACTGGGAGCGTCCTCTTTATATGTCGATGACAGTAGGTAAGAGCAACTATCTTGGTTCGCTCAGCGACTTCTTTGTGCAGGAGGGCCTTGCCTACCGCATTACACCGTTCAACTGGAAACAACTCGGTTACAGTGGCAATAATGCCATTGATGAGGTTGTTGTTGCCGACACCGAGCGTTTCTACCATAATGTAATGGACCGTTTCAAATTCGGAGGTCTTAAGGATAACCCCGACTACTATGTCGACGAGACAACACAGCGTATGATATATACTCATCGACGTCTGCTTTCATCGTTGGCAGCACAACTGTGTGCCGAGGGAAAGACCGAGAAGGCACTTAATGTCCTTAACCTTGCCGAGAGAGAACTTCCTTCGTCTATCGTACAGCACGAATTCTTCAGCGGCTCCGAGATGGGCAAGACCTTTATCGAACTTGGTGAGACCGAGAAGGCGCGCGAAATACTATCAATGATTGGCGACGAGCAGGTCGAGTATATCAACTGGTATGCAGGTATGGATAAAAAGAGATTCGAAAGAGTGTTCAACAGTCTGAGAATGAATATAATGTGCTTGCAGAATATTGTAGAGGTTTTAGAGAGCGGTGGTAAAGATTATCAAGACCTTGCGATAAAATACGATAAAGAATTTGAGCGCTTGTATAATCTTATGAACAGTAAGCTGACAATTAAGAGGAGATAGTAAAGTATGTTCATAGAGCAGGTTCCAACATTCTTCCGCAATCTGTACCCCAAGGCATTATGGCGTATGGATCCTAACGATAGGTCGGTCTATCTGACCTTCGATGATGGGCCTATACCCGTAATTACACCCTGGGTGGTGGAGTTGTTGGGACGCTATGGCATAAAAGCAACATTCTTTATGGTGGGCGACAATGTGCATAAGTTTCCGCAGGAGTTTATGCAGGTTGTCGAAGCCGGGCACAGAGTAGGTAATCACACCTACAACCACGTGAAAGGACTTTTTACCTCTACAAAAGATTACATCGACAATGTCGACCAGGCCGATGCCTTTATACATAGCAACCTCTTTCGCCCGCCACACGGGTTCCTACGTAACGCACAGTACCGCGAGCTGAGCAAACGCTATCAATTTGTTATGTGGGACCTTGTTACACGCGACTATAGTTTCCGTCTCTATGGCGAGGATGTTCTTGCCAATGTAAAGCGCTATACACGCAACGGTTCCATAATAACATTCCACGACTCTATGCGTAGCGAGAGTAATTTGCGTTATGCGCTGCCACGCTCACTCGACTGGCTGTTGGAGCAGGGATATACATTCAAGATTTTTGAGTGATGCAAAAGAGCGAACTTACACAACTGATAAAAGCCGAGGCCAAAAGCCTCGGCTTTGCAGTGTGTGGCATTGCTAAGGCCGATGCTGTGGATGCCGACACAGCTGCGTATCTTGCGCGGTGGATAGGCGAAGGACGACACGGTACAATGGGCTATCTGCAACGCAACGGCGACAAGCGTACCGACCCTCGGCTCTTGGTGCCCGGCTGTCGCAGCGTCGTGTGTGTGGCCCTCAGCTACTGCCCCCGCCCGCAGGATGTTGTGAAAGGGCGACTGCATCTGTCGCGCTATGCTTTAGGCAGGGACTACCACAAGGTTGTTAAAGATAAACTCTTTATGCTGATGAAACGTATAAATGAGATACAGCCGGTGCTGGGCCGCGCATTCTGCGACACCGCACCTCTGTTGGAGCGCTATTGGGCTGCACAGTCGGGCATTGGTTTTATCGGAAAGAATCATCAACTTATTATCCCCGAGGCTGGCTCCTACTTTTTCTTGGGCGAACTGCTGATAGATATAGAACTCGATTATGACGCTCCTATGACAGGGAATCTCTGTGGAGACTGCGAGCGCTGCATAAAAGCCTGCCCCTCGGGAGCCTTAAAGGTCGATGGCTTCGATGCGCGGCAGTGCCTCTCCTATCTGACTATAGAAAACCGCGATGAATTGCCGAAAAACATCGGTAAAATGATGGGAAATTGCTTCTACGGCTGCGACCGTTGTCAAACGTCGTGCCCATATAACAAGGATGTCCGTGCAACCGATGTTTCTGATTTTTGGGCAAAGGAGGCTCTGCTTGCAATGAGCGACGAGGATTGGCATAACCTCTCGAAGGAAAAATACAATGAACTGTTTACCAATAGTGCCGTAGAACGCTGCGGATATGAACAGTTGCTGCGAAATATAAAGGTGATAGAATAATCCCACTTTGTAAACTCAATAAAAACAACATAACTATGAAAACAAAAGTTTTATCATTCCTATTTATCTCATTATTATTCGCTGTTACAGCAGTTAAAGCACAAAACTGCGTATATTGCAAAGGCACAGGTAAAATGATAAAAGAGGTGAGTATCTCAACTTACGGCTATGACACTAAGGTATGGTGTTCCATTTGTGAGAGGTACTATTGGAGATCAACCGGTCACATGCATGTTACTTGCCAATATTGCAGAGGAACAGGAAGAAGAGGTGGTAATTCATACTCCTCTTCATCTTCGTCAAACCAAAGCAGCAGATCAAACGACGACTTTTTGGTAGCCAATTTAACATTCGAAGAGATGGAGCAGCTACGTTTTTGGAACAAGTGTCTTTACACCGGTTATCCCTACCAAGGTCCCTGCCAGAGCTGTGGTGGCAGCAGAGTATGTAACTGGTGTAAAGGTTCGGGATATATTAATGCTGGTTTTGGTGGCCACTATGTTACTGTAATGTGTAACAACTGCTATAACGGAGCATGCAAGACCTGTGCAGGATTGGGCACAACCACACAGTACAGCAAAAGGCCCGAACACATGCAGATTATTAGAAATAAAATCGCTGAGATATATGAGATAGCCAAAAGACGTGCCAACTCATACTAAGAACATTTTTACGACCTATTAAACTTTCTTTTATAGGTATAAATATAGTCGGGTCTAATGGCCCGACTATATTTCACGGTACAATGGGTTATCTGCAACGCAACGGCGACAAGCGCACCGACCCTCGGCTGCTGGTGCCCGGCTGTTGCAGCATTGTGTGTGTGGCCCTCAACTACTGCCCCCGTCCGCAGGATATAGTAAAAGGGCATAACCTCTCGAAGGAAAAATACAATGAACTGTTTACCAATAGCGCCGTAGAGCGTTGCGGATACGAACAGTTGGTGCGAAATATTTCCGCCTGCAAGAAGTAACCTCTTGCAGGCGGAGTTTTTATTGCATTTTAATCATTGATAGTTTAGTTCATCCAAGATGGAAGTTCTTCCTCATAAGGACTGCTACTTTTGTATTCGAAAGTTTCGATTTCATTTTTTTTATATATTTCATAGCTTTTTAAGTATTTGTATGAATCAAAAGTTGCACTGCCATTATATATTATTTTTCTATCAAGTGATATAAATATAGCCCGATTATATCCACTCATTATATGAGACACGTATAAAAGCATATTCTCCGAAGGTAAAAATTTTACAAATTGCAATGTTGTCTCATTTATGACCTTATCTCCGGAATAGGACTTGGAATAGTCGGTAATGTTAATTTCGTTCCCATTATTCTTGAATGTCACTTTTCGCCAATCGGAATCAAGAGTTTTATTTTGATATTCAAATACTGCATTTGGTGAATATTTCATCCAAGTTGGTAATCCTGTATCCAATAGTTCATAATTGTCTAGGTTGTTTAGGTCGCCTATGACCTCCATTTTTCCATTGTTGATAAATGCAAATTGTCGGTATAGTCTTTTCCTATCTAACGATAATCTGATTATAGCATAAGAACTGTTTTCGGCTTTATGCATATCGTCAACATGGTATATTGCCATATTGCTATTCTTATCTATTTTTGCTAACGTATAATAACAATAATTCATTAATTTATAATTAGAATCGGATTGAGAGTCTTGTTGGTAGAATGTGCAATTTATTCTTTTACCTTTATCTCTAAATTCTACTTTTACTCCTGCAAATCCATATGGTTCAGGACTGTTGATATTAAAAGGTATCTCGTAATCTCCTGTGTTTCGTTGTATATATTTTAATACTTCATTTTGTCCAAAACAGTGTGCTGATAAAGAGCAAATTATTAAAATCGCAAGTAGGTTACGTAAATGTTTCATTTTTGATATAGTTTAGTGGTAAATAAATGTTTCTTTTGTAAAGGAATATTGATTTTACAATAGCAAAGATACAACAAATAGTTTTATTATCCCTTAATGATTGTTTCTTATTTTTAGTGGCACATTGCCTCGCACACTTTATCTTGCCAGCGGCGCACCGTCGAGGCGCTCATTGAGCCCTGATTAAGAATAACAAATGCCAAAGTGTGGCCGTTTGCGGCTCGGGCATATCCGGCCAATGTGCATACTCCCTTAACTGTTCCCGTCTTGGCATATACCTTTTTATATGCAGCGCTATTCTTGGTGCGGTTTTTCATTGTTACGCTTATTCCTCTCGTCGCTTTGATAGAACAGAGGATGGCAAGAGAATACATTTTGCATCGGCAATGACACTACTCGGGTTAAATGATGGCGATAACGCTACAACAGGACACGGATATATTGACATTGTTGATTTTATCATTAGCGGTTGTACCGATGTTGATGCGAACTTGAGAGATGTGGTTGATAAAAAATTCTTCCTTTTTCAGAATTTCAAATTTATATGCTTACCCACAGTAAATTTCTACTGAGCCGATAAAATTCTTAACTCGAATTCTGATTTGGATAAAATGTTTATGTACATAAACAAGACAATCCCTTGTAGATGTTTGTCTTACAAGGGATTGTCTAACTGCAGTACTCGAAGCGGGACTCGAACCCGTGACCCCCTGCGTGACAGGCAGAATGGCAGCCCAACCAAGACCTACAGTCAGCAGCAGTGTAACCACAATAAGGATTGCCGAAAGGAAACGCAGGTTCTGGGTATACTTCTCGCTAAGGAAGAACAAAACAGGGATAGCCAACAGAATTACGGCAAGAGCATAAGGCAGGATAAGACCCAACAATGCAAACACACACATAAGAGGATAATATATCAAGCAGCCATAAATAATTGGCTCAAGTATAAAGTGCCATTAGAATCCTCATATACATCATAAGGCTGACCGCCCCAATGACCAAACTTGCCCCAAAACACAATTGCCAGAACAAAACCTATCACAAACAGAGGCCAAAACCATGCCGATGTAAAGAAATTCCAGTTTAAGGCAATTCCAAAATCCCCAACAGTGAACATTTCATAAATAAAGAATATTCCTACTGCAACCAACAAACCGGCACATATTTTACTTGCAAGTGCATAATTCTTCTGCGAAAATTCAGGAATACGATTAATAAGTTTTGTAAAAAAACGCTTTCATAGTAATAAGTAATAATGATTATAGTGTTATGACAAATATTTATCCCTCAATAGGCTTCAGGAAGTAGAAACAGGATGTAGTGAAGAAATTGCGGACCCATGGAATTCCACCGATAGCCGCATATAATTTCCTTGGACGGAGATTGAATTTCACCTCATAGTGCGGATTGATGAAATAAAGAGTCCTGTCAATGGTTTCAAAACCTTCTTTCCTTACAGTCCTTTCAAACAACTCTATCGGACATTTAGTGCGCTTTATATCCAATAGTCCGCTGACACACTCTTCATTCTCCTTGAAGGCCTTAAGAATCCACCCATATAATGCGGCCGGAAGCAAGTGAAAGAACGGCAAGTGCGACAGAAAACGACTTTGACACAACTGTTGATGACCACCGAACGGCATATGCCAAGCAGGAAAAGAGATAAAGATTACCCCATCTTCTTTCAACATCTGCTTACACTTCTGCACAAACCCACTCTTGTCATATATATGTTCAATCACATCATGACATATTACAAGGTCAAACTGATGTCGGAGTTCCTCTATCTGGAAAACATCGGAAGCAATGAAACGTCCTTCGGCACCCTCCTCCTCAAAGAATTTCCTGGCGTCCCTTATACGTCCCTCGCACATGTCCACACCAACCACATTGCAGCCCATACGCGAGAATGGCAATAGATTCCCGCCATCGCCACAACCAATCTCCAACACATTCAACTTGTCGCATACCTTGCAGAATTGTTGGATATAAGGAATAAAGTACTTCTCACTTGTAACAGCGAGCTCGTTAAAATACTGTCTTCTGTTATGATGTCTTGGTTGCATTTATCTTCTTATTACAAAGTCATTACAGTTCACGACGGCTATCAGAAACGCTTGCACTCCTACTGTCTATTTTGTAAAAAAATGTTTAAGGTTACTAATAAGTGCTCTTTTTTGCAAAGAAACCTTGATTTTACAAGAATGCGGCTACAAATGTGTGATTCATATTCACTCATTTGTAGCCGTATTTTCACAATTTGACTTCCAAGACATTGATAACTCCAAGAAGAAGTCGTAATCCAAAGCCTTTGAGATGCGAGCTAAAAGTTCGGTATCTATACTTGGACGTTGGAATATTTTATATATGTTCGTCCTGTCACAGTTTATCTTTTTCGCCAACCACCCGGGCGAGCGTTCAACCTGTGCTAATCTTGCTTTTATCAGTTCTCCTATGTGTATCATAAAAAAGTGGTACGAGCCGTTTGTGTAGTCTTATTCCAAACCTCGGTACCGCCAAGTGACCTTGCCACGAATAAGCACAAACAGCCCACACCACAAGGTGTGAACAATTCGAACTTATTCTCTGTGGCTTCAAATTGGCGGTTTTCAGGTTCGAGAGAAAAGTTTTATAGTTCTTTAATATGTCAGTTTTGTTTACATCCTAATATCTTTATTTATAATTATTATCTGTTTCGCTATGTAGTCAGATTAGTGCTGATAAAGCAAAGATACAACAAACGAGCGAAATATATAAAGCTTGCTTTAATATTTTGCAGCGAGTGCCGTACATCTTATCCAAAGATACAACAAATAGTTTTATTATCCCTTAATGATTGTTTCTTATTTTTAGTGACACATTGCCTCGCACACTTTGTCCTGCCAACGGCGCACCGTCGAGGCGCTCATTGAGCCTTGATTAAGAATGACAAATGCCAAAGTGTGGCCGTTTGCGGCCCGGGCATATCCGGCCAATGTGCATACTCCCTTAACTGTTCCCGTCTTGGCATATACCTTTTTATATGCAGCGCTATTCTTGGTGCGGTTTTTCATTGTTCCGCTTATTCCCGATAGAGGAAGTGAGGCGAGTATCGTTTCATAGACTTTTTTATCGTTATAGGCAAGCCTTAGTGTCTGCAAAATAATATCGGCCGAGAGATAGGTGTAGAGCGACAGTCCCGAGCCGTCGGCAATATGATACCTCTCGGGCGCATCAATCTTAAAATCGAGGAAGCCTTTCATAATTTTCGGGCCCATCTCTTGCCTTACGGGACGTTCGCCATAAAGGGCGCCAAGATGATAGCTGAGTGCCTCGGCGCACAGGTTGTTACTCTCCATAAGAGCCTCGCCTACAATGTCGGCTATTGGTCGTTGCACACTATATAATAACTGTGCCGACTGTGGCACAGGAGTATATGCAACTGTGCCGACAGAGATTCCTGCCGAATCTAATCGCTCGCTAAACACCTTCATAAAATAGTCTTGTGAAGGAAGCAGATTCATCTTCTCGCTCTTGGCCTTGTTGCAATCGCCCTTTATGCGTATAACATTTGTTCCATCGAGCCAGTCGCGCAATATGGTTAGTTTTTCTCCGCGACCACCTTGTGTGACAGCCTCATTTACAATAGTATAGTAGTTCGATTGAGGATAGCACTCTACTGTTGGCGCCTCGCCACGTACCGACGGTTTTACCGTTACCTGCACTGTTCCTCCACAGAGCATAAGTGGCGATATATAGGGCTGAAATTCCCAAGGCGTGTCATCCCACGACCATCCCGGTCCCCAGTAGATAGAATCCATAAAGGAACAGTCGGCAAAGAGGGTGTCAATGTGTGTCCCCGAGGCGAATTGTGCAACCAATGACATAAGGTCGTCCTCGCTGAAAAGAGGGTCGATACTGCCTTGCACATAGATATTCTTGCCTCCCGAGGCATTTTCGTCGCTCCATAGATGGGTGTCTACTGTGTAGTCGCACCCCAAGCGGCTGAGGGCTACTGTTGCGGTGATAACTTTTGTAACCGATGCGGGACGACACAGCTTCTGCGCTCTGTACTCGTAAAGCAGGGTGTCGTCGTCGAGGTCGTAGATGGCAACAGATGCGTCGCTATCTACGAAAAGATTGTCGTCGAGCAGAGCATCTATGCGCTGAGCCATTGTCTGTGCGGCTGCCGCTGCACACAGTATAAAAACCGATGATATTGTAATAAAAAACCTATGTAACATACTCTGAAAGTGCAAAAACAGGGCAAAACTAACCAATATTTGCTGAAAAAAACGGTAATAAACTGTTTTTCTTTACATTTTTTGTAACTTAGCAGCCGACAATCATTTTCTCGCAAAATATCAATCACTGCGAACTATGGTAAAAAGATTCGATTTTTTGGTTATCGGTTCCGGAATAGCCGGAATGAGTTTCGCGCTTAAAGTAGCGCACAAAGGCAGCGTCGCCGTAATTTGTAAGACAACGCTCGAGGATGCAAACACCTATTTTGCACAGGGTGGAGTAGCGTCGGTAACAAATCTCCTGGTCGATAATTTCGACAAGCACATCGAGGATACGATGATTGCCGGCGACCATATTAGCGACCGGGCAGCCGTTGAGAAGGTTGTACGCGAGGCGCCCTCTCAAATTCTGCAGTTGATAGAGTGGGGTGTTGAATTTGACAAACAACCCAATGGTGAGTTCGACCTTCACCGAGAGGGTGGTCACTCCGAGTTTCGCATCCTGCATCACGCCGACAATACCGGCGCCGAGATTCAAGAGTCGCTCATACGCGCACTGCGCAATCACCCCAATATTACAATCTTCGACAACCACTTTGCCATTGAGATACTTACGCAGCACCATCTGGGTGTTACCGTAACCCGTCAGACACCCGATATCGAGTGTTATGGTGCATACGTTCTCGACATTGCCACCAATGAGGTGCATACATTCCTAAGCAAGGTTACGCTTATGGCAACAGGAGGCTGTGGTGCTGTTTATAAGACGACCACCAACCCGCTTGTGGCAACGGGTGATGGTATTGCAATGGTCTACCGCGCAAAGGGTACGGTAAAAGATATGGAGTTTGTGCAGTTCCATCCAACGGCATTGTATAACCCGGGTGACCGTCCGTCGTTCCTCATTACCGAGGCGATGCGTGGTTATGGCGGTGTTCTGCGTACGCTCGACGGTAAGGAGTTTATGCATAAATACGACGAGCGCCTGTCGCTTGCACCGCGCGATATTGTGGCGCGAGCCATTGACAACGAGATGAAACTGCGCGGCGACGACCACGTATACCTCGATGTAACGCACAAAGACCCCGAAGAGACCAAGCGTCACTTCCCCAATATATACGAAAAGTGCCTCTCGCTTGGTATCGACATTACAAAGGAATATATCCCTGTGGCACCTGCCGCTCACTATCTGTGTGGCGGAATAAAGGTCGACCTTAATGCTCGTTCAAGTATTCACAGGTTGTATGCTGTCGGCGAGTGCTCCTGCACGGGATTGCACGGAGGTAACCGTCTTGCAAGCAACTCGCTTATAGAGGCTGTGGTATATGCCGATGCAGCTGCCAAACATTCGTTGAGAGTGTTCCAAGAGTACTCCTTTAACGAGGATATTCCTCAATGGAACGACGAAGGAACAACTATGAACGAGGAGATGGTGCTTATCTCGCAAGATGCAAAAGAGGTGGGGCAGATAATGAGTACTTACGTGGGTATTGTGCGCACCGACCTGCGTCTGAGACGTGCGTGGAACCGACTCGACCTGTTGTATGAAGAGACCGAGGAACTCTTCAAACAGAGTGTCATCAGTCGCGAACTGTGCGAGCTTCGCAATATTATAAACGTGGGTTATCTTATTATGCGACAGGCAATAGAGCGCAAAGAGAGTCGAGGTTTGCATTACAATATCGACCATCTTAAGGTAGATGCTAAGAAATAGAAAACCCGGTGAGAGAATATAAAAACAGCATTCACATCTTTAAGTTGTGGATGCTGTTTTTTATACATAAAGCATACTGTTGTGCTTTTGTATTTTCTGCATCAAAATCTTCTTTACGCAAGGAAAATATAGGCTCTTTCATAGTGTATAATTGGCAAAAAAAACGTAACTTCGCGCAAAAGTCGGGAGGCTGTATTTTGTTAAGACACAACCCGTTGATATTCAATCGTATAACAAAAATCGCAAAAGAATAAATTTTAAAATATAATAACTATGTCAACAAAAAGAATTAAATCGGCATTGGTTTCCGTTTTCCATAAAGACGGATTGGACGAAATTATCAGACTGCTTCACGCCGAGGGCGTACAGCTTATCTCGACAGGTGGAACCCAGCAGTTTATCGAGTCGCTCAACATTCCCTGTACTTCTGTGGAGAGCCTCACCGGTTATCCCTCTATCTTAGGTGGTCGCGTAAAGACCCTGCATCCTAAGGTGTTTGGTGGAATTTTGGGACGTCGCGAGCTTGATAAAGACCGGCAGCAGATGGCCGAGTATGAGATTCCCGAGATTGACCTTGTTATTGTAGACCTCTATCCCTTTGAGCAGACTGTTGCTTCGGGTGCGCCCGAGGCCGACATTATCGAGAAGATTGATATAGGTGGTATTTCGCTTATCCGTGCGGCAGCGAAGAACTTCAACGATGTTGTAATTGTGGCAAGCAAGGGACAGTATCAGCCTCTGCTCGACATTCTTAAGAACAGCGGTGCCGAGACAACCCTTGAGGAGCGTCGTTTCTTTGCACGCGAGGCCTTTGCAGTGTCGTCGTCTTACGACTCGGCAATCTTCAACTACTTCGCCGGCGAGGAGCAGAGCGCGTTCCGCTATGCAAAGGATTGTCCTATGAGCCTGCGCTATGGCGAGAATCCTCACCAGAAGGGTGCTTTCTTTGGCGATTTTAACAAGATTTTCAACCAGATTCACGGTAAGGAAATCTCTTACAACAATCTGCTAGATATTCACGCGGCTGTGGAGCTTATCAACGACTTTGCCGGCGAGACAACTTTTGCAATTCTTAAGCATAACAATGCTTGCGGTCTTGCATCGCGTCCCACAATTCTCGAGGCTTGGCAGGCAGCCCTTGCGGGCGACCCTGTATCGGCATTCGGAGGCGTGCTCATTGCAAATGCTGTCATCGACAAGGCAACAGCCGAGGCTATCAACGAGATTTTCTTCGAGGTAATCATTGCTCCCGACTATGATATGGATGCTCTTGAGGTTCTTACACAGAAGAAGAACCGCATTATTCTTGTGCACAAGACAACAGATATGCCCGCGGTGACATTCCGCAGCGTACTCAACGGTGTTCTTGTGCAGGAGCGCGATGCAAAGGTTGAGACTCCCGAGGATCTTAAAACTGTATCAAAAGCCGAGCCTACAGCCGAGGAGGTAGAGGATATGCTCTTCGCAAACAAGATTGTTAAGCACAGTAAGAGCAATGCTATCGTTCTTGCCAAGGGTAAGCAGCTCATTGCAAGCGGTGTGGGACAGACATCACGTGTCGATTCTCTGCGTCACGCAATAGAGAAGGCCGGTACATTCGGATTCTCGTTGCAGGGTGCAGTGATGGCAAGCGATGCCTTCTTCCCCTTCCCCGATTGCGTGCAGATTGCTCACGAGGCAGGTGTTACTGCAGTAATTCATCCGGGTGGCTCTATAAGAGACAAAGAATCGGTCGATTACTGTGATGCAAATGGCGTATCTATGGTTACAACCGGATTCCGCCACTTTAAGCACTAATAAGACCGGGGTGTCTGCGATAGATAACCCCCAATCTTCTTCGTTAAACAGTAAAAAGAGAATTTTAGAAACTAATGGGTATTTTTTCATTCACACAAGATGTTGCCATTGACCTCGGCACCGCCAATACCATCATCACCTACAATGGTAAGATTGTGGTTGACGAGCCTTCGGTGGTTGCCCTTGACAACAGCACAAAAAAGATGATTGCCGTTGGTGAGCGTGCCAAGCAGATGCACGAGAAAACCAACCCCAACATACAGACCATTCGGCCCTTGCGCGACGGTGTGATTGCCGACTTTAATGCCTGCGAGCAGATGATGCGCGGACTCATAGAGAAGGTGAATATGGGTAGTAAACTTTTTAACCCCTCTCTCAGAATGGTAATCGGCGTTCCCTACGGCTCTACCGAGGTTGAGCTTCGTGCTGTGCGCGACTCGGCCGAGCACGCCGGTGGACGCGACGTATATCTCATCTACGAGCCTATGGCATCGGCGCTTGGTATCGGACTCGATGTTACAGCGCCCGAGGGAAATATGGTGGTAGATATAGGTGGTGGCTCAACCGAGATTGCTGTAATCTCGCTTGGAGGTATCGTATCGAACGGTTCGTTGCGCATTGCAGGTGACGACTTTACAGCCGACATTCAAGAGTATATGGGACGTCAGCACAACGTGCGCGTCAGCGAGCGTATGGCCGAGCGTATAAAGATTCACGTAGGCTCGGCACTTACCGACCTTGGCGACGATGCACCACAGGACTATATCGTACACGGCCCCAACAAGATAACAGCAATGCCCCTTGAGGTTCCCGTATGTTATCAGGAGATTGCTCACTGTATCGATAAGTCAATCATAAAGATTGAGAATGCCATCATAAATGCTCTCGAGGCTACTCCTCCCGAACTTTATGCCGATATTGTTCACAATGGTATCTTCCTCGCCGGTGGTGGCGCTCTTCTGCGCGGACTCGACAAGCGTCTATCGGATAAGATAAACATCCCCTTCCACATTGCCGAGAATCCTCTCTATTGTGTGGCAAAGGGTACAGCGTTGGCACTGAACAACCTTAACTATCCTTTCTTGATGCGATAAAAGTCAAACTCTATAAGAAGTGCAGACAATACTGAATTTTTTAGTAAAGCATAATCACTGGTTCCTTCTGCTTTTGCTCGAAGGAATCAGTTTTATGCTTATTGTGCACTTCAACAACTATCAGAGGGCTGCTTTTTTTACAGCCACAAATAGCACTGTGGGCGAGATATACAGTGCTATCTCAGATATTGACAGCTATTTTGGGTTGCGCAACGAGAATGAACTGCTGAAGCAACACAATGCCGAACTGCTTGGCGAGATTACCGAACTGAAGAGTGCAATGAGAGAACTCGGCAGCCGCGAAGCGCTGCTCACCGATACTATGGTACGAAACTTTGGTTCGGGGTACACATTCTTCACTGCCAATGTGGTGAATAACTCTCTAAACTCGATAAACAACTTCATCGTGCTCGATAAGGGCACCGAGGATGGTATAAGTCAGGAGATGGGCGTGTTCAGTAGCAAAGGAGTGGTGGGTGTAATATATCTTGCATCCAAGAACTATTCGTTGGTGTTGCCGCTGCTCAATAGCAAGAGCAGTACAAGCTGTCGCATTGTAGGTGATGAGGGCGCAAGCGTGCCTCTGTTGCAATGGGATGGTGGCGACATACGTTACTCCTATCTTGTCGACCTTCCTCGTTATACAAAATTCGAGAAAGGCGATACTGTGGTGACAAGCGGGCACTCCGAGATATTCCCCGGTGGTATAACCGTTGGTACGATAGAGGACGTAGAGAATTCGGTCGACGGAATGTTCTACCGCGCAAAGGTAAGGTTATCTACAAACTTTGCCAGCCTGGAGTCGGTTTTTGTGGTAGGCAACAAGGGACAATCCGAACTTAAGGAGTTAATGAATAAAATACCCGAGTAATGACAAGAGTCTATTTTATAAGACTGCGCAATTTTCTCCTGACGACGCTTGCTCAGGTGCTCATATTCAGCCAAATTCATCTGTTTGGCTACGCTACAGCGTATATATATATCATTTTCTTGCTTAAACTGCCACGCCACACTACACGTAATGAGCTAATGCTGTGGGCGTTCATAATGGGACTCATTGTTGATATATTCGCTAATACTCCGGGAGTAAACAGTGCAGCAGCTACACTTATGGCATTTGCTCGCGGATATATACTCGAGAGTTTTGTTCAAAAAGGCACTCCCGATGACTTTGTTCCCTCAGCGGCGACAATGAGCTGGAGTAAATATATTGTTTACTCAATAACCTCGCTGTTGTTTTTCTGTACTATCCTTTTTCTATTGGAACTATTTACAATAAGCTATCCCGTTACTCTGCTTATGGGAGTGGGTGGAAGCACTCTCCTTACGTTACTGTTTATTATTGCAACAGAATTTTTCAACCGCAAGTAGGCAGCTATGAGGAATTTCGACAATGAGAAGCGTAAATATGTATTGGGTGCAGTGGTAATTGTTGTGCTGTTGGTATATGTGGCACAGCTTTTTAATCTGCAGATACTGAGCGACGAATATAAGGACAAGGCCGATAGCAATGCTTTTTATAAAAAGACGCTATATCCTGCCCGAGGCCTTATGTACGACCGTAAAGGGCGTCTGCTCGTATATAATCAGCCGGCTTACGATGTTACATTCATTCCTCGTGAGATTCGTAAGGTCGATACTCTTGACTTGTGCAATACGTTGGGTATTACCGTCGACGACTTTAACGACCGTATGAAACGTTTGCGCCGCAGTAGAGGCTACTCGAGTTACACCGAGCAGGTGTTTATGAGCCGCCTCTCGGCCGAGGAGTTTGCAAAATTCCAGGAGAAAATGTACCGTTTTCCCGGCTTTTATGTGCAGAAACGCTCTATTCGCCAATATGCATATGGAGCAGCAGGAGCACTTTTTGGAGATATAGGCGAGGTGTCGCAGAAGAAGATTGATAGTGACCCCTATTATACCCGAGGCGACTACATTGGCACACAGGGACTCGAAGCGTCGTACGAGTCTGTGTTACGTGGAAAGAAAGGTACCGAGATGCTTCTGCGCGATGCATACGGCCGCATACAGGGTAACTATCTTAACGGTGCGCACGACACAATGCCTACTGCGGGAAAAGACCTTACGTTGGGCCTTGATATTGAGTTACAGGCATTGGGCGAGGAGCTTATGAAAGATAAGATAGGCAGTATTGTTGCCATAGAACCCTCGACGGGGGAGATTCTGTGTATGGTATCGGCACCCACATACGACCCCCGTCTTTTGGTTGGTCGTCAGCGAGGCGAGAATCATAAAAGACTGTCACAGGACAAACGCAAGCCGCTTATGAATCGTGCCGTGATGGGAACGTATCCTCCCGGCTCAACATTCAAAACCTCGCAGGCGCTCACATTCTTACAGGAGGGCATAATAACACCCGAGACAAATTTCCCCTGTTCGGGTGGTTTCCGATTCAATAAGTTCAAGCTTGGTTGTCACGCTCACTCCTCTCCGCTACCGCTTGCTCCATCTATTGCTACATCGTGCAATGCTTATTTCTGCTGGGGGCTTGTGCGAATGTTCTCTTCTAACAAATATAGTGGCACAGCCGAGGCTATGAACCGTTGGCGCGACTATATGGTGTCTATGGGATTCGGATATCGCTTAGGCATTGACCTGCCCGGCGAAGCACGAGGAATGATACCCAATGCCGATTATTATACCAAGCACTACGGGAAATACTGGAATGCGGTAACAGTGATAAGTATCTCCATCGGTCAAGGCGAGGTAACGCTTACTCCGCTGCAGATAGCTAATCTGTGCGCAACGATAGCCAATAGAGGAACGTATATTGCACCACATCTTGTGAGTAGCATAAAAGGCGATACGATAGCTTCGAAGTATAAGGAGCCGCGCAAGACGATGGCCGAACGTAAAGCATACGAAGATGTTGTAGAGGGTATGCGTCAGGCAGTCCTTAATGGCACCTGCCGAGGAGCAAATATTCCCGGTATCGAGGTGTGTGGAAAGACAGGTACAGCACAGAATCGTGGTAAGGACCACTCGGCATTCATTGGTTTTGCTCCAAAAGATAACCCCAAGATTGCTGTAGCGGTATATGTCGAGAATGGAGGTTTTGGTGCTGAATTTGGAGTTCCCATAGGTGCGTTACTTATGGAAAAGTATCTTAACGATACGCTGCGCGAAGAGAGTAAGGCAAAAGCCGAATATATTAAGAACAGAGTTATTTACTATGGAGAGGGAGAGAGGTAATATATTACGGCAGATAGATTGGTTGACTGTAGGGCTTTATCTGACGCTTGCCATAATGGGCTGGTTCGCTATCTGCGGTGCCAGCTACAGCTACATCGAAACCGATATTCTGGAATTCCTCAGTCCATCGGAACGTACAGGTAAGCAGGCAATGTGGATGGGTGTCTCAATGTTTGTGGGAATATTTCTGCTCTGTATCGATAAACGCATATACAAAGACTGGTCGTTTATAATTTATATCTTCTTTATATTGTTGGGAGTACTCACAATATTTATTGCAAAAGACATAAAGGGTTCTCGCTCGTGGATTTCTATCGGCAGTTTCAGTTTGCAGCCTGCCGAGTTTATGAAATTTGCCACTACGTTGGCATTGGCAAGTTTCATCAGTAAACGCGGATACAATATAAACAACAAGATGGATTTTATAAAGAGCACAGCAATATTCTTGTTGCCGATGCTTGTAATTGTATCGCAACGCGAGACTGGCAGTGCTCTTGTCTATCTGGCATTCTTCCTTGTGCTTTATCGCGAGGGTATGACGGGGCTTCTCTTGCTCACTGCTGTAAGTGCCGTCGTCTATTTTGTGGTAGGAATAAGGTTCGGTGAAGAGAGTATTGCCGGATTGGATGTCTCTGTGGGCCACTATGCGGTGCTGTTGCTTATACAGATATTCTCTCTTGCGCTACTGAAATTCGGTTGTCGTCACGATAAGAGTTTCTTGATTCTCTTCGCGGTAAATACCATAGGCACACTGCTTGCCTATTGGATTGCTGTGTATATAATAGCATTTAATATTATAATAGTACAATATCTGCTCATTATATTCAGCATACTCTATTTGTTGGTTCGTGTGAAATTAGCCAAGGAGAAGAGTAATCTATGGGTGGTGCTTTTTATGTGTGGCTCAATGGCTTTCTATGCATCGTGCGATTATGTTATGCATAATGTGCTGCAAGACCATCAGAGGGTGCGTATCGAGGTGTTGCTTGGACTGAAAGAGGATCTTTCGGGTGCCGGTTACAATGTTCATCAGTCTAAGATTGCCATAGGCTCGGGTGGAGTGAGTGGAAAGGGTTTCCTCAACGGGACGCAGACCAAGCTGAAATATGTCCCCGAACAGGATACCGACTTTATCTTCTGTACCATTGGCGAGGAGCAGGGCTTTATTGGTTCGACAGCGGTGCTTGTGCTGTTTGCTGTTTTTATATTGCGTCTTATGTCGTTAGCCGAGCGACAGAACGACCGTTTCGGGCGTGTCTATGGCTATTCGCTTGCCTCTATCTTCTTTTTTCACTTTACCATCAATGTGGGTATGGTGCTTGGTATTATGCCTGTGATTGGTATTCCACTGCCTTTCTTTAGCTATGGAGGTTCGTCGTTTCTGGGCTTTTCTATATTGTTGTTCAGCTTCCTTAGAATTGATGCCGACCGCAATGTGAAAGTCTGATGCCAACGTCGGAGACTCCTTGCAGCTGCTTGTCATCCATCAGATGCGATACTCTTATTGTTATTGTATCGCTTGGCAGAATCTCTATAGTATCTATCGGAAAACTCGTTTGTCGCAGTATCCCTGCGGTAGTTCCTCGTATGTGTCCCGAGTCGTCGTATAACTCGCATAGCAGAGTATCTACTACTGTGTCTCTCTGTAGCTCGGAGAATCGTTCGATGCGCAGGAAGAGTTCTTTGTATCTGTAGTCGCTGTTACTGCGCAATTCGACGTCGAGCCGGCACGAGAACTTGTATTCATTTGTTGGGGCGTATGTAAATGTCAGAGTATCGGACGACTCCCAACAGCCTCCTACACCGTAATATTGGTGAAAGAGGCTGTCACACGATACAAGCAGCATAATTGCCAATGTTGTACCTATCTTACTGAGCAGGTTTATCTTTTCCTGCACCATTTTCATTGTTTTTTCCTCGGTTGTTGCCTTTGTAGCGTTTGTAACGACGCTCGGGGCGATTCTCGTTTTCGCCTCTCTCGGCGGTGTTATTGTCGTTTCTGTTCTCGCCCTCCTCGCGCTTGGTATCACGACGTTCGTGGCGATGTTCGTTGCCTCCCTCGTTTTTTTGCGCTCCTCCGCCTTTGCGACGTTTCTTCTTGTTATTGCTGTCGAAGCGTGTTATGTTCTCCTGTTCCAACAGGTCGGCCGACTGCTTCTCTTCGGCTGCGGTTGTTGAGAGTGATTCGGGACGCTCACCTCGTTTATTCATCTCTATTATGGCATTGGCACGCTTTACCGATATAGTAACAAGATTTGCAGCCAAATGCTTGTCGGTAGAGTAGGTGAGTTCTCCACGCAGAATGTCGGCTTTAAAGAAATAGTATGTACCATCTTTTGTCTCTAACTCGGTCTCGCGTGAAGGCATTCCGCGCGAAGCCTCGACGTATGCGTCCACCTCGTAGTTAAGACAACATTTTAGTTTGGCACACTGTCCTGCCAGTTTCTGGGGGTTCAGTGATATATCCTGGAAACGTGCGGCCGAGGTAGATACCGATACAAAGTTGGTGGTAAAGGTTGCACAGCAAAGCTCGCGTCCGCAAGGGCCTATTCCACCTATGCGTCCTGCCTCTTGTCGTGCTCCAATCTGTTTCATCTCAATCTTTATTCTAAATACATCGGCAAGCACTTTGATTAGCTGTCTGAAGTCGACACGATTATCGGCAATGTAGTAGAATATGGCTTTCAGACCATCACCCTGATACTCGACGTCGCCAATTTTCATATCCAGCTCAAGGTCTTTTGCTATTTGGCGTGAGCGTATCATTGTATCGTGCTCGCGAGCCTTGGCCTCGGCAAATTTTTCCATATCAACCGGCTTTGCCTTGCGATATATGCGCTTAAACTCCGATTCGGGAGTAAGGCGCGTCTTCTTTAATTGCAGCAACACAAGGCGTCCCGTGAGTGTAACAGTACCAATATCGTGTCCCGGGGTGGCCTCTACAGCTACAATATCACCTTTCTTAAGGGGTATGCCGTTGCTGTTACGATAGTATCCCTTACGTGTATTCTTGAACTGTACCTCTACAATATCGGTGTCCTCGTAGTTGCCGGGAATGCCTGCAAGCCAGTCAAAGGTGTTAAGGGGGGCATCCATCTTGCCGCAACCCTCGCAGCATATTCCCGAACAGCAGTTTGTATCTCTATTTTTGCAATCTTTCATTTTTATCTGTTCTTAATCCAAACAATCATTCTTAATGACATATCAAAAAAGACCATTTTGGCATTTACATTCTGTTCAATGTGCCTTTGCGCCTCGGATAGTTCTTCGACTATGCCGAAGATATTTTTCTCGTTGACGTAGGGCGAGAATCGCACCGAGAAGTTACGCTCGGCAGGATTCATTGACAACATTTCGTCGCGTTTGAAATTCATAATAAAATTTTCGCGTATCATACGCTGGCAGTAGTCGAGCAGGTGCTTCTGACGTTCTCGTCCCAATGCTGCTACCTGTTCGCTCCACTTTTTCATTTCGCGTATGTTACGGGCATAAGCTACACGCATCATCTGCATAAATAGCTCAAGATATAACTCCTTGTCGCTGTCGACACGCAGATGCTCCTCGGCTTTCTCCCAACTGCCCCCGCTCTGACGTGCAACGCTATCGGCATCGTCGGGTGTCAGGTGGTAACGCTTCACAAGTGCCCCGGCAATATCCTCGGGTGTGATAGCTGGAATATCGATGCGCTGTGTGCGGCTGAGAATGGTGGGTATTATAGCCTCGGGCTCCTCAGATACAAGAATAAAAAGTGTCTCCTTTGGCGGCTCTTCGATAATTTTAAGAAGTTTGTTCGAGCACACCTCTTTCATCTTCTCGGGTAGCCATATTATAACAATTTTCCATCCTCCCTCACGCGATTGCAACGATAGCTTATGCAGAATCTCGCTGCTCTCGCGTTCATATATCATAGGCTGTTGGTTCTCTACTCCCATCTTTGATAACCAGTCGGCATATGTCAAATATGGGTTAGAGATAAAAAGTTCGCGCCACTGAGCAATATAATCGTCGCTAACGGGTGGAGTGTCCGAGCTGCTCCCCCTCTTTTTCAATACCGGGAACACAAAATGTAGGTCGCTGTGTATCAGTTTGTTTACTTTTGTGCAGGTGGCGCAGGCTGCACACGCGTCGCCATTGTGTCGGTTGTTACACAGCAGATAGTGTGCCACTGCCACTGCCAACGGTAGCTTTCCGTTTCCTCGTGGCCCGGCAAGCAGCAGCGCGTGCGGCATTCGATTCTCGTCGACAAGGCGACGCAGTTGTATTTTAATAGCTTCCTGTCCTATAACATCTGCAAACATCATACTCCCACTCCTGAAAAAAGGGTTAATATATTGCCTTTGCTATCTCGCATACGCTATCTACTGCATTGAGTGTGTAGAAATGTATGCTTGGTACTCCGTTTGCGATAAGTTCGCGGCACTGCCGGGTACACCACTCGCGACCCACTTGCACTGCCGACGCGTCGTCCTTGCATTTTAGCATCTCGGTAACAAGTGCATCGGGAAGGTCGACACGGAAAGTCTTTGGCAGAATATTCAGCTGCGAGAGACGGTAGATGGGCTTTATTCCCGGAATAATGGGTACATTAATCCCAGCCTCACGTGCGCGACGTACAAACTCGAAATATTTCTCATTGTCGAAAAACATCTGCGTAACAGCATATTCGGCACCCTCGTCAACCTTTCTCTTCAGCCAGGCAATGTCACTGTCGAGGTTGGGCGCCTCTTCGTGCTTCTCGGGGTAGCAGGCAACGCCGTATGAGAAACGTGCACCACGCTCTTTCATCTGCGAACCATCGAGGAAAAAACCCTCGTTGAATCTGTTCACCTGTCGTTGCAGGTCTATTGCGTGTGTGTGTCCCTGCTGACGTGGAGCACCATTCTTATCATCCTTAACCTTGTCGCCCTGCAGTACCAGAATATCTGTTATTCCCGATAGTTGCAGGTCTATTAGTACGTATTCGGTCTCTTCGAGCGTATATCCGTTGCACAGGATGTGTGGCACTACGGGAATACCGTAACGATGGTGTATAGCTGTTGCAATGGCAACTGTTCCGGGGCGACGGCGTATGCTCGAGCGCTTGAAAAGTCCGTCACCCATATCAACATATACATTCTCGCTGTGGTGTGTTGTTATATTGATATATTTCGGGTCGAACTCCATCAGTTTATCTATAGAGCCGAAAAGCCTTGTTGTTCCCGTTCCCTTTATTGGTGGGAGAACCTCGAACGAAAAGGCTGTTTTCTCAGATGAATTTATGCAGTCAATTACTCTCATTTTCTTTTATTTTACAGGTGGATAGCTGTTAATGTGTCTTTTACTATTTGCGCCATTATGACAGCAAAAAACGTGGTCTACTCCACCATATAGTCATTAATTTGCGAAAATAGTGTTTTTTTTTCAAAAACAGTGAACAGAATGTGTAAAACATTTGCTTTCCCCGATAAAAAAGAGTCGCTTCTGATATTCTTCGTAATAATTCACTATCTTCGCAGTTGTTACGATAATAATACTGTATATGGACTATCAGACTATTCTCGAAAAGGTTTCTAAAGCTGTTTCTCCATTGACGGGAGAGGGGAAAGTTGCCGACTATATTCCGGCTTTGGCAAACGTCAATCCCAATAAATATGCTGTATGTATCGACTCTATCGATGGTAACCTATACGCAGTAGGGGATGCCGACGAGCGTTTCTCTTTGCAGAGTATAACAAAGGTGTTCTCTCTTGCGATGTGCTTGTCGATAAAGGGCGAGGAGTTGTGGACTCGTGTGGGAAAAGAACCTTCGGGAACAGCTTTTAATTCCTTGGTGCAGTTAGAGGTAGAGGGGATGCCACGCAATCCCTTTATCAACGCAGGAGCTATTGTGCTTGCCGATGTGCTGCTAACCTCGTTCCCTGACCCCGAGGCACGATTCCTCTCTTTTGTGCGCGAGCTCTGCGGCTCAGACACAGTAGATTACAATCTCGAGGTGGCACACTCGGAGCGGGAAACGGGCTATCTGAATGCTGCCATTGTAAATCTTCTGAAATATCATAAGAAAATTGAGCGGGATGTCGAGGAGGTGCTTGCCTTTTACTTCAAGATGTGCTCAATCGAGATGAATTGCAAGGAGCTGGCACGAGCTTTCCTCGCATTTGCCAATCACAGAAGGTTCGATTATGCCGGGGTATCTCTAACATTGTCGCAGGTGAAGCGTATAAATGCTGTTATGCAGACTTGTGGCTTTTATGACGAGGCAGGTGAGTTCTCCTATCTTGTAGGTCTGCCCGGCAAGAGTGGTGTAGGTGGCGGAATAGCCGCTGTATATCCTCGACGCTATTCGGTTGCTGTCTGGAGTCCTCGGTTAAACTCTAAGGGGAACTCTGTTATGGGAATGAAAACCCTTGAACTGCTGACAACAGAGACAATGGAATCAATCTTCTAAGCGGCCTTTCGACTTTCAAGATAATGTAAAAACCCTTGACAATCAATCGATTGTCAAGGGTTTTTTGAATTGCTCCAAATTAAAGAGTGATAATTTCACCCTCGGGTGTTACGTAAATAAGTTCCTCGAAATTGCCTCTTTCCAACTCTAATTTATAGCAGTTGCCGGTGCTGCTCTCTATATAGTCGGCATCGTCAATGGCATAGTCGGGATAGGCATTGGCAACAGCACCTGCTACAGCTGCGGGAAGTGAGGCTACAGCAACATCCCATTTTGTGTATACCCACTCCGATGCTTTGTCAAAGTAAACATCCTTAATGATATTCTCGTGCTTAATCTCTACTTCGAACAGTCCGTTCTTGTCATTCTCGGTATCTACGATTGTTGCACCGGGGTATTTGGTATCAATAAAAGTCTTTATCGAGTCATTTACCGACGGTGTATTGCCTTCGGAGCCATTCTCAACAATAACACCATCAGCGGTTACAAAAATCCAACGCTCTACACCGCCTTTGTCAATCTCAACCTCGTAGTAGGAGTTGTTTTCGGTCTCGATAAAATCGGCCTCCTCGATGCGAAAATCGGGATAGGCCTGTGCAACAGCGTCGGTTACTGCTTTAGGTAAAGATGCAAGAGATACGTCCCACTCGGTATACAACCACTTGTTTGCCGAGTTAAAATAGGCGTCCTTTATTAGTCCATCGTGCAGAAATTCTACATCAAGAAGCCCGTCGCGGTCGTACTCGGCCTCGCGAATAGTGGCGCCCTCGTATCGTTGTTCAATGAAAGATTTTACCGCATCGTTTACAGCAACTTTCTTGTCGTCATCATCGTCGCAGGAGATAATACCTGCCATCAGTGTAAACAGGATGATAGGAAATAGTTTTTTCATAATTGTTTAGTTTTTAGTTGTTTTTGCTTAGTTGTATTTATTTTCTTTAGTTGTTGTTTGATTTTATTGGAGACTGTATCAATCGTCAATATCTATAATGTTGAAATTCTTGTCGAAGGTAAGTTCCAAACGGTTCGACAATTTTACCTCGTAGTCATTGCGGTCGCGGTCAATTTGTAGAATCTTCTCGTCGGGGTAGTTCTCGTTGACATATCTCTTTATCGCTTCGGGGACAATTACCGAGGGAACCTGTGAATAGCGACAATCGACCTCTTTCCACTCTCCGTTGCGCTGGAACTCGAGCTTTGTACCATCGGTAAACACCACCTGATAGTTCTTCTCGAAGAGGTCGCGCTCTTCCTTGACGTATGATATTTTCAGACCGGCAAAATGTGCCGAGATAAATTTCTGAGTGTTTGCAGGAAGTTTCTCTTTCGATATTACTCTATCGTTGTCGGCCTTAGCGGTTGAAAAACTCAATGAGAGAATTGCCAATGTGATAAAAAACAGCTTTTTCATAATTCAATTTCTTTTTTTAGTTCGTAATCTATTTTCTTAAACAAACACCAAAGTGGGGTGTTCGGCTGTAACGGTGTAAGAAATGTGAAATCATCCTTAAAATATTTTTCGCGTGTTGGAGATCCTTTTCGCACCATTTACAGTGCAAAGATTATATACGATTCTGAAATGAATTTGAAATTTCTACTAATTTGATTCTTTTTTCTAAAAAACTTCTTTTGTTTCTTTTGTTATAAGTTAAATGTGTAAATATGTATCATCTTTTCGCATATAATATATACTCGCTTTGTAAAATATTGAAGTAAACTTCATATTTTCCGCTCGTTTGTTGATTAATTTGCGGTGTACCGCGAATATATCCTGCACTCGCTTTGTAAAATATTGAAGTAAACTTCATATTTTCCGCTCGTTTGTTCGTATATTTGCCGATGACTTTTGTTTTTATATTTATACTTGCCATAGGAGCCAGCCTCATACAAAGGGTGAGCGGCTTTGGGTTCGGTATCTTCGTGATGATGTTCTTCCCCTATTTTATCCCATCATACGGCGAGGCTACCACGCTGTCGGGACTATTGGCCGGCAGCACTGCACTACTTATAGCAATACGTAATTATCGGCATATACAATGGGGTATTATGCTCCCACTGTTGATGGTGAATATTGTTGTATCGTACATTGCTATAGAGTATATGGCGTCGCTCAGCAGTGTGATACTTAAAAAGTGTTTTGGCGCAATGTTCGTCATTGTAGCAATATACTTTCTATTCTTCGAGAAGAAGGATAGGAGACTACCTCCGGCTTGGTGGGCAAAGGGGGCGCTTGGAACTCTCAGCGGAGTGATGGGAGGAATGTTTGCTATGCCCGGTCCACCAATAGTGTTATACTGCATTAGCAATATAAACAGCAAGATTGCCTATATAGCCACACTACAGGCTTCCTCGGTTATACTAAACATTTTCTACACCGCTTTCCGTGCCAAAGTGGGATTCTTTGGCGATAGTACTCTCCTTTGTTGGGGGGTGGGTATGTTGGGTGCGCTAATAGGCACAAGTATAGGTACACGCCTATTTGTAGTAATAAACGGTGAACTTCTTAAGAGGTTAGTATATACTCTGCTTCTCGTCAGTGGCATTATTGCAATGATATGATACCGACTAAGGAATGAACTTTTTTGAGCTTTACAAAGAACTTTTCTCTCTTTTTCTTTGTCGTTTCATCTAAACTGCTATTTTTGCAAACAGACCGACGAGCCTGCTTGGCTAAAGAAAAGGATGTATTATATAACCTATAAATATTTAGAGCTATGAAAAAGTCCTTAACAATTATGGTATCAGTCGCACTGCTTGTGACATACTTTGTGATGAGTTTCGTATCGTGCTCGAATGAAGCCGGAGTAAAAAACGAGTTGACGAAATACTACCAATCGGAGTGGAGTCGTCTCTCGGACAATTTCAGCCAGGCTCATTTCAAAGCTCTTATTCTTGAATATATGGATACAATGGCTCATTGTCCTTATCCTATAGCAACAGAAAGGGAACCAATTGCTCAGAAACTGGCCGCCCAGTATTGCAGCGAGAGACTATACAACGACCTTGCCGATATGGCATTGCCTCATTTCTGCAGTAGAATGTCGGTTATTGAACTGAAAAAGGTTAATAGCGATATTGCTGATGAAAAGGCGTTGGCAGCAATAAAGAGAATTGCCGATATAATGCAGAACGAATTCCGCGCTCTCATCGACGAACAGACAGGCAACACTGTTGCGGCTATTATGAATGGTGAGGAACCGGTGATACCCACTCTCTCCGAGGAGCTTCAAAGAAGCTATCTTCCTGCAATGGAGAAATTCTATCGTGTTTCGGGACGAAAAGAGATTGTTGAGAATAGTTTCAGTGCAATGAACGAAGCAATGAGCGTGGGTGCTCCCGAAAGCAGTATACTTACCGAGGCATTCTTTGAGTACATAAACAAGGCTACACCAATTATGATGTGTATGACAATGGAGGGAAAGGTGAGCGAAGAGGAATTGAATAGACTCATCGCCATCTACGAGCAGCCCGAATTCGTGAAGCTGAAAGATGCAAACATCGAGTACTCTCAAGAGATAGCTAAAGCTAATGCCGGGGTACAAGAGATGTTCTATAGTTGGCTAAAGAAAAAGATATGATAATATCACCGAGCAGATTGGCATAGTCAATCTGCTTCTTTTTTGCTATGTAATACCTATATTTAGGTAGAGAAAGGCAAAAAACAGAGTACTTGTATACCAAAAAGTAACTATATATAATTAGGTGTATTCGTAAAATTAACAAAAAATCACTATTTACAACAGTTTGTTTTTTTTCGAAATTTGCAGCCGGAATACAAAAACTGTATAAATGAAAAAAATAGTACTATTATTTACCCTGATAATGGTTCTTCTATCGGGGTTACAGGCTGCTGTAAACAGTGGTATCAAAGAGGGGAATATGATTTCGGGACACGTCATCGAGGATGGAACCGAGGAGAACATCCCATACGCTAATGTACTTATACTGGAGACGGGTGAGGGCACAAGCAGTAACGAACAGGGGCAATTTGAGTTTCGTAAACTGCGTGCCGGAAAGTATACGCTTCGTGTCTCGGCAATGGGATATACCACAATGACAAAGGAGATTACCGTCAGCAAGGAGTTTACTGCTGTGGTGCACTTTAAACTGAAACCCGAGTCGATGCTCATAAACGAGGTGGTGGTTTCGGCCAACCGCAACGAGGTGCGCCGTCAGGATGCTCCTGTTGTTGTAAATGTCATCAACCCAATACTTTTTGAGCAGGTAAACTCGACCGACCTGGCAAAGAGTCTTAACTATGTTCCGGGGTTGCGCGTCGAGAACAACTGTCAGAACTGTGGCTTCCCACAGGTGCGAATAAACGGTCTCGAGGGGCCTTACTCACAGGTGCTCATCAATAGTCGCCCTATAGTAAGTGCCCTTAGCGGCGTCTACGGCCTTGAACAGATTCCTGTGAATATGATTGAGCGCGTCGAGGTGGTGCGTGGCGGTGGTTCGGCACTCTTTGGAGCAAATGCCGTTGGCGGAACAATCAATATCATAACAAAGGACCCGGTAAACAACTCTTTCCAGGTGTCGAGTAATTTCAACGGTTACGGCGGAAAAAGTTGGGAGCAGTATCTTGGCGCAAATGCCTCGCTGGTGGCAAAAGACAACTCATACGGTATCGCTGTATATCAGAGCTATCGCAATCGTAACCCATACGACCACGATGGCGACGGATTCTCGGAGATTGGAAAGACCAATATAAACACATTCGGATTGCGCACATACTATCGTCCCACGACAACAAGCCGTCTGAATGTAGAGTATCATACAACCAACGAGCTGCGCCGAGGCGGAAACCGATTCGACTATCAGCCTCACGAGGCCGACATCACCGAGCAGACAAAGCACATAATAAACAGCGGAGGTGTGTCATATGACTATACGTGGAACGAGTTTCGCAATAAACTATCGTTCTACGGTTCGGTGCAGCACATCGACCGCGACAGCTACTATGGTGCGCAGCGCGACCCTAATGCCTACGGAAAGACCGACGATCTCACTTGGGTAGCGGGTGCCACATATAATATGAAGATGAATAATCTGCTCTTTGCTCCTGCCACCTTCATTGCCGGTGCCGAGTATCAGCAGAATCGTCTGCACGATATTATGACAGGATACAACCGCGATATGAAGCAGGAGATTAATATTGCAGGATTCTTCTTGCAGAACGAGTGGGAAATGAAACACTTTACTCTGTTGGTTGGAGCACGATTGGACAAACATAATCTCATAGACAATCCCATTGTTAGTCCTCGCGTAAATCTTCTTTTTAAGCCTACCGACCGTCTGCAAGCACGACTCACCTACTCGACAGGATTCCGTGCACCGCAAGCCTACGACGAAGACCTGCACGTGACAGCTGTTGGTGGCGAGGGAGTGCAGATTACTCTTGCCGACAACCTTGAAGAGGAGCGCTCGAACAGCTTCAGCGGTTCTATCGACTGGACAACACAGCTCGGACATTGGCAGAGCAACATCCTTCTCGAAGGATTCTACACCGGTCTCGATAATGTTTTTATACTCGAGGATATAGGACAAAACAGCGAGGGGTATATGATGAAGGAGCGTCGCAACGGTAGTGGAGCACAGGTATATGGTGTGAACCTCGAGACAAAATTTGCACACGGAAAGGATGTATCGCTACAGATGGGAGTTACAGCACAACAGAGCCGATATAAAAACCCCGAGGTGTGGACCGAGGTCGACGGAGAGGAACTTACCACACGTCGTATGCCGCGAACACCCAATTTCTATGGCTACTTTACACTGTCGACACAACCCCTCAAGAATTTTAATATAGCTCTGTCGGGAACATATACAGGCGAGATGATTGTACCACACTATGCAGGATACATCGAGAATGACCGTATGGAAGAGACTCCCGATTTCTTCGACCTAGGAGTGAAGTTCGACTACACATTTGTTCTGCGCGACCACATAAACCTGCAACTGAATGCAGGAGTACAGAATATCTTCGACAGTTTCCAGAAAGACCTTGACAAGGGTGAGTTCCGCGACTCGGGATATTTCTACGGCCCCACATCGCCACGAACATTCTTCATAGGATTCAAGATAATGAACTAAAAACGATTGGCAGTAACACTTTTGTTCTGCCAATCGTTTTATTATATAGGTAATAACATCTGTTTTTACACTGTTTTACACTCTTCTTGCCAAGTATGTAAGAAAAGTGAAATAAAATGAATGTAAAAGTTAGGTTGTTTAAATATTCTAAAATATCTTTGGAGCAAACAAAAACAGATTGTATAACCTATAAACAGAAGACTATGAAAAAGATTTTATCGTTAATGTTAGTTCTTTGTGCCTTTTCGACGGCGGTAATAGCCCAAGACGATGCCTACACAAAAGAATTTTATAATTATCTGAATGCCGGTTGGGGAAACACCGCAAGTCAGGAACTTGGTACCGATGCATACAAGGCTATTTTTGCAGCTCTGCTTAGCGAGATGCCCGATAGTCCATACAAAACCACAGCCGAGATAAACAGCGCAGCCGAGCGATTGGCAAAGAAGTACAACGAAGAGCAGGCAAAGCAGGATGTTGCAGCCATTATGGCACCAAATTTCCAAAAACACCTTTCACTGAAAGAGTTAAAGGAGATAAATAAAACCATTCGAAGCGATAAGAAACTCTTTGAGATTGGCAATAAGCTTGGCAAGAAAGAGATAATAACAAATATGTCAGCAGTAATATCACAGGCTACAATGACCTCTATGATGAAAATATCAAAAGGCGAGAAGCCCGACCCTATACTCACCGATAATGATAAACAGGATGAACTCTACATTGCAGTAGAGGATTATTGCAAAACTTGCGGTGTAAACGAAATGATGACAAGCACACTTTCAATGGGACTTGCTGCTGCATCGGAAAATGAGGAACAGAAGAAGATTATGACCGCTCTGTTCAATTACATTGTAGAAGAGGTTCCATCGGCCTATTATAATAGTATCAAGGGACGAGTTTCCACCGAGGAGGTTGTATATATAACCAATTTCTATAAGTCACCATTAGGTAAGAAACTTGTAGCCGGAACAACAGAGTCTATGAGAAATCCGATGGCACTGGGTCAAGGAGTTGTAACAAAAATAGCCGAGTGGCTCAGCATTCAGCAACTGAACTGATTCCGATTAAAGAGAAACACGATGGCGACCCGTAAAAGGTCGCCATCGTGTTTCTCTTTAACGTCTTCTTTTAGAGGTGTAATTGAACTTATATTGCAGATGCAGCATCACATACGAAGGAAGCCAATCCCTATAAAAAAACAGTAACAAATAATATAATATTCGACCGCAAAATGGGCCGATGATTGTCTCATTTTAAAATAAGGGCAAACTAAAAAGTGACGGTTTATACTTTGAAGTTCTCTATCACTTTTTAGTAAGCCACAAACTCTAACTAACTATAAAATTTTTACCCATTGCAGGTAAATACAATTTACCTGGCATAAAACTAAAACCTATTTTTTTCTCTTACTTTGTTCTGCTCATAGTTATATTAAAATTATAGAATACAGGAATCATACCGCTTTCTGTTATTCTGTTTAGTTTTTCTGATGCAAATGTATCTCGATTGAGAATTATAGACTGCAACAAAAGTGCGGAAATTTAAATTTGAACCGATTTATTTGACATTTATCAAATGGTGAATAATATTTGAAATAAGATTGAGATGTTTTCGACGCGATTCTATATGATAAAAAGATGGTAGATGCACAATTTTCTTTACCTTAAAACTGTGCTGTTTTAGAAAAATTTACGAAATTCGCCTGTTTTTTGGAATAAAGGTATAATATAAACAGATATTTCGCGTTACATAAGGGATGAAAAGGATTCTGTATATAACTGTGCTTCTCTGTTTGTGCGCGTTTGTCGAGGTGCGTGCGCAGTACGACGTACACTTTACCCACTATTGGAAAATGCAGAATTTCTATAATCCGGCAGGCGCGGGAGCAACGGGCAAACTGCACGCTTTTGCAGCATATAGCAATCAGTTGTCGGGTTTCGAGGGCAACCCTAAGAGTATGCTCATAAACGGTGATATGCCACTGACGATGCTGCGAGGCGACCACTCGTTGGGATTGGGTATATTGAACGACGAAATTGGTATGTTTGTCAACCAGCATCTGTTTATAAACTATGCCTACGCAATGAAACTGTTGGGTGGTCGTATGGCTTTTGGTGCGCAACTCGGACTGCTTAATGCCAAGTTCGAGCCAAAAGACCTTAACCTTGGCAACAATAGCGACGACCCGGCTTTTCCATCGGCCGCCGCTAATGGAAATAAGTTCGATTTTGGCGCAGGAGTACTCTATCGGCATAAATATTTCTATGCAGGAGTATCGGCGCTTCACATAAATGCTCCACTCATTGAACTAGGCGAAAGGAACCAATTTCAGGTCGACCCTTATTTTAATTTTACCGCCGGAGGCAATATACCGCTGAAAAATACGTTAATATCGATACAGCCATCGGTGCAGCTGATGACCGACTTTGTATCGTGGCGTGCCGATATTACCGCGCGTGGCAGTTACAATTATAACGAGAAACTCTTCTTTGGCGGTGCAACATACAGCCCCGGAACATCAGTAGCGATGTTTTTAGGAATGGAGTTTTTGAATATTACCATCAGCTATGGATACGAACTTTTTACCTCGGGAATAGGAACTGAGAATGGAAGTCACGATATC
Organism: Bacteroidaceae bacterium; assembly: GCA_017938245.1. GTDB lineage: Bacteria > Bacteroidota > Bacteroidia > Bacteroidales > Bacteroidaceae > HGM04593. The sequence goes on from JAGBBX010000003.1 coordinate 62,649, forward strand.
TATTTGGGATACGATATTGAACTCGATATATTTAAAAAAGGAAAGAACAAACATAACAGTATAAGAATATTGCAATGATGAGGAAAATAGTAAGTATGCCTGTTCTCTTGACGGTGCTTCTCTTGGCATCGTGTATGGGACCAAGGAAGAATACATCAATGGGAGGTGAGGTCACCGGAATAAGCGGAACCGCAATAAACGAACCGACACCATACGGTATGGTGCTTGTCGAGCGTGGCTCGATAAAGATAGGTCAGGAAGAGGCCGACTCATTGTGGGGTATCACTACACCCGTTAAGAATATCTCGGTGGATGCATTTTGGATGGACGAGACCGAGGTCTCTAATGCCAAATACCGTCAGTTTGTATATTGGGTGCGCGACTCCATTATCCGCGAGCGACTTGCCGACCCTGCATACGGTGGTGACGAGACATTCAAGATTACCGAGGACGAATATGGTGAGCCTATCACTCCCTATCTCAACTGGAGCAAGCCTATCCCCTGGAAGAAACCTACCGAGGACGAACAACGCGCCATTGAGAGCGTCTTTATAGTAAACCCCATCACCGGCGAGAAGATGCTCGATGCATCGCAGATGAACTACCGCTACGAGATTTACGACTACACGCAGGCCGCCCTGCGCAAGAATCGTCTTAATCCTGCCGAGCGCAACCGCAATACCGATATTCCCACCAACTACGAAGAGGTAGTGACAATATCGAAAGATACTGCTTATATCGACGACGAGGGACGCATTGTAAACGAGACGGTAACACGCCCTCTCTCAAGCGTGTACGATTTTCTTAACACATACATCGTAAATGTATACCCCGACACAACCTGTTGGGTGAACGATTTCCCCAATGCAAATAATGAACTTTACCTTAACCTCTATTTCAGTCACCCCAATTACAGCGAGTATCCCGTTGTGGGAGTAAGCTGGGAGCAGGCAAATGCTTATTGCGCTTGGCGCACCGACTATCTGCTGCGCGGAATGAGGGGGCAGGCAAAATACATTCAGCGCTACCGCCTGCCGTCCGAGGCCGAGTGGGAGTATGCAGCACGTGGTAAAGAGGGTGGAAAATTCCCCTGGGAGAGTGGCGATACAAAGAGTGACAAAGGGTGTTACTATGCCAACTATAAGCCGGGCGAGGGTAACTACACTCGCGATGGTAACCTCATCACATCGAAATGCGGAATATACTCGGCAAACAGCAACGGACTATATGATATGGCTGGAAACGTAGCCGAGTGGACATCTACCGTCTACACCGAGGCAGGTGTTCTGCAAATGAGCGATATTAACCCCGACCTGCAGTATCGCGCTGCAAAGGAGGACCCCTATAAGATGAAGAAAAAGACCATCCGAGGAGGTTCGTGGAAAGACCCTGTACGCTACATTCAGGGTGCAACGCGCGCATTCGAGTATCAGAACGAGTCGCGCTCGTACATAGGTTTTCGTTGCGTACGCAGCTACAGCGGTACATCAAAAAGATAACTAATCCAATAAAGACCACACAAACAACTATATATTATGGGCAAAAAAAGAAATTTTATCAGCAGCATACAGACCTTTATGGATTCGCCTAAGGGACGAACAATCCTCAACTACATCTACAGCTGGGGTGCAGCGGTCGTAATCCTGGGTACACTGTTTAAACTGACTCACCTGCCGGGTGCCAATCTAATGCTTTTCATCGGTATGGGTGCCGAGGTTGTGGTATTTATATTCTCGGCATTCGAGCGTCCATACGACCTTGCCGAAGAGGATCGCCGCGAGGAGCGTGCCGAGCGACGTGCCGAGCGCGAGGCTGCAGGGTTGTCACCCATCGTCATTGGTGGCGGAAACGGCACTGCGGTTCCCGAGAGTGCACAAGCAACACAGGGTACTATTGTATTTGGTGGTGGCGCCGCCGCAAGCACAGCAACAGCCGATCCCGAACTCATAGGTAATATGGATGAGGCTACCAAGGAGTATGTCGAGAAGATTAAGACTCTGAACGAGGCTATACAGCGCATTTCGGAGCAGGCCGAGAGTCTTGGACGCAATATGCAGGAGATGGATACTCTGGCGCGTAACATCACAGGCATCAACACTCTGTACGAGGTGCAGCTACGCAGCGCTGGTAAGCAGGTCGACAACATCGATATGGTCAATGAAGAGACCAAGAAGATGGCACAGCAGATTAAAGAGTTGAATATTATGTATGCCCGAATGTTGGAGGCAATGACCTGCAATATGAACAGACAGCAGTAATAAACGAGAGACAAAGCAGCCGCAATGAAAATCAAGAAAAATAAAGTAACGCCACGTCAGAAGATGATAAATCTGATGTACGTGCTTCTGATGGCAATGCTTGCAATGAATGTGTCATCGGATGTGCTCAACGGCTTCTCTCTTGTCGACGAGAGTCTCTCGCGCAGTACTGTCAATGCTACAGCACAGAACGAGGCTATGTATGGTGATTTCGAGCAGTCGATGGCACAGAATCCCGAGAAGGTTCGCGAGTGGTACACACGCGCACAGAGTGTCCGTGCAATGTCCGACTCGCTGTATAACTTTGCCGAAACACTGAAGATACGCATAGCGCAGGAGGCCGATGGTAAGGATGCCGACTATCGCGAACTGGAAAACCGCGAGAATCTCGAGGCTTCGACATTTGTAATGTTGGCGCCCGGCAGTGGCAAGGGACAGCAACTCTACGATGCGATTACCGAGTACCGCGAGAACATACTTGCGATGATAACCGACTCGATACAACGACAGATTATCAATGATAACTTCAAGACCGAGGTTCCCCGCAAGAATATCTCGCTGATGAAAAATTGGCAGGAGTATCACTTCGAGAATATGCCTGCCATAGCAGCAATTACCCTTCTCACAAAGTTACAGAACGACATACGCTATGCCGAGGGCGAGGTGCTGCACACCCTCGCACGTAATATCGACGTGGGCGACGTACGTGTGAACCAGATTCGCGCTCTTGTAATCCCCAATTCGCGTAATGTGGTACGTGGCAGTGAATTTACCGCACAGATTATCCTTGCAGCAGTAGACTCGACACAGCGTCCCGAGATTTATATCGATGAGCAACTACTCGAAGCCGAGAACGGAAACTACTCACAGCTATGCAGTAAGACAGGCGACTACACACTAAACGGATATATGCTGGTGAACGATGGCTCGGGAGCATCCACACGATACGACTTCTCGCAACAGTACACAGTGGTCGAGCCCACAGCAACAGTGAGTGCATCGCTTATGAACGTGTTGTATGCAGGCTTCGAGAACCCTGTAAGCATCTCGGTACCGGGAGTGCCCGCCAACCGCATCGCGGCAAGCATTGCAAGCGGCAAGGGTACAATCAAGAGCGACGGACGAGGTGGTTACGTGGTTGTACCCACTCAGATAGGCGAAGAACTTAAGATAGAGGTTACAGCAACCAACGAAGAGGGACGCCGACAGAGTATGGGACAGTATGCCTTCCGCGTGAGACAACTGCCCGACCCGACACCGCTCATAGAGTACAAGGATAAGGATGGCAATACACAGCGCTATCGTGGTGGAAAGGCCTTCAGCAAGCAGACACTCTTAGATTCAAAGGGTATCATAGCAGCCATAGATGACGGATTGCTGAACATTAGTTTCAAGGTACTCTCGTTCGACGTGCTCTTCTTCGACAATATGGGTAATGCCGTACCCCGTAAATCAGACGGTGCATCATTCTCGGCAGCTCAGAAAGATATTTTCCGCAGCTTGCAACGTGGTAAGCGTTTCTACATAACAAATGTGAGAGCGATAGGTCCCGACAACGTAGAACGTAAATTGACAACACCCCTCGAGGTTATATTATAAACAGATAAAAGCATAACACATAGATACTATGAGACAGATAAACAGAATAGTGATACTGCTTGCCCTGCTTTTGATGGGAGAGTATGTTGTAGCGCAGCCTCCTGCACGTAAAAAGGAACAGAAGAGCAACAAAGCAAGCACTGCGGCAACTTACGAGGTCCCTCTCTCGGAGAGGGCTAAGAGTCAGTATCCTACCACTACAACGCCCGAAGAGGTAGTTTGGAAACGCGATATTTATCGTGTCCTCGACCTTAAGAAAGAGAAGAACGCGTCGCTCTACTATCCCGAGCAGCCGATAGGGGAGAGCGTAAACCTGTTTACATTTCTTTTCCGCCATCTTATCGCAGGCTCAATAAATGCTTACGAGTATAACCTCGACGGATACGAGATTTTTACCCCCGAGAATATCACCAATGTCCGTAATCTGCTTGATAACTACGAGATAGCTCACGAGATTCAAGGTGCCGATAGTACTATAGTCGTAAATCCCGCTGATATACCAAGTAATATTGTGCTCAGCTACTTTATAAAAGAGAGCTACTACTACGACCAACGTCGAGCCGATTTTCAGCGAAGAGTAACCGCCATTTGCCCGGTGATGCACAGCAGTGGCGAATATGGTAACGAGGTTACCAAGAAGCCAATGTTCTGGCTTAAATACGACGAGATAGCTCCTTTGCTTACACAGCAGACAATGATGTCGAGCAGCTACAACAATGTCTCTACAATGACTTTCGACGACTATTTCACCAAACACTGCTACGATGGTGAGATTTATAAAACGGTAAATATGCGCAATCTTGCAATTTCGCAATATTGTAAGGATAGCACAGATGTAAAGAAAGAGCAAGAGAAAATAGAGAAGCAGCTTACCGATGTTCGTAAAAATATTTGGGAGCAGGCTAAGGAGATTGCCGATACAACAACTGTGGCAAGTGACTCGGTAAAGGTAGAGAAAGATAGCAATAAGAAAGAGGAGAAGAAGAGTGCACGTGCAGCCCGCAAGAAACAACAATCGAAAGTGAGCAAAAAGAAGAGCTCGGGCTCGTCAAAGAGCAAGGGTGGCACAATATCTGTTCGACGTCAACGCCGATAAAAGAGGAATTTGAGTGTGTTGATTGACAAAATAAATATACACCCTACAAGATTTTTTTTATAAAAAATTAATAAGGCTTTAAGAAAATAACTATATTTGCGCAAAACAATGTGACTAAAAGCAGTTGTTTTGCGCAAACTTATTTTTATAAACAACTGTTTTTTGTAATAATTAACCCCTAAACACAAAAACAATGAAAAAGATTTTTGGATTTATCTTTGCACTATGCCTTTTCGTTGCCATTCCGGCAAATGCACAATTCGATTTTGGTATTAAGGCTGGTACAAACCTTGTTGGCAGCCCCAGCGATATAAAAGGAGTATCTTCGGATGGTTATACAGGATTCTTTGCCGGAGCAATGGCAAAATTTACACTTCCTATTGTAGGTCTTGGCGTTGAGGGAGATATTCTCTATTCACAGACAGGTGCCGAAGTCGGTGGTGAGAAAGTTAAGAACCATAGCATCGAAATTCCCATCTACTTGCGTTACGACCTGGGCCTCCCCGTAGTGAGCAAGGTACTTGTACCTTTTATAGCTGTCGGCCCCCAGTTTGGCTTTAAATTGAGCGACGATGGCAGCAACCTCAGCGATGTAGCCCGTTTCGAGTACAAGAAGAGCCAGCTTAGCTTGAACCTAGGCGCAGGAGCTGTATTCTTCAGTCACGTTCAGGCACACATCAACTATAACATTGCAATGGGTAACACCAGCGAGTACTCCGAGTTTGCAGGCGGTGCGTGGAACGTAATGACAAAGTCAAAGACAAATACCTGGCAGGTATCTGTGGCATATCTGTTCTAACCACACTATTTAGTAAAGAGACAAAAGGCTGTATCAAAATTTATTTTGGCACAGCCTTTTTTTTGAAGTATCTTAAACCAAATAGGATTAAAGATAGTCTAAATGAGAGAGTCGCACAAATAGAGAATATTATGAAATTACTTATAATAGAGGACGACGCTTCGTTGCGCGAGATTATGTGTCGCGGACTGCGTGCCGAGGGATATGTGGTAGAGACGGCATCCAACTTCTTCGAGGCCGAAGATAAGATAGCAGGGTATAACTACGACTGCATTATGCTCGATATTATGCTCCCCGATGGCAATGGCCTTAACCTGCTTAGGCATATAAAGCAACTGGGCAAAAGCGACAGAGTGATTATAATCTCGGCACGTGACTCTATAGATGACAAAGTCGAAGGACTTGAACTTGGTGCCGACGACTATCTGGCAAAACCCTTCTATATGGCCGAGCTTTTGGCACGCATTAAAAGCGTGTTGCGACGAGGCTCGGCAGCGGTAGATTCTGTGATGCAGGCCGGTAATGTCAGCATCGATATTTCGAGCCGTAGAGTGACTGTGGGCAATAGCGTCGTTCCGCTGCTTAAAAAAGAGTACGATATTCTTCTCTATTTCCTGCAACGTCCCAACCACATCGTCGACAAGGCAGTGCTTGCCGAGGCAGTCTGGGGCGACCACGTCGACTCGGCCGACAATTTCAGTTTCGTATATGCACAAGTCAAGAACCTGAGAAAAAAACTCGCCGAGGCAAAAGCAACGGTCAACATTAAAGCAGTCTACGGATTCGGATACAAACTCACCGACGAGGTAGAATAAGAGATAACAAAGATGAAACTAATCTATCGCATAACCCTGCGTCTCGCGCTTGTACTGCTGCCGGTAATAGCTCTTTGGGCATATATATTCTATAATACTATGGTCGGCGAGATTAATGACGAATCGGACGACAGCCTTGTCGAGTTTGCCGATATAGTAATACGCCGACACCTGGTAGGCGAGCCGCTGCCACAGCTCAACAGCGGTTCGAACAACAGCTACACCATAGTACCGCTACCCGAGGGCGAGACAGTAGAGCCTTATATGACGTTCCACGACGAAATGGTATATATCCCCGAACAACGCGAGACCGAGCCCGCACGCGTGCTCACAACGGTGTATATGGGCGATGACGACCGAATTTACAAACTAACGGTAGCGATGCCTACATTTGAACGTAACGACCTTCTGAGCGCCATTTTCTGGTATACGTTGGTGCTTTACGTAATACTTATTATAACCATATTAGTAGCCACCACACTCATAGTCTATCGCAGTATGCGTCCACTCTATTATCTGTTAGGCTGGCTCGACAGATATATCCCCGGCCGACGCCCCGAGCGACTGCCGTCATCGAATGTGGTAGAGTTTGACAAACTTAACAATGCCGCACAAACCACCCTCGACAGAATAGAAGAACAGTTCGAATTGCAAAAACAGTTCATCGGCAATGCCTCGCACGAGCTACAGACGCCGCTGGCGGTAATAGGCAATAGGGTAGAGTGGATAATCGATAATACACAACTGAGCGAGGAACAGTATGCCGAGCTTGCCAAGATACAGCACTCCCTGAGCCGTCTGGTGCGACTAAACCGCACCCTCCTATTACTTACAAAGATAGACAACGGACAGTTTCCCGAACTTGCCGATGTTGACATTGCGGCCCTTGTGAGAGGCGAACTGGAAATTTACACCGACCTCTACTCACATCGCTCAATAACAGCCTCGGCAACCATTGCCGACTGCTGCATAGTGCGTATGAATGACTCCCTCGCAAACACCCTTATTACCAATCTGCTGAAAAATGCCTTTGTCCACTCGGCCGATGGTGCTCAGGTGACGGTTACACTCACAACCGATAAACTAATTGTTGCCAATAGTGGCGACGAACCTCTTGACGAGACACAGATATTCGAGCGCTTCTACCATAGCGGAAAAAGTAGTTCCACCGGCCTCGGCCTGTCGTTGGTAAACTCTATATGCCGCTATTATGGCTTCGAAAAGGCGTATAGTTACAAAGACGGGCAGCATATTTTCATTGTTGAGTTTAAACAATAGTCTATCATATAATACAGAAAAAGCTATTATTCTGCCCTTAAATCTATCATACAAATCGACTGCTACGCCGATTGCAATTACGATTGAGGCTGCTGTATTTGCAGTCCTTAGTGCTTTTGAAAATTTACTCATTTGCTTCTTGTTTTTTGTTGTTAATACTGTGTTGTCTTCTCTATTTCTTGTGTTTGTTAAGCTTTGTTTCTGTTATGTTATTGATTATTACATATATAAGGCTTTGAGGGAGTTGGAAGCGGAGAAGAAAAAATACTATCTTCGACCATTCAGAGTGCACGATTTGTGGTCAAAAACAAACAATAAAAGACCTCACTTACAGTTCTTTGCTGCAAGTGAGGTCCTAATGTGAAACTATTTTTATCAGTCGAATAAAGAGTCCATTGTTATGACATTTTGGATACGACCGCTATATTCGTTCTTTGTAAGTCCATAGGTGGTTACCAGCGTTGTATGCAATGCCTTGCGACATTTTGTTTCATTGGCAAAAACATCCAACTTGCGTCGCAGTTCCGCATCATATTTCTTGTCAATGGTGTAGTTGGAGGTGGAATACTTCATTTCGCAAACATTCACAACCCTGTCTGCCCTGTCTATAAGCATATCTATTTGCGCTCTATCTCCTTCTGTCAGTTTGCTTCGCCAAGGAGAGATTTCTGCCTGCACGGCTGCTATGCCCAATGCCTGTTTTATCTTCTCACGGTGCACAAAGCATACCTCTTCAAAAGCAAAGCCACGCCAAGCGTTCAAGGCCGGTGACATAAGATTGTTTTGCCAGTAGTTTGGCCCGGCATTCTTCTTGTCGATAAAGTAAAGATAGAACAATGTGTACAGGTCGGTGAGTTTGTAATAGACCTCACGCAGCGAGTGGTTGTAATATGCATAGGACATAATAAAGTCGCTGCTCTCCAATGCTCGGAGCATTTTTGTCAATCCACCGCCGTATGGCAGCCCGGTTTCCTTTGCAATCTCCTCCCTTGTATATCCTTCACGTTTCCGTGATAGTAGTTTTATTATTTTTATATATTTTTCCGGCGATGCAAAAAGCGAGGCGTACAAGCGATCAAATTCACCTCTCAGTTTTCCTTTTTTGTCAAAGAAGAGGCGGTCTATATTCTGTGTGAGGCTTTCACTCTTATCTATATAAGAAAGGTAATATGGTATTCCGCCCATTGCCATATAACATTGCAATTGCTCGTAACGGTCCATAATGATGCCCTCGCTCTTCATATACTCCTCACATTCGCCAAGGGTAAACGGAGAAAGGTACATTTCGTAGGTTGTACGCCCGTAAAGTCCACCTTTGTTTTGTAGGAGTTTGTCAGAAATCCACGATGTTGCAGAGCCGCATACAATGAGCATAATATGTTTTTGCCCTGCGGCCCAACCATTCCAAAAATGCTCAAAGGCTGTGATGAAACCCGAACGCGGAGTATCCATCCAGGGCAGTTCGTCTATAAAAACAACCAACCGTTTATCTTTGCCTTTACTCTCGAGCAAAGTGATGAGCATCTCAAAAGCCTCGAACCAATCTTTCGGTTTTTTCTCAATATCTACCGCACCATGGCGTTTCAAAGAGTGGTAAAACGCTTGCAGTTGTTTCTCTGCTAAATATTCATCTTCAAGTTCTATTGGCGAAAGTGCAGTGTGGTAAAAATCCAATCTATTCTGAAAGAACTCTCTCACAAGATATGTCTTACCCACGCGCCTTCTTCCGTAAACAACCACGAACTCGGCCTTGTTTGAATTATAAACCTGTTCAAGTTCCTTTTGCTCTTTTTTGCGACCAATTATACCATCCATAGTTCTATTATTTTGCCACAAAGATACTGAAAATTTATTTCGTGGCAAGTTTATGTCAGATTATTTTGCCACGAAGGTGTTAAAAACTTGTTTCGTGGCAGGATAAAAAAGAACCACCTTGCCGCAGTCTTTTCAACTGTAGTTTGGTGGTTTAATCGTTTCAGTTCTTTCGTCTAAGGTGCTTGACTCATAGATTACTTGCACATTTTCTATTCTTCCAATAAAATATAGACGCTCTTCGCCCTTCTATATCTTACCAGGTATATAATTGTTTGTTAGTTGCTATGTCGGCTCTCTTATCCAATCATAGATGGTAAATTTGATAATTTTGGGCCGTGCGAAGCAGTGCGAAGAGTTCAACAAGTACCTGTTGCCTATCAAGAGATAATTGCACCCGAGGTTATGCGCTGTGGTTCTCGCAAGTAATATATCTATTCATCCTCATCCGCATTTTTCTCTTTCACTTCTACAAGAGGTTCCCCGGCTTGTACTCTGCGAATTAACTCAGAACCGGTTACTCCCCATAGACGATGGCATAGGCGATTGAACCTTTGGGGAGTCATTAACATTTGGTGTGCGATATGGCTTGGTCCGGTATTTTTTTCGGTAGCATGTTCTACTATCTGTTCCTTATATCTTTGGTCAAGCCATTGTTTGGCCGTCATTCCGTATGAAGCCTTGAATCGTGTTTTGAATGTCATCGTTGATAGGCCGGATAAGGCGATAAGCTTTGAGACATTTCCATCTGCTTCAAGATAGTTGTTTTCAATGAATGATTTGAAATCCGCAGCTCCCGAAATAATTGGGCGCATAAATGCAGTAATCTCATCTTTATTGTAGTACGCCACCATCATATGGAAGAAGTAGGTGTTCCACACGTGACAAATACCGCTATGTTTTAGCTTCTTCTCATGTATCTGTGCTCCTATTAGTTTCAAGAGGTCATTCAAAGCGCTACATATTGGAAGAGTATTGAATGTATAGTCTTTCTTGCCTGCGTGTGTACAGAAATATTCAAGCATCTCCATATCTGTGCGAATAATAGTGGTTGTAAATCCGAATAGCAGGATATTAGTATCTGCCACAGCCCTTATGACCATTTTGCTTCCTCGCGGAATAAATGTCATTGTACCACTTTTTATGAGTTTATTTCTATACAATTTGCAGGAGATGTTTACTTCTCCCGATATAATCATAACAATATAATAATGGCTCGTGTTAAGATCCGCATAGACTTCTTCCTTATTAATTATTACATCAGCAAATCCCGTTTCGTGATCGTTCACACGGCTTGCCATTTGTGTCGAGTTCTTCCATTTTGTTATTTCTACGCTTTGTATCATATTATTTAAGTATTTAATAATAAGATGTTTAAAAGTTAGCACTAACCAAAATGATTAAAGCCTATGCCAAAATGTATATACTAATTTATTTGCAAAGTTAATTATTTTAGAAAAATTCCATTTATCTTTAACACAAAATTATTGAAATAAGGATAAAAATATAATATGACAGAATATGAAACAGCGTGATTTTATGTATGAGCCTCCAAAAGTTGAGGTAATCGAAGTAGAGGTAGAAGGTGGCTTTGCAATAAGTGGCTATGGGCAAGATAGTGATGATTCTGAATTTGGATACTAAAGCTTTTATCTATTATGAAGAAGGTATATATAAAGCCCATGAGCGAAGAAGTCAAGATTGA
>JAGBBX010000032.1 GCA_017938245.1 Bacteroidaceae bacterium
CCTTTATTCCGAGTCGGGCCGCTACGACTTGCAGCGTAGGCGAGACGTATGTTATCAGGGCGAGTTCTGGAGTGTCGGCCTCAGCTACGGCTACTCGATGCCCATCGGTCGCCGAATGAATCTCGAGCTCTCGCTCTCGGCGGGCTATGCCTCAATACCCTATCGCGGCTACACCCCGAGCGAGGATTACGAAACCCTCTGGCGCGACTACGACAAGATCGGCACTTGGGGTTACTTCGGACTGACCAAGGCGCAAGTGTCGCTGGTTGTTCCCATCACCGCCAAAGACAAGAAAGGAGGTAGAAAATGAGAAATCTGCTGCCCATCCTCCTTGCCGCAATCTGCGCGCTGCTCAACCCCTCGTGCGAGCATCGCCCGCTGAGCGATCCCAACAACGCTCACTACATCCGCATCTACCTCGATGAGCAGATCAAGAACGTTACTTGCGACTTCTACGACCCTGCGCTCGAGCATCCCGAATACACGCGCCCAAAGGTTATGCGCGTTGCTGTGTTTGACCCTGCGACCGACAAACTCGTAGCCGAGCGTTTTCTGCAGAATCAGGGCAGCGACGAGCGTGGCCACTATTTCGACGGGTATATCGGCATTCCCGCAGGCGAGTACAACCTCATAACCTACTCGTTCGGCTCGGCCGTAACGATGGTGCGCAACGAGGATAGCTTCTATCAGATGGAGGCCTACACCAACCCCATCAGCGACCACTACTTGCAGTACATTCCCTCGTCGCGTAACGACATCGACCAGAGCAACATCCTCAACGCCCCCGAGCATCTGTTCCACAGCGTGGAGCAGCCCATCCTGATTGACGACAGCCCCGAGTTGGATACGCTCCTTACGGCCGAAGGCGACTATTTCACTGCTCACTCGATGGTTAAGAGCTACTACCTGCAGGTTAAGGTGCAGGGTTTCGAGTGGATTCGTACGGCGGTCTCGATGTTGGGCGGTATGGCGGAGTCGTCGCTTCTTCACGGCCACGACAAGATCGAGTCGGCCAACCCTGCGCAGGTATTCTTTGCGATGAAGTACGCCAACAAGGAGCGCACGCGCGACAACTCGACCTCGGCGACGCTCTACGCTACGTTCAACACCTTCGGCAAGCTGCCCGACGTGCCGTCAATCTATACGCTCAATTTAGAGTTTGTGCGAAGCGACGGAACCTCGCAGGTCGAGCAGATTGATATAACCCCGATGTTCGACACCCCGATGGTGCGCGACAATCGCTGGATCATCATCGACCGAGAGATTGTCATCACCCCACCCGAGGGCGGTGCATCGGGTGGAATGTCGCCCGGCGTGGAGAGTTGGGAGAATGTCGAGGGAGGCATTCAGATTTAATATAACACTTGCAAGTTCTATAACTACAATAATCAACAAATTTACAAACCTCATTAAAAATTATTTTAATATTTCATCGATTTGATATAATCGTTTGAAGAATAAACACTTGAAGTTATTTTGAAAAGAGCGTGGTAACGATTTGGGAATCGTGCGAATTTCTGCGGTTTGCGGTAGTAATACCCTCAAATAACTCTTGTACGACAAAGGTATAACATTTTTCTCAAATAGAGTCAAGTCACTCAAAATTTATTTCGCACATATATAGAAACACTCCCGATTGATTATTCTTTGGGAGTGTTATTTTCTTGTTGCAATTTGAATATCATTTTCTGACGCTCTATCTCAGTTGTCAACTCTTCTTTCGTTGGCAAGAATGTTAGGTACTTTGCTTGGAATAATCGGTCATTGTCTTTGAGCATTGAGTATCGTGCCATATCCTCACTTGTACGAGAACAGAGTATAAGCCCAATAGTCGGGTTATCGCCTTCTGTCCGCTTCAGTTCATCGTACATTCGGATATACATATCCATTTGCCCTACATCTTGATGGCTGATTTGCTCTGTTTTCAAATCGACAAGCATAAAGCATTTGAGAATGTAGTTGTAGAACACGAGGTCGATGTAAAAGTCGCCCATATCGGTTCGGATATGTTGCTGACGGGCAACAAATGCATAACCCTTTCCCAACTCCATAATGAATTTTTGAAGGTGGGTGATTATCGCACTCTCCAATTCTGTTTCCGAGAACTTACTATTATGAGCCAAGCCTAAAAACTCTGCAACTACGGGATTCTTGATAAACTCCAACTTGTCGCCCTGCATAGGTGCTGTAATCTGTTTCATCTCATCTATTACAACATCCTTTGCTTGCGACTGCAACAGACGATAGTAGTATTGCGATGATATATTACGGTGAAGGGTGCGAACACTCCACATTTCTTTAGCTGCTTCTTCCATATACCAGTGGCGAGCAGTCTCATCACTAACCGTAAGCAATTCACGATAATGAGTCCAAGTAAGATTTGGCACTCGCGAGTGCCAAATCTCTATATCCTTGAAATAGAGGTAGAATTGACGATAATCCTGCAAGCGACGGGCAGAATACGAATTGCCATATATCGGCATCAATTCGGTGGCAAGATTCTTCAACAAAGCCTTACCATATTCAGCTCTTGAAGCACCGCCTTGTTCTTCCTCCACAATACGACGACCTACCAACCAATTTGATTGAATCATCAATGTATTGATAGATGCGTATGCCTGTTTTCTCGCTTGCTCGATAATCTGCTTAATATCGGCAACAATATCTGTACTATTATGAATCTGCATCTGTTTCATTGTGTAAATATACTATCAAATTCAAACAATGCCATTATGATTATTCTTTAACCTTAAGCATCCTGACTGTCTGGTAACGATATGGGAACTCATCTTGTGCTTAGTTTTGCCAAAAGGTTGTTTTTTAACCTCTGAAATGCACTGAATCCCAAACCTAACTCACAGACAATCAGGATACTTGCTCCTTATCGCAATATTTCGCTTTTTTCTTTAGTGTTTATTTTATCATTATTTTCTTGGTAGAATTACCATTGCGAATAATATATACACCCTTAGTAGGATTATCTACCTTGCGTCCAAGCAGGTCGAATATCTGAACCTTTCCTCCATCTGTAACGACAGCATCAATACCCGTAGGCAGGATTGTCACGTAAGCAAAAGCCGAAGGTTCGCTAATATCGTTGCCATCAATAGCAGTTACTGCTATACGATAAAGAGTATTACCTTCGAGAGCTGTAAATTTACACTCATTGTTATCTACCTTAACGGTACTTACCTGTTCTACGAGATACTCTTTTCCATTGACCGTCTCGGTGGTACCAATACCTTCGGTGAGTTTATAAAGCTCTACCTTGTACTCTTTGGCATACTCCACTGCATCCCATTTCGCAGTAAAGCCCTCGTCGGTAATGTCGCTTATCTGTATATTGGTGGGAACATCAAGCCCGGCCAAGAAAGTAAACGACACTACTCCATTCTCGTTCTTTATATTGGTTATAGGTTTGTTCATATAACCACCTGTGAACACTTTTGCTGCGGGGGTCGAGGTATTTGTCAGTTCGGTATTATTTTTAATTCCGGGCCATATATCGCCCTGCAACCCCTGACGATACTCGGCTGTATTAGCAGCATCGTAGTAAGTAGTGAGCTTACCATCGGCAGGAATAAGCGTGAAACGCTGATGCGACTTGTCGGAGTTTACGGTATTCTTGTACCACGCCGAATAGAGATAGTCGACGTGTGTAATCAACATTCCCGAATTGAAAATATATCTGTCCCAACCTTGTTGCTGACGATTCTCTATCACATAATACTCGTTGGAATTCTTTTCGTTGACAATCTTATATCCGGTGCCGCCTGCTGTAAGCGCCTCCATAGTGTAGTCGCCCTTAGCATATAGTTCGGTAAGCGGACGCCAGCCTACAAAATCACGCTCGTATGCACTGTAGCCAATGGGTACATACCCCTCGGCATTGTAGCATCCATAGTCCATAAGGTCCCAATAATCCATACCAAATGCAGGAATTGCATTGTTTGTATCGTAGAAATCGGGCAGGCCAAGGCAGTGCGAGAACTCGTGGCAGCAAGCACCTATTCCCGATAGGCAACGACCGTATCGCGATTCATAATCGGCATTCAATGAAAGTTCGCTGCTGCAAGCATAGTTGTCAATCTTCACACCATCGAGGGTTATAGTACCCAACTGCGACGACAGGTACCACTGGTGCGGCCAGATGGCATCCTCCTCGGCACCTGCAGCCTCGGAATAGCCGGCATAGATGCAGTAGAGAAACTCAACCTCTCCGTCGCCGTTGTTATCGAAAATGCTGAAATCCATCTCGCCATCGAGTTTCTTGCAAGCATCGATAATCATTTGCTGAGGATTCTTATCGTCGCCATTGGTCTTGTTACCACCATAATAAGACATTGGATTATCGAGAGTAACAATCTTGCTGACAACAAAGTTGGGAGTAAAGATACCATCGGACTGAGCAATGAAATAGTCGCGCAGGCTACCGGGAATCTCAACGTTCACGGGATTCTCGGGACCCGAGTAGTTCTCGGCATTGAAGTTATCGTCTACATCTTGTCTCTCGAATGTAAATTTGTAATCAGAAAACTCTACAAGAATCACAGGGACATTAATCTCGCCCTCGGGCAAAATTGTGCGTATGCGATTGCGAGGCTCCTTGAAGCGCTGCGAACGGCCGGCCGCAATCTTTGACATACTATCTTCGAGACCACCTCGACGCAAGGCAGCAACGTGTGCAGCCTCATCGGTAGAACGACGGTCGAGATTATGTGCAAGACGTTTTGTACTTACAAGTATACCCTGTGCATCGGGCTGCGCATAACAGTAGTCACCATTGGCCTCACGCACAAGAGGAAGCCCATCGGCTGTTGCATAATAGTGGAACGACTCGTCACCGGTGAGGTAAACAACAAGCTCTGTTCCGTCCGACTGCTTCACCGTTTTGGGAGCGCGACGTGCAGGAATAGCCATCGTGCTCAGCACAAAGCAAAGCATCGCAGTAAATAAAAGTAGTTTTTTCATTGTATCTAATATTTTTTGTCAGCTGATAATTAAAGTATAAATTATGCCTAATTTATCGACTGCAAAAATACAATCTTTTGTAACAAAAAACAATAGTAACAAATAATAATAAATATTAAAGAATTATTTACTGCGACGATACTCGGTAAAAACATTTACAATAAGAATAATGATTATACCCACGAACGACAATGCAGCATTGAGTCCGAACGGGAAACGTTGCGAACCCGCAGCCACCCACTCTTGCAGATTATCGATAAAAAACGGAGCTACGACAATGGCAATATAGTTCATTGCCATAATTACAGCAAGGGCAAAAGAGCTGTTACGCGGTGCAACCGCAGCACCTCGGTCGTAGAGATAAGGTTGAGCAACACCATATCCGAATCCTGTGATAATGCATCCGATAGCTATTGTGTACACCGAGCCATAAAGATAGACAATCCAAAGACCCAGACCAATGAGAGCAAGACAATACTGCGTAATATGCCCTCGCATAATGCGCAACAGCTGCGGCAAGAAAAATCCCGGAAGCACAATTGATAGGAAGAAAAGCGACGTAACAACACCCGTGCTGCCACTGCCCAATTTATACTCGCCCATCAGAAACGGCAGATTGAAATTTATCACAACAATAAGATAAGTAATAAAAAAGTAGTAAGCCGAATACATCGCAAGAGCACGATAATCGGTAGCTGGAAGAGAGTTTTTTGCAACAGCAGTGGATGTATCCGACACACTCTTCTCCTTAGAAAGAAACGGAACAAGCATAATGGAGATAGCAGGCAACAGATAAACCACAAAAGGCAGACGCCATTGGATATTGGCAAGATAACCCGTCAGCGCGGTAGCAATGACAAGTGACGCATTTGTTATTGCCGAGCTGTAGCCAAACTGCCGCGTACGATACTCACCCACGAAATAACGCGAGACAAGCGCAGTAGAGAGAGGGATTATTATACCCGACCCCACCCCAAGCAACACACTCACAGCAATAAGCTGCCACACAGCACCGCAGAGGAAATACAGCACACCGCTAATGAGAAAAAGCCACAAGCCCCAAAGCAACGAGCGCACAAAGCCCACCCTCTCGGCCAAATGTCCCGAGAGCAGAACAAAAGGAATAATAAGCAACGACGGGAGCGAAGTGAGCATCTGTAACTCCATCTCCGTTGCTCCCGGAAAGACTTTTGTGAGCTTATCGAGTATGGGCGACACTGCAAGCCCCGGCAACGACGTAAGCGCCGACACCGACCATATTGCCAAAAGCGCTTTAAGGGTGATAGTACCCTTTCCTGTCTCTATCTTCATATTTTTTTAGTTTGAAACAAAGAAGAGAGGGGGATTGTTTGGAGCAAGTATATATTTACAATATCCACAAATATGCATAGTGATAGTATTGTAAAGAGACTTTGTCAAATCGCCCTACTCGCATATTCCATTAAAACAAGGATAATTCCTCCTCATCGCATCATTACACAAGTAACAACTTTCTCCTCTCTTTTAAGATTATTTTAACCGTAGCAATCGAACTTCGGTTGCCGCTTATCTGTTTCTAAGGGCATAGAACCATAATTGTAGTACCCTAAAAAGAGAAAACAATGAAAAGAAACGAAACAGAGAGAGAGACAACGGTAACAACAGCAGTGTTTGGTTCCGAGGAGATGTTGCAGTCGGCTCCAACGGAGCGTATTCCACAGCACTCCACCACACCCGAGATTGCCTATCGTATGGTAAAAGACGAGACATACGCGCAGACGCAACCACGTCTTAACCTGGCAACATTCGTTACCACATATATGGACGGTTATGCTACAAAGTTGATGAACGATGCCATTGCCATCAACTACATCGACGAGACCGAGTATCCTCGTGTAGCGGTGATGTGTGCAAAGTGTATCAATATGATTGCCAACCTGTGGAACACTCCCGAGCAGGCAAAATGGAAAACAGGCGCATTGGGAATTGGTTCCAGCGAGGCCTGTATGCTTGGTGGTGTGGCTGCGTGGCAACGCTGGAAGCAACGCCGTCAGAAGGAGGGCAAGCCAACCGATAAGCCCAACTTTGTAATATCATCGGCCTATCAGGTTGTGTGGGAGAAGTTTGCCCAGCTGTGGCAGATTGAGATGCGCACCGTTCCCCTCACAAAGGATAAACTGACACTATGCCCCGAGGATGCCATTAAACTCTGCGACGAGAATACAATATGCGTTGTTCCCATTATGGGTGTAACGTGGACGGGACTGAACGACGATGTCGAAGCGCTCGACAAGGCTCTCGACAAATATAATAAGGAGACGGGATACGATATTCCCATTCACATAGACGCAGCTTCGGGTGGTTTCATCCTGCCCTTCTTGGAGCCCGAAAAGAAGTGGGATTTCCGCCTTAAGTGGGTGCTCTCTATCAGTACCAGCGGTCACAAATATGGTCTCGTATATCCCGGTCTTGGTTGGGTTGTATGGAAGGACAAGAAATATCTCCCCGACACAATGTCGTTCAGCGTAAACTATCTTGGTGCCGAAATTTCGCAGGTGGGACTGAACTTCTCGCGCCCTGCTGCACAGATTTTGGGTCAGTACTACCAATTTATTCGTTTGGGATTCGAAGGTTACAAGGCTATCCACAGCAGTTCTATCGAGATTGCAAAGTACCTGCATAGTGCCATTGGCAAGATGAAACCTTTCCGCAACTACAGCCCCGAGGTTAATAATCCGCTTTTCATCTGGGAGATGAAACCCGAGTATGCCCAGAAGTGCCACTGGACACTGTACGACCTACAGGATAAACTAAAACAGAGCGGTTGGATGGTACCCGCTTACACTATGCCTGCGAACATTGAGGAGACAACAGTGATGCGTATTGTGGTGCGTCAGGGATTCAGCCGCGATATGGCCGACCAGCTTCTCACCGACATTGCAGGTGCTGTTGCCGAACTTGACAAGCTGCAATATCCCACCACTACACGCATTGCGGCCGAGAAAAAGGAAAAGGTAAAGGGCAGCGTATTCACCCACACAGGAAAAGGGAAATAACAGATAATATTGTTTCGAGTATGATGAATGGTATTTCAAAAGAGCGTATGAGAAGCCTCATCGACGAGGCGTACGAGAAGTTCAAAGACGATAAGACGGGTAAAAATGCCGATTATATACCTTATCTTGCCCGTGTCGACAGTAAACTTTTTGGTATTGCCGCCTGTATGCCCGATGGCGAGATAATAGCGGTGGGCGATTGCGACTACATATTTGGAGTAGAGTCGGTGTCGAAGGTTATGACTGCCATTCTCATACTCGAGCAGTATGGTGCCGACACTATCCTGCATATGATTGGCGCCGATGCAACGGGAATGCCCTTTAACTCGGTGATGGCAATTCTGCTCGAGAAGAATCACCCCACCACTCCGCTGGTCAATGCCGGTGCAATATCGGCAGTAAGTATGGTGCGTCCTGTGGGTAACAGCGACGACAAGTGGAAAGCGATAGTGGATAATATAGAGCGTCTGTGCGGCGAAAGGCCACGATTGATAGAGGAACTTTATAAGTCGGAGAGTGTGAGTAATTTCAACAACCGCGCCATTGCCTGGCTGCTGAAACACTACAACCGCATATACGACGACCCCGATATGTCGCTCGACCTTTATACGAGACAATGCTCGTTGGGAATAACCGCAAGGCAGCTTGCAATATGTGGCGCGACGATAGCAAACGACGGGGTAAATCCCGTCACCAAAGAGAAGGTCTTTGAAAAGAGGCTCGCCCCTAAGATTACCGCGATGCTTGCCGCCGTTGGTTTCTACGAGCACACAGGCGACTGGATGTTCACCTCGGGACTACCGGCAAAAACCGGTGTAGGCGGAGGTATTATGGGTGTACTGCCGGGAAGATTCGGCATAGCAGCCTTTGCCCCACCGCTCGATGGTTCGGGTAATTCGGTAAAGGCACAAAAGGCTCTGCGTTACATAATGAATAAGTTGGAGACAGGAATTTACAACAGTTTCTGATGAGTCTTTCAAATTGACAAGAATCGGTTTCTGCCGTTTATGGCGGAGGCCGATTTTTATATTCATAAGTAGAATACGCCTAAATGAGAGACTGAAAAAGGTTTACCGGACACCAATAAAAAACAAACAAAAAACATCGAAATATAGGGATTCTGAAAAATATCGCTTATCTTCGCAGATAAACAACTTCTAAACTAAATCTTTTATGAAAAAAATCACAGTACCCAAAATAGTTCCTGCGTGCAGTTGCACCGATGAGCTTGAGAAGATTTTCTCGACCCTTGAATCTAATGCTATTGACTGTTGCAACTGGCCTAAGGATTTTCCTTATACCCCAAAGGCGACCTTTAAATTGTTCCACGATGGCAAGAATCTTTATATTAAGTTCGATGTTACCGAGAATAATATTCACACTCTCGTAACCGAGGACTTTGGCGAGGTGTGGACCGACCCCTGCGTCGAGTTTTTTGTATCGCCGGGCAGCAATATGGACTACTATAATCTGGAGTGCACCTGCATTGGCAAGATGCTAATGGCTTGGCATCCGCATAACGAGCCTAAGGAGAATGCCCCTCTTGAACTACTTGATACCATTAAACGCATCCCATCATTGGGTAGCGAGAACTTCTCGTTGCGCGAGGGCGAGAATAGTTGGAGTCTTATTGAGATTATTCCTGCCTATGTACTATTCCGCAGCGGTGTCGAGAGTTGGAGTGGCAAGAGTATGCGCGCCAATTTCTATAAATGTGGCGACAATCTTCCTACACCGCATTTTATCTCGTGGAACGCCATCGACTGGCCCGAGCCCAGTTTCCACCGTCCCGAGTTCTTCGGTGAACTTATTTTTGAATAAGAGCCTGATTAAATCAATAGAAACACCCTCGAACAACTTAAACAGCACCCCAAAAGTCTTGTATAACTTTTGGGGTGCTGTTTAAAATTGCAGTTGTGGGAGATTTTTATTTATCACAAACTACCATTGGATATTTCAACGGGCATCTTCACGATAACTGCGTTATACTAAACTATTTTTTATTCGGGTTGTAACTCTACCGAGAAGTAAGCCTTACGGCCCGAAGCTGTTACACCCGAGATAAACAATACTCTCTCGCTCGAATTATTCGCTTGCTTTACTATTTTCTGCAACTCATCGATATTCTTGACCGACACGCCGTTTACTTTGACAATAACAAATCCTTTTCCTATTCCTGCATCGGCAAAGAGTCCACTGCGCACCTCGGTCACCTTTAATCCTCCCGAAACATTATAGTTTCTACGCTCCTTATCGTTTAGTTCTTTGAATTCGGCGCCAAGGAGATCAAGATCGACATTCTTTACAACACCTGTATTTCCTTGAACATTTTTTAACTCTACTTTAAACTCACGCTCTTTCTTATTGCGAAGTACCTTTATATTTACCTTATCGCCGGGCAAATGTTTGGCAAGTTCTTCTTGCATCTCGGGCATTGTCTTAACACGTTTATCGTCGAGACCTATTATAACATCACCGGCCTCTATTCCGGCAGCGGCAGCTGCACCATCGGGAACAAGTTCACTAACGTAAACACCATCTACCGAGCCCAAATCTTTCTCATCGTTGAGCTCAGCAGTCACTGTTCCGCCTATAATTCCAAGAACGGCACGCTGAACAGCACCAAACTCCTTAAGGTCAGAAACAACCTTTGTCATTATTGAGGTCGGAATGGCAAAGCCATAACCTGCGTAAGAGCCTGTAGGTGATGAAAGAACCGAGTTTACACCAACGAGTTCGCCTCGAGCGTTCACAAGAGCTCCACCACTATTACCTCGGTTAATTGCCGCATCGGTCTGAATGAACGACTCTATACCTCCATCATAAACACCTAAGGAGCGAGCCTTGGCGCTGACAATACCCGCAGTCACAGTAGAGGTAAGATTAAAGGGATTACCAACAGCAAGCACCCACTCACCCACTTTCAGGTCGTCGCTGTTACCAACGGGCAGAAACTCGAGGTCGGTGTCGCTATCGACCTTAATAAGAGCAAGGTCGGTCTTTTCATCGGCACCTATCAGACGTGCTTGAAGTGTGCGATTATCATTCAGAGTTACAGCAATCTCATCTGCATCGGCAATAACGTGATTATTTGTTACGATATATCCATCTTTAGATAGTATCACACCCGAGCCGAACCCAACTTTCGGTTGTGTCCTTATTGTTTGTTCGCGTGGATTACCATCGCCAAAAAAGAAATCATAAATATCGGGAGCACGACGCACTGTGCGGGTCTTGCTATTCTCGGTCGACTTTATATGCACAACGGCGTGAACCGACTTCTCGGCTGCCTGAGTAAGGTCGATATGTGAAACTGCATCGCCATCATACGATGCCAAACGGGTCATAAAACCATCAACATTCTCCGAAAAAGCACTTTTCGCCTCTCCTTTGTCGGCAACAATGCTACTTGCAGTTATCCCTGCGACTACCGCACTAAGAGCAATTACTGCTGAGCCAAAAAACAGTTTTCTAACAACATTCTTCATAACTTAAATACATCTTTTCGTTAATTCATCATCCAATTTTAACAAGCACCATAATTATTTCAAGAGTGGATACCACAAGGTGCTCGCAATGCAAATATATAGTCTACATTTGAGAGTTAATGACAAAAGGTCTCATTTTTGGTTCTATTTAACAGAAGAGGCATCTATTTAACAATAGTTTCACATTGAAGCTTTGCCAAACCTATTAAAAATGAAAAACAGTAGCTGTAAATTGTTTAAATAGAAACTTTATTTTCGGCATAATAGTTTAAATTCATTTTTTCTCACTACCTTTGCCGTGTAAAAACCAAGTATAATGCAGTCGGACGGTCTGTCGCCGTTACCAATAGAGGTAAAGGAGGAAAGTCCGGGCAGCACAGAGCATTCCACTTCCTAACAGAAAGCTGTCTGCGAAGGCAGAGTAATGCAGAAGAAAATAACCGCCTCGCGAGAGGTAAGGGTGAGAAGGTGGGGTAAGAGCCCACCGGTCGTGCGGTGACGTACGAGCCGTGTGTCTTGGAAGCTGCAAGTTCGCGTATACCGGCGTTTGAGGGCTGCTCGTCCGAGTCGGAGGGTAGAACGCTTTAGCTGTGCAGTGATGCACAGCATAGATGAATGACAGACGCCCCACAAGGGGTACAGAACCCGGCTTATAGGCCGACTGCTTAATAAAATAGGATGCACAACCAAAGAGATGTGCATCCTATTATTATTACTATCCGAGTGAAACGTAACCCAATTCTATTAAATATTGATAAGAATATAAATCTTAACGTAAAATGCTCACGATGTTTTTTGGTATAAGTGTGAGAAATAGTTTGTGTAAAGTACACCTCACTCTTTTTATACAAAATATAGAATTATGTACTATTTCTAAATCTTTACAGTTTGCAAACGCATATTCTCCAATTGTGCATCTTGATGTTTCAGGATGACCTATTTTAACCTTTTTTAATCCTGAACAAAAATGAAAACCATTTTTTCCAATAAAAGTTAGGTTTTTCCCAATCTTAAAGTTAATTATATTAGGGCGATTATAAAATAGATTATCCGGTATATAAGTAACATTATCACCTATTTCTACGAACTTTAGTCTCTCGCCGGCATCAAGGAGCATCCGCCTGTTGCTACTCTGCCTAAATTCTACATCACTTTTCTAAATCAGCCTAAGATTGGTTGCGATGCCGATGGCTTCAGTGATGTTTTCTGTATGTAACTTGTAAAAGAGATTCTTCTTGTGATATTTGACGGTATTGACATCAATGAAGAGTTTTTCGGCTATTTCCTTATTAGAGAATCCCTTAACGGAAAGTTGCAATATATCTTTCTCTCGTTCTGCCAATGTTATATTGGGTTGTTCTCTCCAGCGTTTCCCCTCAAAGGAATAACAATAATGTGTTGAACTGTTTTTGTATGTGATAATCACATTACCCACCGTGGTTCTTGGAGACAATGAAACAGAACAAAGTGCCAACCACATATCACCATTGGTGTTAAGAAGTATAGGTGTAAGCTTGTGATGAATAAGGTGCAAATGTCCGTCAGAAGCCTTGATATGAAAATCATATTCGATAGTCATATCAAGTTTCTTTCCCTTGGGTTGCTTGTCGTAGAATTTGAATCCTGCTTCATTGATTTCAAACAGCATTTGAATTTCCTCAGCAGGAACTACATCCATATAAAAAGCATACCCCTTTTTTCTTACTTCATCAGGTGAGTATCCACATAGAAACAGCGGATTGGGAGATACATATAAGAAGTTCTTGCGATTGTAATCAATGATATACAGACTGCTATTAGTACTGCGTGCCATAGCTTCAGCCATTGAGACGCACACTTGCAGTTGTGCATAAAACTTCCATTAGACTAAAGATTCGACTTTCTGTAAATCATTTATGTAAACGTATTGTTGAAACTAAATGTAATAGCAGTTTAGATTATTGGATTCATTATCAAATACATGCGGGAAATTTTAATAATGGGGAATTTTTACCAATTTTTCTGGACTTTATGACTACTGGAAGATTGTGGATAACCGATATATATCCAGAAATGTGGGTAAACGACGATTGCAAAAGTACTTGATTTACATCCTACGAAAGTTTTCG
>JAGBBX010000033.1 GCA_017938245.1 Bacteroidaceae bacterium
CTTTTTCAGTCTCTCATTTAGGCTTGTTTGCTAAATTCAGCCTTTCATTGTTATTTTTCTCCTACTTTTCGTGCCGACGAAAAGTAGGCAAAAGGCTCTGCGCACGAAAATCTTAACGTAAAATGCTCACGATGTTTTTTTGGTGCTGCGAGGATGTTTGAGCGAAGCGAGTTCCGCAATATTAGCTCCGTTAATAGCACTTCTTGGGATTATTCTATTTTTATCGGACAGTAATATATTATATTTATTTTCCTGAGTCACTACTACAGCTTGCTCTCTGCCAAGCGTTTACGTTCTGCCAGTTTCTCTTGTCGCTCAATCCAGCCTTGGCGAGTACGTTTCCAACGGTTATGCGTCCACAGCCACATAGAGGGCTGCTCCTTTATGCCATCCTCAAGAAGTTTGTAATACATATTTGTCAGCTCGTTATCTGGTAGCGAGGCTGCATTATCGGCCATAAACTCAA
This sequence comes from Bacteroidaceae bacterium, assembly GCA_017938245.1. GTDB lineage: Bacteria > Bacteroidota > Bacteroidia > Bacteroidales > Bacteroidaceae > HGM04593. Next base: position 467 of record JAGBBX010000033.1, read on the forward strand.
AATGTGCATTATACTTTCCACGCTTCACTCGGCGCACGTGCAGATAGAACACTGCGCTGTTTGTACGCTTGGCAATCTTTTCGGTACCTGTAAAGACTGGAGTATCCTGATTCAGGAAATCGACCCAGTGATGTATCTCGTTCCACGTTGGCACCTGGTCGGCAATAAAACCTATAATAAACTGCTGCTTCTGCTTTGCAATATCGACGATGCGGCGCAGCGTCGACTTCATTGCAATATTCTCGGAACCATATTGGTTGCGCAGTTTCTTAAAGAAATCATCGAACTGCACATTCTCGAGCGGGTGATAAATCTGTCCAACAACTACATTCTCGTGATTAAACCACAATGGGATAGATGTTACATATTCCCAATTAAAGGAGTGAGCCATATAAACCACTACCGACTTTCCATCACCGAGATACTCATTAACTTTTTCGAGTCCTGTAAACTCAATTCTTCGACGCACCTCCTCTTGGCTCATTCCATAGAGTTTCATCGTCTCTACAAAATAGTCGCACAACGAGTGGTAGAACTCCTTCTCCATTTTTTTAATCTCGGCAGCGCTCTTCTCGGGGAAAGAGTTTGTCATATTCTTACGTACCACCTTACGACGGTAACGCACAAGATAATAAATAGGATAGAAAAGCAAATCCGAGATAAAATATAGCACCTTTAAGGGTAGAAGAGACATCAAGAACCATATACCCTTTACTATGTAGAAACCTACAGCAGCCATCTTACGTGTTTTAATTTGTTGAACATTCACCACAGAGTGACTCCGCTGGGATTCAAACCCAGGACCTTCGGAACCGGAATCCGATGCTCTATTCAGCTAAGCTACGGAGCCATTTCGCAGTGAGATAAAAGATACAAACAGCTATTATCGACGCAAATATACAATTTTTTTCGTCAAAAGCCCTGTTATTCTATCACTTTATATCTATCTCACAGAATTACAGCCGACGAATAACTATTTCTTTTCATCCTCGTCACGATACCTTTTTTCCAATATCTTGGCAACTATTATCGCCTGATAAATTCCTGCCATACAAGACTTTATAAAGCCTCGTCCACCTGACATAAAATAGCCTTCAAGAAAATAGACACGGAAGAAACGCCACAAAGGACGATAGAACATAGCACCGACGCCATAGTTCTTTTTTGCCTTGCGCACCATCTCGTTGTCGGTATAGTCGTTCATCTTGCCCACATACTGCTGCACTGTCATATCGGACAAGTGATACATACACAGTTTTGCCGGAGCACGCTCTACGGTGCCGTTAATCTTTGGGATTGCGTGTATCGTCGATGGCCAATCGGTATTATCGCGCGAGACGAAACGAAGCAAGAAATTATGATCCCAATTTTTCATAAAACGCCCCATATACATATTCACACGCGATATAAAAAGTCCCTTAGGGCAATCGGGGTGTTTAATCCTCTCGTAAAGATATTCTCTCAGTTCGGGGGTGACAATTTCGTCGGCATCCACCACTAAAACCCATTCGTGTGTAGCCGATTCGATAGCAAAATTACGCGCCGGCTCTACAATGTTACATTTTTCGTAAAAAGTAACAATTTTACAACCATACCTCTTTGCAATAGCTAAAGTATCGTCGGTACTTTGCATATCACATATTACAATCTCATCAAAATCCTTGACTGCCTCTAACACCTCGACCAGATGCTCTTGAGCATTATAAGTATTTATAACAACCGAAATAGGCATAACGTCTCTTAATTTAAATTATAATAAACTGTACAAAGGTAGTGATATTTCATTGAAAACAGAAATAGGATAGAGACGAAATATGTCACAAAATATTATGCTTTTCTCTTGCAACTATCTTCAAATTGCATTATCTTCGCAAGCAAAACAATGAATACACCAAATTTTAGAAAGCATTTTAACATAAATAACGACAAATTGTCAGCGAAACAATGAAATTATACACACTCCCGGTTCCTTACCATCCGCTGCTCGACCTAAAGCAAACCGAGCTTGCCATAAAGCAAATTAAGGAGATATTTCAATTAAACCTCTCATCGACACTGCGACTGCGCCGTGTTACGGCACCGCTTTTCGTTTTACAGGGCACAGGCCTTAACGACGACCTCACAGGACACGAGAACGCCGTCAGTTTTCCCATACAGGATATGAATGGGGCTGTTGCCGAGGTTGTGCACTCACTTGCCAAATGGAAACGCGTCACCCTTGCCGATTATGACATTCAGGAAGGACGAGGAATATACACCGATATGAATGCTATACGTGCCCACGAGGAGTTGGACAACCTTCACTCGCTGTATGTCGACCAATGGGACTGGGAGCGCACAATAGGCGAAGAGGAGCGTACAATAAAATTCCTTCGCGGAATAGTAACACGCATATATTCGGCGATACGACGTACCGAGTTCACCATAAGCGAGCACTACCCCCAATTGGAACCTACACTCCCAAAAGAGATTTTCTTTATACACTCCGAAGAGTTGCGTCGGAAATACCCCACCCTAACCGCCAAAGAGCGCGAAGAGGAGATAACACGCGAGCATAAAGCTGTATTCATAATTGGAATAGGAGGAGAATTGGGCGATGGAGAACCGCACGACAACCGCGCCCCCGACTACGACGACTACAGCACCCTCAATGAAGAGGGTTACAACGGCCTCAACGGCGACCTGCTCGTATGGTCCGACATATTGGGAAAATCGGTCGAACTCTCATCAATGGGAATACGAGTCGACAAAAAAGCATTGCTGCGCCAGTTGGAGCTATCAGGAAAAGAGGAGCGCAAGGAATTATATTTTCACCGTCGCCTGCTTAACGACACACTGCCATTGAGCATCGGCGGAGGTATCGGACAGTCACGTCTGTGTATGCTGCTATTGAAAAAGGCACACATTGGCGAGATTCAAGCAAGTATTTGGCCCGACGAAATGCGTGAAGAGTGCCGAAAAATGAATATACACCTTATATAATGGACGTAAGAATAGAGAACAGTTGGAAAGAGCAACTTAGAGAGGAGTTCGATAAGCCCTATTTCGAAACACTTACTGATTTTGTGCGCAGCGAATATAGTGGCCCCACTCCTATATATCCTCCTGCCCGACTCATTTTTAACGCATTCGACCACTGCCCCTTTAACGATGTAAAAGTAGTTATCATCGGACAAGATCCCTATCACGGTGTTGGCCAAGCCAACGGGTTGTGTTTCTCGGTGAACAAAGGTATTCCCTTTCCACCATCGTTATTGAATATATTCAAGGAGATAGCAGCTGACACAGGACGTCCAATCCCGACCGATGGCGACCTCACACGTTGGAGCGACCAAGGCATACTGCTACTTAACGCAACACTAACAGTACGTGCAGCAAGCGCCGGTTCACACCAAAATAAAGGATGGGAGCAGTTTACCGATGCGGTCATACGCATCCTTGCCGACAAGAGAGAGAATCTTGTCTTTATTCTTTGGGGAAGCTATGCACAAAAGAAGGGTGCATTCATCAATCGAAACCGCCATCTGGTGCTCACATCGCCCCACCCCTCGCCTCTCTCGGCCTATCACGGATTCTTCGGCAACCATCATTTCACACTCACAAACGACTATCTTATCAAACACGGAAAGACCCCTATTGAGTGGTAAGACTTATATAATCATACAAAAAAAAGACAGCCTTTGAAGCTGTCTTTCTTTTGTATACCCAACATCAATACCACCACTGCACATTGCTGCTGCCGCTGCTACGTTTATCAATCTTCAGAGCATCGGCAAGCATCTGCGATGTTGCACGGAAACTGAAGTTAAACGACGTATACGGAGCGAGGACTATTCCGCACGACATTTCGAAACAGTGCAGGTCGCGCGAGATATTCATCGTTGTGGTTGTCAGTTTTTTAAACTCGAAATTATATCCCGAGGTAAAATTTATTTTCCAATTATCCGAGATACTCACATTACCCGAGAAGTTCATATTCTGAGTAAACTTATAAGGATATCTCATAGACTTCAGTCGAATCTGCGCCGATGTGTTCTCGGCCATTATTATACCATACGATACCGTAAAGTTCCACGGCAGTTTAAATGGCATATATCCATCCTCATCCACCTCGGCACTTTTTTTCTCACTGCTTCGAGCAGTCATAGAGACTCCTTTGGACTTATTCTTATTTTTTTCGGTACTATCCTCATCATCTGTATCATCCTCCTTCTTTGGAGCATCATCCTTTACAAAAAGTTTCTTAATCTTCGCAAAAGTCTGGTTATTAAATGTATAAGATAGATTCTGACTCATTCCCTGGAAGCGTCCGAAACGGCCGTATGACCACTCGGTTTTATCACCTACCACCACCTGACCTCGGTCGTTAAACTCGTAAGCATAAGTAGCCCAAGTGGCATTAAGACTGAATGTATAGCTCTTTGATAGTTTCAATCGCAGACGGGTGCTGAGGTTACTCCAAGGCCTTGTCTTTGCTGCCATATTGTATGAAATATTTGCACCAAGTTCGTCGATAAGACTGATTTTCTTCAATGAGTCGTTCTTTGTTCGCCATTTCATCTCGACATTATTGCCAATATCGAATGTCACACTACCTGTTTTACCTCTTCCCGGAATTCCATAGAGAGAGCCCTCATAGGGCGAGTACTGCACCTGGCGAACCTCTCCATCCTCATCGGTATAGACATAAGTATCGTAGTATCCATAATGCTCGGTACCAAAATCGGGAGCATAGTTAAACGAGATTGATGGTTTAAAGACGTGACGCACCGTGTGTATGCGACTGTTCTTCAGGAACCCGGCAGGCTGATAGAATCCGTAAAGTGTTGTATTCAGCGAGAGCGATAGGTTATAGTTGTAGACACGATTGAATCCGTACACCGTATCACGTACTTCTTTTCCTGTACGCTCGTCCCAATCGCGGTTCACTTTCTTGAAATACCAGCGCTCGTTGTAACTGAAACTGGGCGTTACATTTATATAATCGAATAGTTGGAATGTAGCACTGATGGGAATACGATGGCTGAAACCGTTGCGCCAATCCTTTACAAGATTCGATTTAAATATCTTATCTTCCTTTGTTGTGATGCTGTTGCTCATCTGGCCTGTATACGAGAGTGAGATTTTCTCATACCAACGTTCGTCTCCTGCACGCTTTTTACGTTTGAAGGGATATTTCTTCGACAAAGAGACACTTAGGTTGGGCAACGTTAGCGAAACAATAGAATCCTGTATGCTCTGCGAGATATTTGTTGTGGCCGATATTGTAAGGCCAATATTGGGGAACGTCTTTGAATAGCTGACACTCGAGGTACGTACGCTCTGTGAATTCAGCATAGGATCATAAAGACTGTTCAGATTGGAACGTTCATAGCTTGCTGTTGCAAAATTCACGCTTGCCGAGAAGTTACTGTTAGGTACAGCCTTTGCATCCTGACGGTGACTCCACTGTATGCGAAAGTTCTTACCCACCGAATAGTCGGGCAGATTACGCTCACCCTGTTTTGTAACCAGATAGCTAAAATCGAAACTACCCGAGTATTTATATCGTTGAGCATAACGCGAAGCAGCAGCTACACCCCACGAACCTTTTGTAAATATCTCTCCCGTAAGACGCAAATCCATCCTGTCACTAATGGCAAAATAGTATCCACCGTCACGCAGATAGAAACCACGCTCTGTCTCGTCACCATAAGAGGGCATAATGAATCCCGACGAATAATCGCTTGTAAATGGGAAATATCCAAATGGGATGGCAAGCGGCAGCGGTACATCCTCGACAACAAGATAGGTAGGGCCAAATACAATATCCTTCTTGGGGCGTGTCTTGGCACGTGTCATCGCTAAGTAGAAATGTGGATGCTCGGCGTCGCAAGTGGTATATTTTCCCCCTTGTATATAAAAGACATTATTGCTGTCTTTTTTGGCATCGTTACCAGTCATAAATCCATCGCCCTGCTGTGTGTAAACATTATTAATTTTACCTCGCTTGCTCTTGAAATTATAGCTGATACGATTTGTTTCGTATGGAGTACCCGCGTCTGTAAAGACCGGTTGTCCCACAATAGTACCTGTACTGTCGGGACGACCAAGCGCGTGTACCACACTGCTGTCGATGTCCATTGAAATAACATCGGCTTTTAGCTCTATCTTTTCATAGTTTACCTGACCGGCACCGTAAAGATAGGCGCTACCCCCACGTGTCCACACGAGTGAATCATTGGCGGTATACCTTACAGGTGCATCCAAAGCATCTTTTTGTTCTTTTTTGGTAGAATCGGTTACTGTTGTATCCACAGAGACCTCAATAGAGAGAGTATCAATGAAAAAAGCGTCCTTTGCAAACAGATTATGCAAGGAGACACCCTTTGCCGACAGAGGTACAGAACATACCACCATCAATACAACAAATACCGAATATAATAATCGACTAATTCTATTCAACTCCATTGACAATAAATGTCCTTTTATCCTTATCGCAAAAGCAGCACAAGCTACTTTCGTTCAAAGTCACTTCGATTTTTCGCAACTTGCGCAATTTAGTGCAAAAATACAAACAAGCGAGCGAAAAAAAATAAAGCTTGCTTTGATTTTTTCACAGCGAGCGCCGTATATCTTCGCTGCATACCGCAAAGGTACTAAATAAAAAGCAGTTTACGTCTATTTTAGCATAAAAAAAGATTATGCTAATAGAAACATTAATAGTTTTTCACTTAATATAAGGTTTTCATAGCGGATAAAACAGACTATCCGAATAATTTTTGCCACTCCCCGACCTTCTCGACCGAAGCCTGCGAGATTTTTGCCATACTCGCTTTAACCTGTTCAAAAGAGCGAGCCTCGTACAGATGTTTCGTTTTTGAATAGAACTTATCGGCAAAGCATATCACCTGCTCTTCGAGCGATTGCGGAGTCATATCAACCTGCGGCAGTGGCCAGCCTTTCTCGGCTATAAGTTCTTTCGTCAGCCCGGTGCCGGTGTGCCTCTCACACACAAGAGCGTGACGCGGGAAGCCCTCTTTTCGCAACAGTTCGGCACCAAGAAAACCGTGACATATATAAGGAGCCGAACCGTGACAATGTATTCCGGGAGCATCGGTAAGAAATATCCCTAAATCGTGAAGCATTGCGGCCTCCTCTATAAACTTGTTATCCATACAAAGTTCGGGATGGCGACGAGAAAAATCGAGAGCAAGCTCGGCCACACGACCTGCGTGAATCATATAAATATTACGCAACTCATCGTCACTCGGGTAGTACTTATCAACTATCTGAAGAAAGTTCATATTGTCTGTTTTTTGATGTAGTACAAAAATAGTGCAAACGTCCCACTTTCCCACATTTATAGCACAAAATTAACACTGACAAGTTAAATTTTATCAATAATAACAACTTTTATTTAATGAAGCGCTGTTTTCTTTGGCAGTTATGTTTTTTTTAGTACATTTGCGACAAGTGCGAATATCGATGATATTGCAATAATGGACAACAACAAAATATTGGAATTAATAGAAAAACTTCCGCCAATATCTCTCGAGGAGATGTCGGGTATAAAGCTTATGAATCGCACAGACACTAAATTTGTTGCGACCGAAGCGCAGTTGTATTCATTTTTGGCAGCGGTAAACGGACAGTACTATGTTCAACAGATAAATGGCAGACGAATATCATCGTATCATACGATATATTTCGACACTGCCGATTTTCTTATGTACACGATGCATCACAAAGGTAGAGCACGACGCGAAAAGATAAGAGTACGTACCTATCTCGATAGTTATGACACCTTCCTCGAGGTTAAAAACAAGAACAATCACGGACGTACAAAAAAGAAGCGTATAGAGGTTAACTGCGCCTATTCACTTAACGAGGAGCGAGAGAGCGTTATACCTTTCCTTGCCAAGCACGCCTGGTACACTCTTGAAGAGATTGCGCCCGTCACCGAGAATCGTTTCAGCCGCATCACCTTGGTTAATTTTGGCAAGACCGAGCGATTGACCATCGACTTCGGATTATATTTCCACAATCTAAACAGCAACGAAGAGAACGGACTAAATCACGTTGTAATCATTGAATTAAAGCGTGACGGTAATGTATTCTCGCCTGCGCTTTCCGTTATACGCGACCTACGCATTAAGCGTTCGGGGTTCAGCAAATATTGCATTGGCAGCATACTCACAAACAAAGATTTAAAATACAATAATTTCAAAGACAGATTAAGATATATACAACGACTCGAAAACAGATAACCTTTCACAAATATGGAACTACTAACTACACTTTCAGTAATTGACATTCCTTTCCTAAACGCTATTTGGGATTTTGGCAACGACATTCTTGCAGGCACAAACGATGCCACCGAACCTGTTAAAGGTGCAATTTTCAATCTGCAAGGAATTATAAACCTGCTTGTTGGTTTTTTCCTTAACCTACTTTTTGTAGGTATCGTAGTACGTTTCTTCTACTACCCGAAATGCAAGCGCAGTGAATTTTTCTTCACATTCATACTCATTGCTATAAGTATCTTCTTACTTATCTACCTATTGGGTGGTGTAAAGCTTAAGACCGGCTTTGCCCTCGGACTGTTTGCAATCTTCAGTATCATACGTTACCGTACCGAGCAGGTAGCCATTCGCGAAATGACCTACTTGTTCATCATCATCGCAATGAGTGCAATAAACGGCCTTGTTATGGAGGAGTTAAGCTACTCCGAGATGGTAGCAGCCAACCTTCTGTTCATTGCATCTATTTGGGCCTGCGAGAGCCATCTTTTCATCAAACACTTATCTTATAAAGTCATCAAGTACGATAACATAAACCTTATCACTCCCGAGAAAGAGCCCGAACTTATCGAAGACCTCAAAAAACGCACAGGATTGAACATTGTAAAAGTAGAGGTTGGCGGAATTGATTTTCTAAAAGATGCAGCTATTATAAAAATGTATTATCGTCCCACCGACGATTCAGTTAACACAGTAGACACAATAATTAAAGCTCCAAGTGATGAATTCAAAATTAAAAACTAAGAAAATTACGGCCATTGCAGCCGCGTTATTACTATCAGTGATGCCTTCAAGCAGTCTGTTTGCACAGAGCGACGACTTCGGCATCTGGACAAGCCTCGAAGCAAAAAAGAAACTGACCGAAAAGTTAGACGTTACATTCGAGGGAGAGTTACGTACCATAGACGGCGTTCAGGAGACCGACCGCCGCTCATTCGGCATTGGAATGAGTTACGAAATTGCCAAATGGCTGAAAGCCGAAGGCGGCTACATCTACATAGAGTCTCATAATCCACAGGAGAAGAGCCTAAAGGAGTATGTAGGCGACGACGAGTTTGGCAACCCCGTACACAATTACAACATCGACCACGCATATTGGGAGCAGCGCGACCGCTTCGTATTCTCATTAACTGCAAGCCACAAGATTGGACGCATAAAACTATCGTTGCGTGAACGTCTGCAATATCAGCATACACACAGCGCCCTGACATACGAGGATAAGTATCGCTACGAATTTGATATGTTCGACCCCAACAATCCCTACCCCTTTCTTCCCGATGATGCACCTAACAGCGATGCCGAGCTCAAAGATGACAAGCATAACACAGTGCTTCGTTCGCGTCTGACTGCAAAGTGGGACATTAAGAAGTGTAAGATAGAGCCGTTTGCATCGGTAGAGCTATTCACACGCCTCGACGAGTGGCGCGGACACGACAAGCTTCGCTACCGCGTAGGTGCAAGCTACAAGATTGACAAAGACAACGAAGTATCACTCTACTACTTGTTCCAGGATAACAAATCGAGCAAGAGCCCGGCGCTTCACGCCGTTGGAGTGGGATATTCATTCGACCTATAACATATTATATATAAAAATGAGAAGATTATTTCTAATAGCAATATCGGTTCTTCTTGCTCTACCGGCAATTTCACAAGACATTCGCACTAACCTTATCATAAAGACAAATACAGGCGAACAGACAGTGCAATTCGACGAACTGCGCCGAATAACATTCAGCGGCACTACCGTACAGGTAGAGAAGTTTAATGGTACTACAATAAGCAATGATATGGCCGACATAATTTATTTTTCGGCCAAACCGGAGAGCACAAATATTGTTACCCCGCAAAATAGCGGCAATCTTGTCGAGCACATATCAAGTGATGCAATAAGCATAAATGCTAACGCAGGAGCAACCATTGAAATATACAATATGAGTGGCAGCCACATTGTTACAAAGCAGCTCGACGCCGAGAACGGAACAATAAGCATTGCAACATTGCCTAAAGGCATATATATATTGCGTGCCGCTGGTAGAACCGCTAAATTCCTGAAACGATGAAAAAAGCACTACTTATAACAGCATTAGCGACAGCAGCAACACTATCGAGTAATGCTCAGTCGCTTTACGTCTGCAACAAGAACGGTACTACAATTGAGCTTCCCATAAAGGAGAGCAACGAAATAAGATTCGATGCCGAGCAACACTATGTCAGAGTCACCGATTTAATAAACGAATATTGGTATAGTCACTATTTTGCAACAGCAGAGATTGACAGCATAGTACCTCGCAAGCCACTAACCGGCGCCTCATTAGAGACAGATGTTACACCCGAAGTAACCATCGACAGCAACACTCCCGAGTTCAGCGAAGTAACAGAGACAATTATCACCGACGAAGCCATCGACGAGGCGGGCGACTTTATAGAGAACTACAGCCCCGAGAAACGCGTGACAATCACATTCAGCGAAACAGGGGTAACAGTAATTCCCAATATGGTTAGCGGAGTAACTGTCTCTGTAAGAGAGAATACTCACGTTACTGTTAATTCCACAATAGGTAAGGTTCAGTATATAGTAAAGGGTAAATGCAACGATGGTTCTATAAAATTCTACAGTACAAAGAAGTTCCAACTGATGCTTGGTGGTATCGACCTTACAAACAACAATGGTCCCGCCATTAACATTCAGACCGGAAAGACCATCTATTTTACCATTGGTGCAGGTACAACAAACAATCTCTGCGATGGCTCAACATACGCCGAGCCTACAGTTACAGGCGGCAAGGCAGAGGACCAGAAAGGCACACTGTTTGCCGAGGGACAGATGATATTCAACGGTACAGGCACACTGAACATTACCAGCCTTGGTGGACACGGAATATGCAGCGACGACTATTTGCGCATACGCAGCGGAAAGATAAATATTCTCTCGGCAGTTAAGGACGGTTTCCACACAAATGAACTTTTCAGAGTGGGACGAACAGCGTCACAACGACCCGAGATTAGCGTATCTTGCGAGGGCGACGCCATCGACTGCGGCAAAGGCAACGTTCTTATCGAAGCTGGTATTCTCACACTCAACAGTGCAGGAGAGGCTATAAAAGTATCGAACGAGGATGCCAACCTCACTGTAAGCGCATCTGCAACCATAAACGGAGGACTGATAAACATCTATACAAGTGAAGCCAAAAGTTCGGCAATAAAATGCGAGGGCGATTATGTGCAGAACGGTGGCGTAGTGAGAGCGCAGACCGAGGGTGACGGTTCAAAGATTATCAACTGCGACGGCAGTATGTCATTATTGGCAGGCGAACTCACAGGTATTGCCACAGGCGGCATAAACAAAGCTGACACAACAGCCTCGGCAGGAGTAAAATGTGTAGGAGATATTATTATCAAAGGAGGTTCACTCTCTGTAAAATGTACCGGCGAGGGAGCAAAAGCCATCAACTGTGACAGCAATGTAACGATAGACGGCGGCAGCATCACTCTCATTGCCGATGGAGAGAACTACTACGACAACGTAGATAACAAAAAGACACGTGCCATAACCTGCACTATCCTAACAGTGAATGAAGGAACACTTGTTGCATCATCATCTAAGGATATTGCAATATCGTCCGACCTATTTATCCTGAATGGCGGTATAACAAAAGCACTATCACCCAACAGCATTTCGCCATTAAATTCCGAATTAGACATCAACGGAGGATGGCTGATGCTAAAATGCTATCCCGACATTCCCTAATGACAATTGCAAAGGTTATATAAAAAACATAGAGCACCCTCAAAAGTGCTCTATGTTTTTTATAATATGCAGTAGAAATCAAGGATGCACAAATGTACCAATCTCCTCGCCATTCATAACCTTCTTTAGGTTACCTACAACATCCATATTAAAGACATAGATAGGCAGATTATTCTCGCGACACATTGCTGTAGCTGTTATATCCATTACCTTAAGTCCGCGACTGATAACCTCGTCGTAAGATATATCACTGAATTTTGTTGCAGTGGGGTCCTTCTCGGGGTCGGCAGTGTAGATACCATCGACACGTGTACCTTTGAGCATTACATCGGCCTCAATCTCAATACCACGAAGCGAAGAACCTGTATCGGTAGTAAAATAGGGGCTGCCTGTACCTGCAGCCATAATAACCACGCGTCCCTCCTTCATTGCATCTATGGCTTTCCACTTTGTATAGAACTCGCCAACAGGTTCCATACGTATAGCTGTGAGCACTTTTGTGGGCACACCTGCAGCCTCTAGAGCCGAGCTTAGGGCAAGACTGTTTATTACGGTAGCCATCATACCCATCTGGTCACCTTTAACGCGGTCGAATCCCTTACCGGCACCTGTCAGGCCACGAAAGATATTACCGCCACCAATAACAATACCAATCTGCACGCCCATCTCAGAGACCTCTTTTATCTGTGCTGCATACTCATTCAAGCGCTTCACATCGATACCATAACCCTGTTCACCCATAAGGCTTTCTCCACTAAGTTTTAGGAGAATACGATTAAATTTTGCCATATTTTCTATTTTTAAAGTTAGTCTTACATTTATTTTGCGAATATATGTTTTTTTTTGCGAAAGTGCAACAAAGGTTAAATAATAGCATCTTTAGCGACTGTTTCAACTAAGATATTAAAAAAAAGAGTACCTTAGTGCCGAAATTTAAAAGACGACGATAATGAGATTTCTTAAAAACCCCAATTGGACTATTGCTATACTTTTCGTATACACCACTTGTATGTATATCTACTTCTTTCCACGCAATCACGAGATGAGCACCAACGAGAAGTGGGCCATTATTGGTGTATCATACGCAGCTCTCATCTGTCTGTGGTTTTTGCTACGCCGCCGCCAAAGACTGCGCCGAGAGCGCGAAAATGAGAACAAGAAGCAAGGTTAACCTCCTTGACAGGCAACTGTTCAGCAAATGGTAATCCAACACTGCGAGCATTTACAAACAGAGTTCTACCTCTTTAAAAGCATAACGTCGCAGCCTGCCGTCGTCGCTACGCAACAGAAGATGTCCATCGGGCTCTACATCCTCTATGACCGCATTGAAAAAGCCCGATGCATCTTTATAATGCAGCAATACCCCCCACCCCAACAGTGATTGCTTATACTCATCGGACAACGATGAATCGCACTCCTCTATCTGCGAATAACGTTTGGCAAAGGCGCACAAAATAGAGTCGGTCACTTCATTTACATTAAAATCGTGGTTTATGAGTCTTTTCATTGATGTAGGAATACGTTCCATTGGTACAAACCGAGTTTGATTAACATTGAGCCCTACCCCTATAATTGCTCTTGCAATATTGTCGCTCCCACAGTCAAGTTCTATAAGAATACCTGCGAGTTTACCCTTATCGACATAAATATCATTTGGCCATTTGAGCTGTACCGTAATGTCATATTGCAACATTGCATCGCGTACAGCCAAAGCAATAGCCTGCGACAAAGCAAACTGACGTATAGGTACAAGAAAATGCGGTTCAACAAAAATCGTGAGCAACACATTTTCCCCGGCACTCGACAGCCATTTGTTACCCCTTTGCCCACGCCCTGCAGTCTGGTTGTCAGCGGTAACAGCTATAATTGTTGCATCGCCCGCCGATGCTTTAAGCAAATAGGCCTCGTCGCGTACATAACGGTTGGTTGAATCTACGACGTCGAGATGTACCCTGAATATTTTCCTCAACTTATCGGCCATATTTATTCCTTATTTTCTTTGGTAGTTTCTTTAGCACCTCATCGTATGAGTGCACAATGCAGTCACACACAAGTTCGTCGGAAAGATGTTCTATGTCCAGCTGATTCCAGTATTTCTTGTTCCAATGCCACGCAGGAGCAATCTGCTCGTACCGTTCACGCAGTTCAATAGCGCGTTCGGGGTCGCATTTGACACAGAACCAGGATGTATTCAGCAGGTCGACACAGGCAAAAATTTTACCCTCTATACGAAAAACAAGCGTTGTCTCGTCAAAAGGAAAATCTTCGGTTGCCCCCTGCATACTAAGGCAGAAAAGGCGTGCATCCTCTATATTCATAACAATTGCGGATAAAATGCGTCACGTATATGCTCTATTTTATGACTATCGTCGCTGCCAACCACTGTAACAATATCGAATCGGGTCTCAAGGTCAATTTTCTTTGCTTTCACGTATGCCTCTGCTGCAAGAACAAGGCGACGTTGTTTAAGCGGAGTAACAGCATCACGGGCATCACCAAAGGCTTCGCTGCTACGTGTTTTCACCTCGACAAAGACAAGCACATCGCGTTCTTGCGCCACAAGGTCAATCTCTTTGTGACCACTGCGCCAATTATATTCACGGATAGCAAACCCTTGCTCCATAAGATAGCGAGCAGCCAACATCTCACCTTTGTTTCCAAGTAAATTATGTTCGGCCATAAAAAAGCATAATTAATTATGCGAAGATAGGCAATCCAATAGCAAAAGTCAACAAAAAAGTTTGTTTTTAGAGCAACTTAAATGTAATTTTGCACAAGATACCTATTAGCACACAGAAAAATGGCTACTAAAAAAAAGACACTTAAGGCAACCACTGCTCGCATACAACCTGTACGCCACAAACGCGTTGTATGCCTTGTCAGCGACGAGGAGAACAGAATCATTGACGAATATCTTAAAAAACACAAGATAAGCAACAAAAGCAATTGGATGCGCGAGACACTGCTTGCATTCATATATAAAAAAATTGACGAGGATTATCCCACCCTCTTCAACGAACACGAAATGCGAAGATAAACTTTACTAATAACTTCTAAACAATTAAAGAACTATGGAGATTAATCAGGATATACATTATATGAAACAGGCCATTGCCGAGGCACGTAAAGCATACGACCTTGGCGAGGTTCCGGTAGGCGCTGTTGTGGTGTGTAACGGGCGCATAATAGCACGTTGCCACAACCTTACAGAGACACTTAACGACGTTACAGCACACGCCGAGATGCAGGCTATAACAGCTGCATCATCGCACATTGGCGGAAAATATCTTAACGATTGCACACTTTATGTCAGCGTAGAGCCCTGCCCTATGTGCGCAGGCGCCATTGGTTGGGCACAACTTGGACGCCTTGTTTATGGAGCCGATGATGAGAAAAGAGGATACCGTCGTTTGGCACCCGATGTACTTCACCCAAAGACCGAGGTTGTAAATGGTGTATGCGCCGAGGAGGCTGCCGAACTTATGAAATCATTCTTTAAGGAGAAGAGATAATTAAATATCTCCAAAAACTAAATAACATATATGTAGAGAGCAACAAAAAAACATTTTTTTGTTGCTCTCTACATATATGTTGTGTGCACAAATTTTATCTTTTATTGTATTAAGTCCAATGACTTTTGTTATAGAAAAACACATCTACATTATTTATATTATTTTACCTCTTCAAAATCGACATACTCGCCCTCGTTAGCCTCGAAAATCTTTTTACGTTTCCTTCTTTTTTGCTCTGCCTCGGGCGAATAGTGCCACCCCGAGGTGGTTGCCTCTTGCTGACGAGTGTTATTATATTGCTGCCGGTGATATTCTGTTCTACTTGTCTGCTGACTTGTATTATAATAACTGCTGCTGTTTTTTTTACCCAGGCCTAAAAAAGAGAGTATTCCACGTATTATGGATGCAAGAAAAGAGAGTCCTATCAAAAATAGAACTACTATAAATAAAATTATAAATAATATTATGCTCATACCTTTAATATAAATGTAGTTATGAAAAGTTGAACTTTTCATTTATAATACACTAAGGGTACTGCAAAAATAGTGCCAAAGGGGTAGCAGTGCAAAAGAAATGAGACAAAATTTCTTAAATCACTTTTTTAACGACAAATATACCGACAAAATGACATACCAAGCAATGATAGGCACAGCTGCAACCAAGCCAAGTGAAAGCATAGGAAGAGCCACTATCAAGAATATATAACGACGACGGTTGGCACGCCAAGCGAGACGCTTGAACTTAAGAGAGAACATCTTTATCTCGCTGACAAGAAGATAAGACGAAAGAATTATGAGTGCCAACATCAAAAACCAACCTGCATTCAGACTCAGCACCCAATCTCCTGCGCCTGCCACAAGTGAAGCCCAAAAAAGAGCATTGGCCGGTGTAGGCAAACCAATAAAAGATGTTGTCTGTCGTGTATCAATATTGAATTTAGCCAAACGTACTGCCGAAAATACGGCTATAAGGAATGCTGCGTAAGGCAGAAGAGCTGCAATGGGTCCAAGATAAGTAGGATACGATAGCTGATGCATAAAATTAAATACTACAGCTGCAGGAGCGAATCCAAATGTCACATCATCGGCAAGAGAGTCCATCTGAACACCCATAGGAGAGCTAACGTGCAAAAGACGGGCTGCCATTCCATCAAAAAAGTCGAAAACTGCACCTAAAACAATAAATGTAAGTGCCCATACATATTGACCTTCAAACGCCATAGTACACGCTATACAACCCGAAAACAGGTTACAGCAAGTTATTGAATTTGGTATATGCTTCTTGATGGACATAGCCTTCTTTTTTTTACAACTGCGCAAACTACACTTATATATAAGAGCGTGTATGACACAGCTATTGATTATTCATTAAACAAAGACTCTCTTAGAAGTTATTTAAATTTATACTACAAAACAAACGACTTCTATATAAAACTTTTTTTAGAATCTTCAAATTCTTATTTCAATTTTGCAATTACAGTCTCGTTACCAACAGTCTTTTGCTCAAGATCGACTAAAATCTCGGCATCTAAAGGAAGATAAACATCGACACGCGAACCAAATTTAATAAATCCCATATGTTCGTCGATGTAGCACTCCTCGCCAACCTCTGCATACGTAACAATGCGTCGTGCCATAGCACCTGCTACCTGACGCACAAGTACATCTGTGCCATCTTCGGTACGTATAACAACCAATGAGCGCTCGTTCTCGGTGCTAGCCTTAGGCAGCCAAGCTTTATGAAAACGGCCGTTCATGTGCTCGACACGCGTAACTGTTCCCTCAACAGGATACCAATTTGCGTGCACATTCATCGGACTCATAAATATTGAGACCATAATTCTGTAATCTTTAAAATGGTCGGGCTCGAACACCTTCTCGGCAACAACAATCCTACCATCGGCCGGCGCCACTACAATTTTATCGGTATCACCCTCGAAAACCCTCTTGGGACTGCGGAAGAAATTCACCATTAGAAGGTAAACAAAAAGTGATATACCCGAAACTGCGGTATTTATTATCTCGGAAGGTATAAAATACCAACACAATGCATTAATAAGCAGAAAAATCACACAAGAAGTTACAAGGATACTTGTTCCCTCCCTGTGAATACGCATTTTTTTAATTTTTCTTATTCGTTTCATTGATTGTAGGTTGAGATTGCAAGGACAAAAATAGTCAGAATTTGTTAAATTCCCAACAAAAAAGGACAAAAACAGAATTTTAATTGCACTTAAAGGCACATTTTATACGATTGACAGCATATTAAGCTCTGTTTTCGCTATACAGACATTCTTTTCAGTATAAATGTTAATAACTTTTTTTTGAAAAGAATTGTGCAATATGGCCGATTGCTATTATCTTTGCTACCTACCCCGTTGCAGGCTTCTATGAATTTTAAAAAAAGATTTTAAGAAACAGACATATATGCAAGATTTTGTTCATCTACACGTACACACACAATACTCGATTCTTGATGGTCAGGCATCGGTAGTACGTCTCGTCGACAAAGCTATTGCCGACGGAATGAAAGGTATTGCCGTTACCGACCACGGCAATATGATGGCCATAAAAGAGTTCTACAACTATGTAAATAAGGTGAACAAAGGAAAAGCGGATGAAGAGAAGTTTAAGCCGATAATAGGTTGCGAAGTTTATGTAGCCGAAAGACGACTCTTTAACCGTGAGTCAAAGGAGGATATGCGCGGACATCACCTCGTGCTGTTGGCAAAAAACAAACAAGGCTACCACAATCTTATTAAAATAGTATCGAAAGGTTGGTCCGAAGGTTATTACTACACCCCTAGAACCGATAAAGTTGAGTTAGAGAAATACAAAGAGGGACTTATTGTCTGCTCGGCCTGTTTAGGAGGAGAGATTCCCCAACTTATAATACAGGGTAAACTGCAGGAGGCCGAGGAGTCGGTAAATTGGTTCAAGAGCATCTTCGGCGAGGATTATTATCTTGAGCTGCAATTGCATAAAGCCACAGTCGAGCATGCCAACCACGAGGTCTACGGAATTCAGTTGGATGTTAACAGGCACATTATAGAGCTAAGCAAGAAATGCGGAGTCAAACTAGTGTGTACCAACGACGTACACTTTGTCGACGAAGAGAACGCCGAGGCACACGACCGCCTTATATGCCTTAGCACAGGAAAAGACCTTGACGACCCCAAGCGTATGCTCTACTCCAAGCAGGAGTGGATGAAAACAAAAGAGGAGATGAATGCCATTTTCGGCGACATCCCCGAAAGCCTCAGCAACACAGTCGAGGTGTGCGACAAGGTTGAATTTTACAGCATAGACAATGCCCCCATTATGCCCAACTTTGCAATCCCCGAAGAGTTTGGCACCGAGGAAGGCTACCGACAAAAATTCACCCATCAAGACCTCTTCGACGAATTTACACGCGATGAGAAAGGCAACGTAGTCCTATCGCAAGAAGATGCCGAGAAAAAAATAAAGAAATTAGGCGGATATGACAAGCTCTATCGCATAAAGCTTGAAGGCGACTATCTGCGCAAGCTTACCTACGACGGAGCAAAAAAATGCTACCCCGAGCCATTCTCGCAAGAGCTCACCGACCGCATAGATTTTGAACTTCACATTATGAAGACAATGGGATTCCCCGGATACTTCCTTATTGTTCAGGACTTTATCCGAGCGGCACGCGAGCAGTTAGGCGTTGCCGTAGGCCCCGGGCGTGGTTCAGCCGCCGGTAGCGTCGTTGCCTACTGCCTCGAGATAACACGTGTCGACCCTATAAAATATGACCTGCTGTTCGAGCGTTTCCTGAATCCCGACCGAATATCACTACCCGATATCGACGTCGACTTTGACGACGACGGTCGTGGCGAGGTGCTCAAATGGGTTACCGAAAAATATGGTCAGGAGAAGGTTGCCCACATTATCACATACGGTACTATGGCAACCAAATTGGCCATCAAAGATGTTGCCCGCGTACAAAAGGTGCCATTGGAGATCTCGAACCGTCTGTGCAAGGCAATCCCCGACCGTCTACCCGACGGCAAAAAGATGAACCTGCCCAACGCAATAGCCGCAGTGCCCGAGTTACGCGAAGCCGAGGCTTCGCCCGACCCTCTGCTACGTGACACCATCCGATTTGCAAAGATGCTCGAAGGCAATGTGCGCAACACCGGCGTACACGCCTGCGGAACAATCATCTGCCGCGACGATATTACCGACCACGTACCCATAAGCATTGCCGAGGACAAGGAGACCGGCGAGAAACTTCTCGTAACACAATACGAGGGTAGCGTTATCGAGGAGACAGGCCTCATAAAAATGGACTTTTTGGGTCTAAAGACCCTTTCGGTAATTAATGAGGCTCTTGAAAATATCAAGCAGAGTTTAGGCGAGGAGGTAAACATCGACAAAATACCCATTGACGACGAACTGACATACTCGTTATACTGTAAGGGAAACACCATAGGAACATTCCAGTTCGAGTCCCCGGGTATGCAAAAATACCTGCGCGAACTACAACCCAGTACATTCGAGGATTTGATTGCGATGAATGCCCTCTATCGTCCCGGCCCGATGGATTATATCCCCGACTTCATTCAGCGTAAACATAACCCCGAGCTTGTAAAGTACGACCTCCCCTGTATGGAGAAGTACCTTAAAGATACATACGGAATCACTGTCTATCAGGAGCAGGTGATGCTTCTCTCGCGTCTGCTTGCAAATTTCACCCGAGGTGAGAGCGACACACTGCGTAAAGCAATGGGTAAGAAGCTGAAAGAGAAACTCGACGAGCTTAAGCCTAAATTCATCAAGGGAGGACAGTCGAACGGGCATCCTGCCGAGACACTCGAAAAAATATGGGCCGACTGGGAGAAATTCGCCTCATACGCATTTAACAAGTCGCACGCCACCTGTTACTCGTGGGTAGCCTATCAGACAGCATACCTAAAGGCGCACTACCCCTCGCAATATATGGCAGGAGCGCTTAGTCGCAACCTATCGAATATAACCGAAATTACCAAGCTGATGCAGGAGTGCACAGCAATGGGAATAAAGGTTCTTGGTCCCGATGTAAACGAGTCGCGTCGCAAGTTTAGCGTAAACAAGCACGGACACATCCGCTTCGGACTGTGCGCAGTAAAAGGCGTAGGAGAAAACGCCGTGCAAAGTATCATAGACGAGCGCGAGGCAAACGGCCCCTTCACAAGCATCTTCGATTTTGTAGAGCGTGTGAACCTGACAGCCTGCAACCGCAAGAACTTAGAGTGCCTTGCGCTACCGGGAGCATTCGACGAGCTGGCGGGTGGCATAGAGCGCGAACAATATATGGGAACCAACAGCAAAGGCGAACAGTTTCTCGAGGCGCTTGTTAAATATGGTAACCGCTTTCAGATGGATAAGAATATGTCGCAGATGTCACTCTTTGGCGACGAAGAGATGGCCGAGATTCCTCACCCCGAGGTTCCCGAAGGCGGTAATTGGAGCAGCCTTGAGAGGTTGAATCGCGAGCGTGAGCTCGTGGGCATCTACCTGTCGGCACACCCTCTCGACGAGTATGCACTTATTCTCAACGAATTCTGTAATACAAAAGCCGAAGAGTTTGCCAACATTGATAATCTAAAGAACCGCAAGGTAACTTTCGGAGGAATTGTGAGTGAGGCGCCACGCACAGGACAGACAAAACGCGGCAATCCATTTGGCATCGTAAAGATAGAGGATTTCAGCGGTACAGCCGAATTCCCCTTCTTTGGCGACGACTGGATACAAAAATCTTCCTACTTTGTGCCCGGCACATTCCTCTATCTGACAGGCAGTTGCCAACCCAAACGTTGGAAGCCCGAGGAGATAGAATTTGCAATAAACAGCATACAGCTTCTCGCCGATGTAAAGGAGCAGATAGTAAAGAGCATTACACTAACATTTGAAGTAATGAGTTTTACCCAGGAGATATATGAGTATATTGCCGACTACGTAGTACAACACCCCGGAAACTGCAAATTGCAGTTCAACATAAAAGATGCAGAGAACGGTTTCTCACTGGAGCTTGTGTCTCGTAAAAACGGCATAACGGTAGAACAGGAATTTATCGACTACATAAAGTCGTTACCAAATATTGAATATAAACTTAATTGATAACTTTTAAAAATTCAGAAAAATGGAAGTAATTGTAACAGACAGCAATGCAAAGGAGTTTTTGGCATCGGAATTGCCTATTGTAATTGATTTCAGCGCAACTTGGTGCGGTCCCTGCCGTCAGCTTGCCCCTATCATCGACGAGCTTGCAAAGGAGTATGATGGACGCATCGCAGTTGGTAAGTGCGACATCGAGGAGGCTGTTGACCTCACCGACGAGTTCAACATCCGCAACGTGCCCACCGTGCTTTTCATCAAGAACGGTCAAGTAGTGAACAAGTTCGTCGGTTCAAAATCTAAGGGCGACGTTCAGAAGCTCTTCGATGCTCTTTTGGCATAATAAAACCATTACAGTATGCAGAACGATGAGTTCGCAATGGAAGACCTCGATGATGAGAAGACCATTGCATATATACGTGAGCACCTGCCACAGGAGTTGAAAGAGAAATACAGTGACGACGACTTCTATTACATTCTCGATACCATCTACGACTATTACGACAAGAGTGGTATCCTTGACTCGGGCAACGAATATATCGACATTGATATTAATGAAATAGCAAAATTCGTAGCAAAAGAGGCTAAGAAAAATGGAATAGGAGAGTACGACCCCGAGGAGCTTTTCTTTGTAATTGAGGGCGAACTCGAATACAACGGAATTATCGACGAGGAGTAATTTTCACCTTGACAATAATAAAACTCCGCTGATAACAAGCGATTAACAAATGCCCCGACCAGGCCTGGTCGGGGCATTTGTTAATCAGATATTTTTTAGAGTATAGGAGTTTTAAAGCCCTCGACCACAGGCTGTGTCGGGCCTACATAATCGAGGATAAGAAGCTCGTTCTCTTTCTCTTTCAACCAACATCCCGGAACGTAAAGCGTCTTTTGCGCACCTCGGCTCCAGAAACGTCCTAACGAGTGACCATTTATCCACATTTCACCACGTCCCCAACTACCTGTAAAGAGAAAGAAGTCACCCTCTCCGGGTGCATCAAAGGTAGTGCGGTAATACCCCGGTTCCCCTGTTTTAGACAAATTGCCAAAAGCACGTGCCGATACCTTCGAGTAATCGGCAGGAAGAGGAGTATTTTTCCAGTTTATCAGATTGGTACATATACCTTTGGAATCTACCACAGAGACTGTACCGACAATACCCTTATAATCTTTATATTTAAACAGATTCGACACACGACCGAAAGCATCTACAAGTATCTGAATTGTTGCCCCCGAGGCCTCCTCGGGCAAAGATATAATAGTATCACCATCGACCCTGCTGAGCATCGCTACCCGTTTGCCACCAATAAAAATCTGTGCATTATCGCGCAGTGCTTCGAAAGAGAGTTTGCTACCCTTTTTTACCTCCGGAAGCGTAGTTGTATAAAGCACTGCTCCATAGCCTACGCCACACTGCTCAAAAGTAAGCGGTTGCTGCGAGGATATCGCCTGCGGGAGACTATCAAATAGCGATGAGTATGATGTAACAGCCGTCTCGGGGAACATATTCATCTCGAAAATCTCTACCGAATCGGTATTTGCAGGCAACACCTGCGTAGCCGAACGGTGAAAAGCCTCACGAAACATTGTTATCGCCTCACGGTAGCGTCCACTCTCATTGAAGATAGAGTTGTTATCGTAAGCGGTAGAGAACGCGCGGAAACGACCATCTCTAATCTCGGCTCCGGCAAGATGCCCGAAAGAGGTTCCACCAAGAGCCACACTCACATTCGCCGAACCCGAGCCCTCGAACACCTCGAAGAGACGAGCAAAAGACTTATCGAGGTTGCGCAGAGGCACCCTCTCACCCCACACGTGCCAACAACTGCGGGCAACATCAAAACAGAGAACAGGCGAATTGGGGTTATGCTTCCTTGCACCTGCAAAATTTGACATTGCCGATTGCTTATCGTCAATCGAATAGGCAGCAAGAGCCTTATCAACAGGCACCTGATGCACATTCTCTTTTGTTGTGACAACCGTCAACAGTGTCTCGTCGAAGCCTGCACTTCGCACCGAATCGCATAGTGCTGCAAGGTAAGACTTGTGGTTAGGTTGCAGCCCATCGGGTTCCTCTATGTGTATTAGGGCAATATTACCGCCTCGCGACAGCTGTCTGTCAGCGAGCTGCGATGCAAGAGCACGATAGAACCGTCCCACCTTATCCATAAAAAGTTTCTGTCGCGAACGCAGATTCAGATTTTCATCCTTTAGCAACCACCACGGCATTCCACCCATATCGAGGTGAGCGTCGACGTAAGGGCCTACGTGCAACCACACAAGCAGTCCATTTTCTTGTGCAATAGAGCAGAACTCACGAACATCACATTCGCCATCGAAGCGAAAAACGCCCTCCTCGGGCTCGTGCAGCATCCAGGGAACACGTACCATAATAGTGTTTACACCCAACCCTTTGATTAGTTGAATACGCTGCTCCCAATAGCCACGTGGTAGTCGCGCATAGTCCAACGACACCGAACCTATCTTAAAAGGAATACTATCGAAGAAGAAAGCACCACTCACTACATCAAGCGAATGCTTCTCTTCTTTACGGTTGTCGCACCCCGTAAAAAGGGGTGCGAGCAACATTAGAACAAACAAAGAGAGAGATACTCTTTGTATTATTTTTCTCATTTATCCTCTATTTTTCAAAGAAGTTTCACAAACATCTCAATTGCCTGATACTCGGGCAGACCTATCTTATCGAACATCTGCGCTGTGCCCTGCATACGATCTTCGGCACGCTGCCAGAACTCACGTGAATCCTCGCCGGGGAAGGGAACAATATCCTTCTGCGAGAGGTGACGGAATATAGCGTGACGCTTGCGAATCATCTCCTCTGGACTAAGGGGAACTGCCATATCGGCAACAGCAAGATCCCACTCCTGCCAAGCACCGCGATAAAGCCATATATGACACTCCTTTGCCCAATCCTCGTCCTTAACCTCCTCGAATGCGCGAAGCACAGCCTCGATACATACGCGGTGTGTGCCGTGAGGGTCGGTAAGGTCGCCCGCAGCATAAATCTGATGGGGTTTGATGCGACGCATAAGTTCCTTTGTTATCTCGATATCGTCGTCCGAGAGTTTACCTTTCTTAATTCCTCCCGTCTCGTAGAAAGGAAGATTAAGGAAGTGAGCATTGGTACGGTCATCGAGACCTATTGAGCGACAAGCTGCGCGAGCCTCGGCACGACGAATTGCACCTTTAAAACGCAACAGTTCGGCAGGCTCGGGAAGACCGGGAACCTTTGAGGCGATAATCTCGCGAATCTCGTCGAAGAGGTCGCCAAGATGTCCGAATCCCATCTCGCGGGCTGTGTCGATATTCTGCAACACAACGTCGTCGTTTACGGCAACGTTACCCGATGTCTGATAGGCAACGTGAACATCGTGTCCCTGCTCTATGAGTCGGTTGAAGGTACCGCCCATTGATATTACATCGTCGTCGGGGTGCGGCGAGAAGATTATCACGCGCTTGGGATAGGGCGATGAGGGAACGGGACGTGTCGAATCGTCGGCATTGGGCTTTCCGCCCGGCCAACCCGAAATTATATGCTGGACATCGTTGAATACACGAATGTTAATCTGGTCGTAGCGGTCGACACGGTCGAGCAGGTCGGAGAGTGAATTACTGATATAATCCTGGAATGTTAGTTTCAGAATTGGTTTATTAACCACACCGCATAGCCACAGAACAGCTTTACGAATGAGTTTGGGAGTCCACTCCTCGGGAGGTGAAATAAGCCAGGGCTGTTTCACACGTGTAAGTTCCTGGGCTGCCGCCTCATCGATAATAATCTGCATATTAGGATGTGACTGCAGGTTGGTCGAAGGAAGACTCTCGGTCACATTGCCTTCGATAAGGTCGCGAGCAATCTTTGCCTTATCTTCGCCCCACATCATAAGCACAATTCTCTTTGCACTGCGAATTGTCTCAAGACCCATTGTGATAGCCATCTTAGGCACATCGTTGGGGTTAGAGAAGAATTGGAACTGAGTTTTGCGGCTGTTATATGTCAACTGCACCAGACGTGTTGTCGATTTTCCGTAGCTACCGGGCTCATTAAATCCAACCTGTCCAAGTTCGCCGACACCCATAATCATTAGGTCAATATTACCGTGCACCATCTGCTCATACTCCTTACAGTACTCTTTAACCTTTTCTGCAGGTACTGTGCCATCGGGGAAGTGAACATTCTCGGGAGAAATATCAATATAGTTCAGCAACTCTTCATAAACGCGGTGGTTACGGCTCTGTGGGTTGGTAGGCTCGATAGGATAGAACTCATCAAGGCTGAACACCTCGACATTCTTGAAACTTACCTCACCTGCTTTATATCTCTTTACAAGTTCGTTATATAATCCAAGAGGAGTACGGCCTGTAGAGAGACCGAGCGCGAATTTACGTTCGCCTTTATGATTGTTTATGGCCGACACAACAATATCTGCGGCAGCTTTTGCTCCCTCGGCAGCATTCTCGCACACCTGTGTAGGGACTTTCTCGAACTTACAGATGCTCTCTATTGAAGCAAGCACAGGCAGTTCACCAATTTTAGGAAGTACAAAATTCTTATTCATATAGTTCTTTTTTAGATTAGTTATTATTTATAATTTCATTTATTTTTATTCTCTTTTCCATTGCATTATCTTAGAGGCAGGCTCGCCACGCTCTATGAGCGTTTTCATCTGCCTCATATATGGGTCGGTGTGGATAAAGAATTTCTTGTATCCTTCACACAGGACGTTTTTATAAGGCTCACCATTCTTGGCATAATCGAAGCGATGTTTGGGACACTCGCCACGACACAGGAAATAGTAACTGCAGCGTTTACACTCTATTGGAAGAGCCTCGCGCTTATCGCGTCCGAATGCCTGTTGCTCGCTGCTTGTATACATCTGTTGTATACTCTTTTCCATAATATTTCCCAAACGGTACTCGGGGTAGACAAAGTGGTCGCACGAATATACGTCTCCATTATGCTCTACCACCAATCCATCACCACAAGTCTCGCAGAACGAGCATACTCCCGGCTGCACTCCGCACCAATTGGCAAGCGTGGCATCGAACAGCTGCACAAAGCGATAGCCCACATCGTATTTTACCCACTCGTCGAATACATCGCACATAAACTCACCGTACGTTTTTGAAGATACCGACCAGGGAGCCTCAACAGCATCCTCTTCGTCGGGCGAGACTATGAGCGGACGTTTACCCTCATTCTCGCGCGTACGGACATACTCGACCACAGGCAGGAACTGCATATAATTTCCGAGTGTTCCCAAGAAACGATAGACCTCGGCACCACGACCCTCGCTGCGTTTATTCACCGTTGCAAGCAGATTATACTCTACTCCCGAGGCTGCCATCTTCTCGGCAGCTTTGACCACCTTTGCAAATGTGGGCGCTCCGCCACAATCGCGTCGGAAAGCATCGTGAATATCTTGCGGTCCGTCGAGCGAAAGCCCTATAAGGAAGTTATTTTCCTTAAAAAAGCCACACCACTCATCGCTAAGCAACACGCCGTTTGTTTGCAGTGTATTCTCAATAATTTTATCGCCACAATATTTCTGCTGCAGCTCCACCGCCTTGCGATAGAAAGGAATACCTGCCAATAGAGGCTCGCCACCGTGCCAACAGAACGTTATCTGCTGCTGGCTCGCCCCTTGCAGATACTGCTTTATATACTCCTCGAGGAGCTGCTCGCTCATTCGTGGCATCAACCCCGCGTAAATCTCGGACTTATCGCGGTAGTAGCAATAATTGCAATCGAGATTACAAGCCGAGCCTATGGGTTTTACCATCGTCGCAAAAGTAGGCTGTCGCCTCATCTTTGCAACATCCGTCAAGCTGTAATTGTTTTTTTTATTGCTTTTCATTGCTACTCTTTTTTACCGACTCCAAGATTACATCTCGATAAATTTCTCCTCGCCATACTGTACCTGTAGCTCCTTAAGCAGGCTCTTCAGGCTGTCGGCAAGTTGCTCGGTACCCTCTTTACCATAAATATTATTAAGTTCGTTGGGGTCCTCTTGCAAGTCGAACAGTTCCCAACTGCCTTGCAGCTGCTTACCCTGGAACTCGGTCGGTACTATGCGAATGAGTTTATAGCGCTCGGTGCGCACACCAAGATGCGGACGTACTGTGTGCTCATCGGGGAATTCGTAGTAGTGGTAGTAGAGAGCCTTGCGGTTCGCACTCCACTCTTTACCCTTGAGCAGAGGCAGAAGTGAACATCCGTGAATATCCTCGGGAACCTCTACGCCTGCAGCCTCAAGAATTGTGGGTGCATAGTCGATATTCTGCACAAGCTGTGTAATGTCGCCTTTCACGCCACCGGGCAGACGCATCAACAACGGGGTACGGAACGACTCCTCGTACATAAATCGCTTGTCGAACCATCCGTGCTCGCCCATATAAAATCCCTGGTCCGATGTATAGACGATGAGAGTATTATCCATAAGACCCTCGGCCTCGAGATAGTCGAGTACCTGTCCGATGTTCCTGTCGACCGAGTTAATCACGCGCAGATAGTCGCGCATATATTGCTGGAATTTCCAAGCGTCAAGGTCTTTGCCTTTGGGGTTCTTCTTTTTAAACTCGGCAATGACGCGGTCGTAGTGAGCATCCCAAGCAGCTTTTTGAGCCGAATCCATACGGCTGTATATTCTGCGACCGGCTGCTTCGAGGTCGGGACGCGAATGTATCTCATTCTCCTTATCGGCGAGTTTAAGGTCGTATACAAGGTCCATATCCTTTGATATAGACATATGCTGTGCAAGAGCAGCCTCGCGTCCCTCGTAGCTATCGTAGAATGTCTCGGGCAATGGGAAATTCGAGTCGCTGAAGAGTTCAAGGTCGCAGGTGTCGGGCATCCAGGTACGATGAGGCGCCTTGTGGTGCAGAAGCAAACAGAATGGTTTGTTGGCATCACGCCCATTCTCTAACCAATCCAGAGCGAGCTCGGTTGTCACATTTGTAGCATAACCTTTTCGTTGCACCTTCTCGCCATTGCATATAAATGTAGGATTGTAATAGTCGCCCTGACCAATGAGAATATCCCAATGGTTAAAGCCTGTAGGTTCGGATGTAAGATGCCACTTTCCAATTACGGCAGTCTCGTATCCCTGTGCCTGAAGCAGTTTGGGGAATGTCTGCTGCGAGCCATCGAACTCGGAGCTGTTATCGGTAAATCCGTTTGCAAGGCTGTGCTTTCCTGTAAGCATACAGGCACGACTGGGGCCGCTTATCGAATTGGCAACAAAACTGTTAGTGAAGCGCACTCCGTCGGCAGCAATTCTGTCAATATTAGGAGTGTTTATGTAACGAGTATCGTAAGCACTGATAGTCTGATACGAGTGGTCGTCACACATAATATAGAGGATATTCATTGGTTTTGTTTCCTCTTTTTTCTCTTGACAGGCACCTAATGAAAGCGCAGCTGTTCCCACCAGTGAAAGGCAAGCAATCTGTCTGATTTTACCGTTTGTGTAATCCATTGCAATTGTATTATTTAGTTATTATTTGTTTTTCCACACCTATGAGACAATAAAAAGGGCCGATTTGCTCTCATCAATCTCTAACATTGCATATTTATCTGCAAAAATAGAATAATCTGTTAAAAAAGCACTATGCTGCACTGTTTTTTTCACTCTATTTTTATTTTTTAAAGATTATTATATAAAAATAGGTACACGTAAAATAATATCATCGGTTGACGACTCGTTTGGGTCGTCAACCGATGATACATATAGAAATATTCCTGTATTACTTCCAGCCAAGAGCCGATGCGCCAAGCACGGCAGCGTCGGCACCGGGAAGAGAAGACTTTAGAACCTTCACCTTATCTTTCCACAAGAATACGACATTCTCGTTCATTCTCTTGCGGATAGGTTCGAGGAGCAGTTCGCCTGCATTTGCAAGACCACCGAAAAGGATAATAGCCTCGGGAGCCGAGAAGGCGATGAAATTACAGAAAGCATCACCAAGAACAGCACCTGTAAAGTCGAAAATCTCTTTCGCGAGTTTATCGCCGGCAATAGCTGCATCGAACAACATTTTTGATGTAAGCTTGTCGCACTCAATATTGCGCAACACGCTCTCGTCGGTGCGTGTACCCAACCATATTTTTGCTGTGCGCACAATACCTGTAGCCGATGCGTATGTCTCGAGACAGTCAGCACGACCGCAACCACAAGCACGTCCCTCAAGAACGGGAGCTGTAACGTGACCAAGCTCGCCTGCAAAACCATCGTGACCATATATAAGCTGACCGTTAGCAACGATACCGCTTCCTACACCTGTACCCAAAGTAATTACAATAAAGTCCTTCATACCCTGAGCCACACCATACTTCATCTCGCCTATTGCAGCAGCATTGGCGTCATTTGTCACCTTTGTAGGCAGACCGGTTTTCTTCTCGATTAACCAGCCCAGAGGTACAATACCCTTCCAGGGAAGATTGGCAGCATTCACAATCTCGCCTGTGTAGTAGTTTGCCATAGGAGCACCTATACCTACACCTTCGATTTTACCCTCGCAACCATTCTCCTTTGCCAGCCTTGCAATAACCTGAGCCACCGCGTCGGTATACTCCTCTATTTCGCGATAAGCCTGTGTCTTTACAGAGTCATCCTTAGCAAGGATGTGTCCTTTTACGTCTACAAGACCAATAACGGTATTAGTTCCGCCAAGGTCGATTCCTATTACATAGCTTTCCATAAAAAACTTTTAAATATTTGGTTAGTTAGTATTTCTATTCCAATGATTCCGCGAATGTATATATTTTTTTTTATTTTCCGAGCTAATAATGCTAAAAATACAAAAAAAGAGATAAAATAGTTTTAATCTTCAAAATAGTTACTTACCTTTGTAATCGTAAACAAGCAAAAAAAACGGTTCCTAACAAAATAAACACATATAAACCTAATTAATAACTTTATCACAATGAACTTTAAGAAATTTTTAGTTTCTGCATTTGTTGCAGTAATGGCTTTTGCCGCTACCACAGCACAGGCACAGTCATTGTCCCCCTCTACCAAATGGCATTGGGACAAAGGTACCATCGTTGTTGAGACTCCCGAGCGTCCTGCCGGCCAGGAGCACGTATTGAATCTTGCAACTGCTCCTATCAAGACTGTACGTGTAGCTTTCGTAGGTCTTGGAATGCGTGGTCCTTGGGCCGTTATGCGTTTCTGCCGCATCCCCGGTGTTGAGATTGTAGCTCTTTGCGACTATGAGGAGGCTCGCGCTGAGGCTCTTCAGAAGGAGTTGCGTCAAGCAGGCCTTGCTCCCGCCGATATATACTATGGCGAGAAAGGTTACGAGGAACTTTGCAAGCGTCCCGACATTGACCTTGTTTACATTGCCACAGATTGGAACCACCACTATCCCGTAGCAAAGTTTGCGATGGAGAATGGCAAGCACGCTGCTATCGAGGTGCCCTCGGCTATGAACCTCGAGCAGTGCTGGAGCCTTATCGACCTTGCCGAGAAGACACGTCTACACTGCTTCATCCTTGAGAACTGCTGCTACGACGAGTACGAGATGAATGCACTTGCAATGGCACAGGACGGTATCTTCGGTGAGATTATCCGCGCCGAGGGTGCTTACATCCACGCTCTTGATATGTTCTGGAAGGACTATTGGAAAGATCCCAATGACAACGATGTTGACAACCTTCACTGGCGTCTGAAATACAATATGGAGAACCGTGGCGACCTTTACGCTACACACGGCCTTGGCCCCGTTGCACAGTGTATGAACATTCACCGTGGTGACCGCTTCACAACACTTGTTGCTATGGACACCGAGAGCTTCTTTGGAAAAGATTACGTTAAGAATTTGACCGGCAAAGAGTGCAAGGAGTTCCGCAACGGCGACCACACAACAACTCTTATGCGTACAGCACAGGGTAAGGTTGTCGAGATTCAGCACAACGTAATGACTCCCCAGCCCTACAACCGTCTCTTTAAGCTCACAGGTACAAAGGGTTACGCTACAAAGTATCCCACACCTGCATTTGCTCTCTCGGGCGAGGCTCTCAAGGGCACAGGTGCTCCCCAAATGGACAACCTCAATGCACACGGCTTTATGAACCCAGCTCAGAAACAGGCTCTTGAGAAGAAATACTACCACCCCATCCTCACCAAGTATGTCGAGAAGGGTCGCGAGCTTGGCCACGGTGGTATGGACTTCGTAATGGACTCTCGTCTTGTTTACTGCTTGCAGAATGGTCTTCCCCTTGATATGGACGTATACGATATGGCTGAGTGGTGCTGCCTTGGCGAGCTCGGCACATTATCAATGGATAACAACTGTGCAGCAGTTACATTCCCCGACTTTACACGCGGACACTGGAACGACCAAAAGGGTTACAAGCACGCATATGCTTCAGCTGAGCAGGAGGCTGCTACAGAGGCTGAGGCTGAGGCTTACAGTGCTGCACATAAAGAGGTAACTGCTAAGAAGAACCTTTGGGCTCTCTACGATGCAGTAAAGGCTGCTAAGGCTGCCGGCGATGCAAAGGCAGAGGCTAAGGCACAGAAGAAGCTCAACTCAGCTAAGGCATCAGCCAAGAAGGATATTGCAAAGGCTGTAAAGAAGGCTCTTGCTGCAAAGAAGTAATACTCGGTTAAGATATTACATACAAAATAGACAGGTTCAGGGCGAACCTGTCTATTTTTTTATACTCCTTTAAGAGATAAGAACTTACGTTATCGCAGACTAATTCAGACCTATTGGAACATTACGAGCACAGCGAGTACTACACCTACAGGCGAATATTTTATTCATTAATCACTATTGATTTTCTTCGGACACCATCAATAAATAAACGACGTGAGAACAACAAAGTTCCACGCCGTTTGTTTATATCCAAAAGACTAATTTACTTAATAACGCCAAGCTCTTTTCCTACCTTGATAAAGGCTGCTATCGCACGGTCGAGGTGCTCGGTCTCATGTCCTGCCGAAAGCTGAACGCGTATACGTGCCTGTCCCTTAGGAACAACAGGATAATAGAATCCTGTTACGAAGATACCCTCCTCGGCCATTTTAGATGCAAACACCTGCGAGAGCTTTGCATCGTAGAGCATCACTGCACAGATAGCCGACTGTGTAGGCTTGATATCGAATCCCGCAGCCATCATCTTATCGCGGAAATAGTTTACATTGGCCTGCAGCTTATCGTGCAGAGCATCGCTCTCGCCAAGCATCTTGAACATCTCGATAGATGCACCAACCACCGAAGGAGGCAGTGAATTTGAGAAGAGATAGGGACGCGAACGCTGACGAAGCATATCAATAATCTCCTTGCGGCCTGTTGTAAAGCCGCCCACAGCACCACCAAATGCCTTACCGAGTGTTCCTGTAAATATATCGATGCGGCCATAGCAATCGAACTGCTCGGCAACACCACGACCTGTTGCACCAACCACACCGGCCGAGTGACTCTCGTCGACCATTACAAGGGCATCGTATTTCTCGGCAAGGTCGCAAATCTTATCCATAGGAGCCACATTACCATCCATAGAGAATACACCATCGGTAACGATAATGCGGAAACGCTGAGCCTGAGCCTCTTGCAAACGACGCTCCAGGTCGGCCATATCGGCATTGGCATAACGGTAACGCTGGGCCTTGCAAAGACGTACACCATCGATAATGGACGCGTGATTCAATGAGTCGGAGATAATGGCATCTTCGGCTGTAAAGAGCGGTTCGAACACACCACCGTTAGCATCGAAGCAAGCTGCATAAAGGATTGTATCATCGGTCTTGAAATAGTCGGCAATAGCCTTCTCCAATACCTTATGCCGGTCTTGAGTACCACAGATGAAGCGCACCGATGACATACCGAAGCCACGCTCACGCATAGCCTCCTCGGCAGCCTTTATAAGACGAGGATTGTTTGCCAATCCAAGATAGTTATTCGCGCAGAAATTAAGCGCCTTAGAACCATCTTCAAGGGTAATCTCGGCAGCCTGCTGCGAAGCAATATTACGTTCTCTCTTGTAAAGACCCGCCTCATCTATTGCAGCGAGTTCATTCTGTAGATGCTGTTGAAATTTTCCGTACATAGTTGTATAATAATTTATGGGTTGTTTATAAATACTATCATTCAATTTGCGAATATACTCTTTTTTAAAAAAAGTAGGATATTTTTTCACATAAAAAAACAATGTTTTTATAATGTTTCATATAATTAAAAAATTATTCAAAAAAATGCTAAAAGGGATGTAAATAAAGAAAAAATAGATGTATATTCGCAAAGACTATATTAAAGTCTAAACAGACAAACTAACAGAATTACGAATCTAAAACTCTGATACCAAATGAAAAATGTTCTTATCATCGGTTCAACCGGTCAAATCGGTTCCGAGCTTACAATGACATTACGCAAACAGATTCCCGACGGGAACGTAGTAGCAGGTTACATTCGCGGAGCAGAGCCTAAAGGCGAACTTCTTGAGAGCGGTCCCTCGGCCGTTGCAAATGTTTGCGATGCAGCACAACTCGCCGAAGTTGTTTCTAAATATAAGATAGACACAATCTACAATCTTGCAGCGCTTCTCTCGGCTGTTGCCGAGGCAAAGCCTCTGCTTGCCTGGGATATCCAGATGAACGGACTCATTAACATCCTGGAGATTGCACGTGAGAAGAAGTGTGCGGTGTTTACCCCAAGTTCAATAGGTTCATTCGGCCCCAACACGCCTCGCGTCAACACCCCACAGGATACTATACAGCGTCCCCGTACAATGTATGGTGTTACAAAAGTGGCAACCGAGCTTCTTAGCGACTACTACCACACAAAATATGGTGTAGACACACGCGCTGTACGTTTCCCGGGACTTATATCTAATGTAACCCTCCCCGGCGGTGGAACAACAGACTATGCTGTTGAAATTTACTACGCCGCAGTAAAGGGTGAGGATTTTGCCTGCCCCATCAAGGCCGGAACATTTATGGATATGATGTATATGCCCGACGCACTTAAGGCTGCAATTGACATTATGAATGCCGACCCCTCGCGTCTCGTTCACCGCAATGCATTTAACGTTGCTTCTATGAGTTTCGACCCCGAGATTATAAAAAATGCCATCCTAAAATATATTCCCGACTTTAAGATGCACTACGTCGACGACCCCGTTCGCCAGGCTATTGCCGAGTCGTGGCCCGACAAGATGGACGACAGTTGTGCACGCGAGGAGTGGGATTGGGCTCCCAGCTACGACCTCGACAGTATGACTGTGGATATGATAAAAGTGCTACGCGAACGTTACGGAAAGTAAACAATATATTTCTTTATACAAACAACAAGGACTAACCGGTGCAGGTTAGTCCTTGTTGTTTGTATGCTATTATTTACTTTTTAATCTTCGCAGAAATTTCGAGCATTCTTTCGATAGGCAATTTTGCTCTCTCGCGCAGCTGCTCGTCGAGTTCCACAAAAGGCCACTCATATTTAAGACAGTTATAAAGCTTTTCCAGGGTATTCAGACGCATATAGGCACACTCGTTGCAGGCGCAGCTGCCACTCATCGGAGGCACAGGAATAAAATTCTTCTCGGGGCAGCGTTTCTGCATCTCGTGCAAGATGCCGCTCTCGGTCGCCACAATAAATGTATTACATTCATCTTTCTGTGCAAATGAGAGTATTGCTGCTGTAGAGCCTACATAATCGGCAAGTGCAAGCACACTGTTCTTACACTCGGGATGAGCAAGTACCTTAGCACCGGGATTAGCAGCCTTCAGCCCGACAATCTTCTCGACCGAGAATTGTTCGTGAACGTGACATCCACCATTCCACAATAGCATATTGCGTCCTGTAACGGCATTCAGATAACCTCCGAGATTCTTGTCGGGAGCAAAGATTATCTTTTCGTCGGCAGGCAGGCTGTCGACAATCTCGCGAGCATTGGACGATGTAACAACAATATCGGTGTGCGCCTTTACCGCTGCCGAGGTATTTACGTAGGCAAGCACTTTATATCCCGGATGCTCCTCTTTGAACTTTGCAAGTTCATCGGCGGGACAGCTGTCGGCAAGTGAACAACCGGCATTAAGGTCGGGAAGAAGCACTTTTTTGTCGGGGCAAAGAATCTTGTTTGTCTCGGCCATAAAATGCACACCGCACATTACGATTATATCGGCTGTGGTCTTTGCTGCCTGCTGAGCAAGGGCAAGGCTGTCGCCCACAAAATCGGCAACATCCTGAATCTCATTGCGAGTATAATAGTGCCCCATTATAACAGCATTCTTCTCGGCGCACAGACGGCGTATCTCTTTCTTAAGGTCAATCTCGGCGGGAATAGGCTCGTCGATGTAACCTTTCTCTTTCCATTCACTCTTTATCATTATGACTATTATTTTATTCGTTAGTATTTGTCGCAAAGTTAGTGATTTTCCTGCACAACAATTCTTCTCATTAATTTTTTTTACAGATTCATCGAAAAATGTACTCCGCAACCGCCATCGGGTGTAGCAAAGGGAGACAACGAGATATTATGTTTGCGAGCGTATGGCGTTGTAAGCAACACTGCGCTCGCAGTGCCTATTGCTGCACCCGCCAACACATCCCAAGCATCGTGCTGCTTGCAGTAGACACGCCCCCACCCCACGTATGCCGCAACAGCGTATGCTGGAGCACCCCACTTCCAGCCGTAGCGTTGCTGCAAAAAAGAAGCACCCACAAAGGCAACGCCCGTGTGGTTAGACGGGAAAGAGTGGTTATCGCTTCCGTCGGGACGGCGTTTCTTCACCGTATATTTCAGCAGATAGGTTGTTGCAACCGTCAATGCCCCCGACTCGAGGTGCTGCAAAAGGCCTTTATAATCGCCCTCGGCAAGCGAGACTACTCCACCCACCCCCGAAGGCAGGAACATAAGAATATCGGTAGAGGTCTCTACTACGCTTCGGCTCTGCGCCCTGGAGCATACAGGCAACACCGCAAACAGGATTAATATATAAATTATTTTCTTCATTATAAATGAATACGATTTACCGCAAAGGTATAATATTTAGATTCATAAGCAAAAGAGAAACAGAGGATTTTAAATACCCCCCGGCCAAAAACACGAAAACAGACCGATGTGCAATCGACCTGTTTTCATATAAAGCTAAAGATAACAATTCTTTGCCCTCGGATGTCTCACGACAGCCTTTTGGTTGGATAATACCCCGGGCGCTATTTAAAATTTACTAACATCACTTATGGTTACTCACTTTGTGGACAAAAGCAATACGACAAAAGCAGCATATCATCCACATTGCAAAATTACATTGTATATTACTGCAAAAAAATCGTCATAAATAATTATTTTAGCATTAAAGCAGTAGCAACA
This sequence comes from Bacteroidaceae bacterium, assembly GCA_017938245.1. Lineage (GTDB taxonomy): Bacteria > Bacteroidota > Bacteroidia > Bacteroidales > Bacteroidaceae > HGM04593. Next base: position 37,471 of record JAGBBX010000033.1, read on the forward strand.
TATTGGTAAAATGAGTAATTTTATGCACTTTGCAACATATCATAAATAACAACAAGTGACTATTATACTATAATAATTAACACCATATAGCTATTGCCGAAAACAGCTACAAATGTTAATTTTGCAAAGCAAAATTTTCGACGGCGCTAAAAAGTGACACAAACAAGACGATTAACAGTGCCGGCGAACAGACAAAAAGAGTCTAAAGAATGAAACTATCGGAGCTAAAAAATGGAGAGACCGCCGTAATTGTCCGCTTGTCGGGTCACGGTGGATTCCGTAAACGCATAATGGAAATGGGGTTCATAAGAGGCGAGAAGGTTAAATCGGTTCTCGACTCTCCTATGCACGACCCGGTAAAATATCACGTAATGGGGTACGATGTCTCGCTGCGACGCAACGAGGCAGCAATGATTGAGGTACTGCCCGAAGAGGAGGCGCGCAAAGAGCTTACTCCCGCGCATTCGTTTGGTTGTATGTCGGCGTGTGAGAACTGCAACAGCAGCTTCGGATGCAACTGCATCTACCGTCCCGCATCCACAAAACGCAATAATGTAATTGAGGTGGCTCTCGTGGGTAATCCCAACAGCGGCAAAACCTCGTTGTTCAATGCCCTATCGGGCAGCAGCGAGCACGTAGGCAACTACAGCGGTGTAACGGTAGACGCAAAGACCGGCAATCTTAACTACAAAGGCTACCGCATTAACCTTACCGACCTGCCGGGGACCTACTCAATCTCGGCATATTCGCCCGAAGAGCGTTTCGTGCGTCGTCACCTGTTCGAGAAGCAACCCGACGTGATAATAAACGCAGTGGTAGCATCGAACATAGAGCGTAACCTCTACCTCACCACCGAACTTATCGATATGAACCTGCGCACTGTAGTAGCACTGAATATGTTCGACGAACTTGAGGCAAGCGGTGCCAAGATTGACTATGAGCATCTTGGTGGAATGATGGGTATACCAATGATTCCCACAGTGGCAAAAGCCTCAAAGGGACTCGACCGACTTTTAGACACTGTCATTGAACTGTTCGAGGGAGAGAACAAGACCATACGACACATACACATAAACTATGGCAGCACAATAGAGACCGAGATTACTCCACTATCACAGGAGCTGCACAAGGCCGAAGACCTCCCGCAGCAGTTCCCTGTTCGCTACTGGGCCCTGAAACTGCTTGAGCAGGACAAGGAAGCAATAGCACTTCTGAAAAATTGCAAAGACCTGGAGCTGTGGAACAATCTTGCACAGAGTGCAGCAAAAAAGGTACACACACGTCTGAAGGTAGATGTAGAGACTGCACTGAGCGATGCAAAATATGGTTTTATCAATGGAGCATTACAGGAGACCTTTACCCCAGGCGACCGCGACACACAACGCAAGACACGCCGCATCGACCGCTTGGTGGCTAACAAATGGTTAGGTTTTCCGCTTTTCTTATCGCTTATGTGGCTGATGTTCACAGCAGTATTCTATTTAGGCGCCTATCCGCAAGACTGGATAGACTCGGCATTCGGATGGTTGGGCGACCGCGTCACCGAGCTTATGCCCACAGGCGCTCTGCAAGACCTTATCGTTAACGGTATAATAGGTGGTGTAGGCAGCGTGGCAGTATTCTTGCCTCAGATACTGATACTCTACCTGTTTATTTCGCTTATGGAAGATTCGGGATATATGGCACGCGCCGCGTTCATTATGGACCGCATAATGCACAAAATGGGACTACACGGAAAATCGTTTATCCCGATGCTTATGGGATTCGGATGCAATGTGCCCGCCATAATAGCCACACGCACCATAGAGAGCCACAGCAGCCGCATAATAACGGTACTCATTACCCCCTTTATGTCGTGCAGCGCCCGTCTGCCGGTACTCATTTTGTTTGCCGGCACATTCTTTCCAAAATATGCTGCAACCGTGTTGATAGGACTATATATTTTAGGAATACTGGTGGCAGCCGTTACAGCCCGTCTGCTAAGAAAGACAAAGTTCAAAGCCGACGAGACACCATTTGTAATGGAGCTTCCCCCCTACCGTATGCCAAGCGCAATAACCACACTGCGTCATATGTGGGAGAAGTGCGAACAGTATCTGCGTAAGATAGGAACAGTTGTTCTTACAGCCACCATAATAATATGGTTCCTAAGCTATTATCCACGTCCCGAGGATAACTCGGTTACAACCGAGAGTGCAACTGTTGTAAACAGTTACGAGGGTTCGTATATAGGAATGATTGGCAAAGCTATTGAGCCTGTGATGCAACCGTTGGGACTCAACTGGCGCGCCACAATAGGTATTATCACAAGTATCCCTGCAAAGGAACTTGTTGTCAGCACATTAGGAGTGCTATACAGCAGCGACAACGAAGAGAGTCTGCAAGAGACACTTGCAACATCGGGCGATTTTACACCACGCTCGGCAGCATCGTTCCTTGTGTTCATCCTACTTTTCTTCCCCTGTATAGCCACAATCGCCGCCATTGCCGACGAGACGCGCAGCCGCCGATGGGCACTTTTCTCGGTGGTATACAACACAGCTGTAGCGTGGTTGCTTGCCTTCCTCGTCTATCAAATAGGAGGATTATTCTAAACAACTTATAAACTATAAAAACAAAAAAGAATTATGAACAAGACAATATACACACGAAGAATGAAGCTCGCCCAACTTATTGCCGACAATAACGAGCTTCTATCGCTGCTACAGCGCCTTGATATAAAATTGGGATTCGGCGAAGCTACAGTAGAGGATATTTGCCGCCGCTACAATCTATCGACCGAGCTGTTTCTTATGATATGCAATATCTATTCGTTCCGCGACTACGAGCCACAGACCGATATTCTCACAAAGGATGATATAACGCACATCACAAACTATCTTCAGGCATCGCACAATTACTACAAACAGGTGTGCTTCCCCTCGATACACGATAAGATTCACTCCCTTGTGAGTACACTCGATGACGTGAGCCGCCATCTGATAGACAAATTCTACGACGACTACGACTGCGAAGTACGCAACCATTTTAAATATGAAGAGAGCATTGTATTTCCTTATATCGAGTCGTTATTGGCAGGCACACAGCCCAAAGACAGCAAATACAATATATCTAAATTCGAGAAGAGTCACAGCTACATAGGCGAGAAGCTGAACGACCTGAAGAATATTATAATAAAGTATCTGCCCGAGGAGTCGTGCTCGCCCTTGCACTTCGAGATTCTTAAGGAGATATACATTACCGAAAGCGACCTGCAGAAACACTCACTAATAGAGAACAGATTGCTTGTTTCACTTGTAGAAAAATTGGAAAAAAACAATGAGTAGACAAAAGAAACAGAAAATAGTACTCATTGAACCTTCGGAGATTATTGCCGCAGGGTTCAAGCAGATTGTAGACAAAAGTTTCGAGTTCGAGGTTGCAAATACGCTACCCGACCCCGGATTCTACAATGCGACACAAATGAAGTGCGATATTATTGTCATAAATCCGACGGTGATAAACTACAACGAACGCTTCGACATACGCACCTACTTCTGCGCAGGTGGCGAAAGCACCTGTATCGTTGCACTCACAAGCAACAGCATCGAAGAGAGGGTAATTCGTCAGTACGATGGTTGCATAAGTATATACGACCCCTCGACACGCATAATACAGAAGTTACAGAGTGCTATCGAAGAGGCACAACAGAACCCCAAAGGCGAACACAACGAACTATCGTCACGCGAACGCGACATTCTTGTAGCAGTGGCAAAAGGCAAGACAAACAAAGAGATTGCCGACGAGTTTAACCTCTCGGTATACACTGTAATATCGCACCGACGCAATATTTCGCGTAAATTAGGCATTAACAGTATCCCGGGACTTACGGTATATGCCATTATGAATAAGTTGGTTGATATGTCCGATTTTAATTAAGCATACTATGGCCGAAGAGTTAATTATATCAGAGGGCAGCAAAGAGGAGAAATATTCTCTGCTATACAAACAGATAGCTTCGCTCATCGAGGGCGAGAGCGACACTATTGCCAATATGGCAAATATTGCAGCGATGATTCAAGAGACATTCCACTTCTGGTGGACAGGTTTTTATCGCGTCCTTGATGGGCAACTTATCCTAGGCCCCTTTCAAGGGCCACTCGCCTGTTCGCGAATAGCATACGGTCGCGGCGTCTGCGGAACAGCGTGGAAAGAACGCCGTACACAGCTTGTTCCCGACGTAGATAAATTCCCCGGGCACATTGCTTGCAGCAGTCTCTCGCGCAGCGAGATTGTTGTTCCCGTGTTCGACGAGGATGGCACCGTCACAGCCGTATTAGATATTGACAGTGAACATATTGCCACATTCGACGAGTGTGATAAAGAGTGGTTAGAGAAAATCGTATCACTGATAAAATAGGCTTGCAGAGCAGCCGTCCACGAGCAACGGTTCACAGTAAACAATTATGGCGACCTTGTGGTAGCCATAATTGTTTACTATACTCTTTTCTTTATTTCATTTCCTTTTTTACATCTTTGCCACGGGCAGCACCTTTTGCATTTTTATTATTGAATCTCTTGCCCTGCTGCTTGGCGAAACGGTTCTTACCCTGCGAACCACTCTTGCTCATAACCTTCTCGACCTGTGGTGCAGTCAGAATCTTAGAGAACTTACCGACATACTCTTTATTCACATTGGCAATCTTTGCCTGTGTCTCGTACCTCTTTTGCAGACGTTCGATACGCTGTGCATCTGTCGGTTCCCCCTTCTGCTTATTCATTTCGGGATGCGTCGCTTTTAGCGCTGCCACATACTCTTTATAAAGAGTTACAAATTTAGCCGATGTCTTCTCGTCGAGCAAAAGTTCTTTACTCAGTTTCTTTGCTCTAAACTCCACTCTCTGTTCGGGTGTAATTTTACCCTTATGCTCCTGCGCATTAGCAGCAAATGATAATACAAATGCCAAAAGCACCAATACAAATAAATTCTTTCTCATTTTTACTCTTTTTTTGTTGTTATACTCAACTATTTGACTCAGAGTAAAGTATTTGGTTTAATTGTAAATCTTTTTTAACAAAATCACAGTTCTTGTAGTTCATAAAAACGACGTGTCAACCGTCCTGCGGTTGACACGTCTTATCATCGATACATCAATGTTTTAATTTCGTTTCTGCAAATATTATCTCTAATTGCTCACGAGTGAAACGCTCCTCCTCGGGGTACAAAATTCTTTCGTGCTCAAGAATCTCGTCGATAGTCCATTTGAATTTAATGGGCTTTGCAGGTACTCCGCCTGCAACACAATAGGGTGGCAGACTTTTTGTTACGACAGAGCCGGCAGCAACTGTCGAACCTCTGCCAATCACTGCACCCGATAATAGAACCACGTTCATTCCTATCCAAACATCCTCTTCCACAACAACATCCTTATCAAATCCTTTTGGTTTCTCGGCCTCGGTAATTTCTATAAAATTTCTACCAATAATCATTGCGTGATTCCCCGTTGCAACCTTTAAACCTTGCGTGGCCACTGAATACTTTTTCATAATAAACTTTGCATTCGTTGCTAATACAACCGCATTATCCAATTTATTATTGCCGTATAGATATATATTCCTTGTATTTAAAAGAGTAAGCGGCGGATTAAGAGTTACATTATCACCTATATATCCAAATTTTTTTCTTGAGAATCCAAAATATGTTCGATAGAAAAACAACAATCCTCTTAAAAAAACATTCTCTTGTATTTTTTTAAATAATTTTTGTTTTATGTTCATTGCAAAACTTTTTTAATTGAGTATAGGAGTGATACAAAATAGTAATTTTTAGTAATGCAACCAAAGAAGAAGAGGCGAGGATATAATGGCAGTTTCTTCCAACAGTATTTTAAAGCAAGCTCTTTCCATATAGGCATTTTACATTTTAGCCTAAACCATTCCATTTTTTCTGTTAGCGTTTTATCGGACTGAAGAGTGTGTGATATCGTACTGCGTGAGTTGCCTATGAATAGTCTGTCGTTCCTCTCCTCGGCTAAATCCTTGCTTAGATTCCAAGAGTTTATATTCTCTTTAATATAGTTATATAGAATAAGATTCTTCTCCATCCTATCGGTGCGAATTGTACCTGTAAGCGATGCCGGATTTATTCTATAGTGATAATACTCGCCATTATTATATGCCACAGATTTTGCATATTTCAGATAGTCGAGGTTAAAAACCACATCCTCGCTAATAAGTTCCCTTTCGCTATGGAATCTCACATTATGCTCTTGGATAATTGCCATACGATACATTGCCGTACAGGCCGAGCATTGTATTTTGTGGTCGACCTTTGCCGAGGGTTCTGATGCAATTATATCGAGCATAAGTCCCTTAACCGCATCATCTTTGTACAGAGTTATTTTGTCGATGGGCTCTGCCGGCGCAGCCTCAGCCTCGTTGGTGAAGCGTCGGAATTTATAATAGAGTGCGTCTAACGCATTATCCTTGGCCAGATTATATAGGTGCTCGTATGTATAAAGGTCGATAAAATCGTCGCTATCGAGGAATGTTACATACTCCCCGGTGGCAATTTCCAATCCGCTGTTACGCGCAAATCCTAAACCGCCATTCTCTTTGTGTACTACTTTTATGCGACTGTCGCGTCGAGCATACTCGTCGCACTTCTGCGGACAATTATCGGGCGATTGGTCATCGACAAGAATTATCTCAATGTCGTGCAGTGTCTGGTTTATTACCGACGACAGACATTTATCGAGATATCTCTCGACGTTATATACAGGGATTATAACTGATAGTTTTTTCATATCTTCGGCAGAGGATGCATATTCTAAACATTCTTATCTGTAATAAGAGACTGCCTGCAAGAAACTTAAAATATTAATTACAAATTCTTACAGGACAGTCACTTATCTTTTCATCAACACTCTCTTACCTCTATATAAGGATAGAAAGCTGAAGATTATTTTGTATGCTTAACGTCGATAAGTTCTACCTCGAACTTAAGAGCATCGTTGGGACCGATAAGGTTCGAAGCGCCACGCTCGCCGTATGCAAGTTCTGAAGGAATCCACAAGATAATCTTACCACCTTTGCCTACAAGCTGCATACCCTCGGTCCAACCCTTGATAACTCGATTAAGAGGAAACTCAATGGGATTATCGTTCATATAGGTATCGGGCTGATAACGTTTGAGCATCTCCTGACGCTCGGCGGGCATATCGGCGAAACGAGATGCATCGAACACCTGCTCTTTTCTTGTAGTACCTTTATAGTGTACCTTTACTGTATCTGTAGGAGCTGTAGCCTTAGCCGACATATCACCCTCGCTAACAATCTTGTATAGCAATCCGCTCTCTGTCTTTTTAACACCCGACTCCTTCTCTACCTGAGCAAGCCACTCTTCAGACTCTTTTTTATTCTTCTGAGGAATAACCACTGTAAAATAGTTGTTCATAAATGCCTCGGCCTGCTCAATAGTAACCCTTACATTGGCGCTGTTTGCCTCATCATATCCCATAAGCAACCAATATGTCTGCAATGGAAGCTGGCTCTTAATAAGGTCGGCACCTGTAGCAAAACCAATTGCCGACGAAATGAGATTCTGCTCCTCCTCTGATGCAAACATTGTCTCGGGGTTAAAATCGAGTTCTATAGGAGCTGCTGTACTATCACTCTTTGCCAACTCCTGAGCACGCAATTTCTTTACACGCTCACCATACTTTGTCATAAAGAACTCGCTCAACTGATTAGGAGCTGTCTCGGCAGTAATCTCGGTTTCACCGCTCTTGATTGCTTTCTCACCAAGCGCAGCTGCCTCAAGAGCTTTCTTGAAAAGCTCTGTATTCAACTTCATAGGACCAAGATCGCGGCTCATTCCCTGTGAAAGGTTTGTACCGAGTATGTATGAGAGGGTATCAAGTTTCGACTTATTGCCTTTTACAATACCATCTACACTCTTGCCGCTACCGCAAGAGATTACGAATGCGGCAAACAAAGAAAATGCCGCTGTAAGGAAGATTTTTTTCATAAGTTTTATGTTTTAATTTAGAAGTTTTATTGCAAAACGGCCATAAAGGTACTCATTTTATGCGAATTAAGCACTATCTCGAGTCAAAATCATCATCATTTTAAAAAACTTAACAATTTAACCAAATCTACGTGGTAGAAAAGAGAGCAAAAAAAAGGCTGCGAGTAAAAATCGCAGCCTTTTTTACAAGCTATTAGAAGCTGTTTAAATTTATATCGTTAAGTTTTTTATAGGTCAAAAATAGAATGTTTTATTATTTTTTGAGGGCGCGTAGCGGGCTACGTAACCGAGAAAAAGAGAAAAACAGGCATTTTTGAACATAAAAGACAACGAAATAGCAACTTCCAATATAATAAAACTTTTTTTAGAAATTTAAACAGCTTCTTATTTTATCACTTAAGCGAAGCAATATTCTTCTCGTTAAGAATTACCTTACCCTCGGGAGTGTATAGATGGGCGATTCTATCGCTGTAGAACTTCTCGACCTTTCCACGCACCACTTTCATAGTACTGTTCATCATACCATTCTGCTCGGTGAATGCCTCGGGAAGCACTGCGAATGTGCTGGGCAACCAACGCTCGGGGAACATACCCTCGAGGTCACCACCCTTTTTGAAACGCTCAACGTCGGCCTTGATAAGCTCGACACCGGCCTTGCATCCCTCGTCGGTTGTAAGGTCGAGGTTCTTGGCTGCAAGCGCACGCTTGATATTATCCTTATTGGGAACAATAAGTGCTGTGGTGTAAGGCGACTGATTGTTATAGAGAATAACCTGGTCGATTGTGCTGCAATAGCTTACCAGTGCCTCCTCGATACCCTCGGGGCTGTACTTCTCGCCGTCGCTCGAGATAAGCAGACTTTTGAAGCGTCCCATTACATATAGCAGGCCCTCTTTGGACATATATCCAAGGTCGCCTGTGTAGAGGTAACCGTCACGCACCGTCTCAGCTGTTGAGGTGGGATTCTTCCAGTATCCTGCCATCACATTCTCACCCTTAACCACAATCTCACCCTGCTCGCCAACAGGCAACTCCTTACCCTCAGAGTCGCAAATCTTCAACTCGATGGGTTTAACAAGTTTACCGCTCGAGCCGAAACGATAGAGGTCGGGACCATTTGAAGAGATAACGGGAGTAGCCTCGCTAAGACCGTAACCCTGGAACATAGGCATACCAACACCGATATAGAAATTCTGAAGCTCCTTGTCGAGAAGTGCGCCACCACCGATAAAGAAACGAAGCTCGCCACCGAAGTTTTCACGAATCTTATCAAAAATAAGTTTATCGAAGAGAGCAACAAGAGGTTTCAAGAATATACGCAGACCCTTAGAATCGAGGTTGCTCTCGCCAAAATAGCTCTGACGAATCTTCAGACCCAAATTGAACAGTTTCTCTGTGGTAGCACCCTTTGCACGGATGGCTCCCTCAATATTTTTCTTGAATGTCTTGGCAAGCGAAGGCACCGAAAGGATAAAGTGAGGGCGAACCTCCTTGATATTTCCGGGGATATTCTTAAGAGTCTCAAGACCTGTGCGACCAACCTGAACAGTAGCCGCTGTAGCACCCTTAGACATCATAATATAGAATCCCACAACGTGTGCAAAGCAGTGGTCGAGAGGCAGAATGATGAGTGTACGCCAAGTCTGGTCGATATTAACCAAAGTACAAGCCTGCTCAACGTTAGATGTGTAGTTGCGGTGTGTCAGCACAACACCCTTGGGGTCGGCTGTTGTACCGCTGGTGTATGTGATAGTTGCAATGTCATTATTCTGCAAAGAACGACCTATCGCAAGGAACTCGTCCATAGAGTGGTTGGCGAGGAACTCGTCACCCTTCTTAAGAACCTCCTCTATTGCAATCTCGCGTTCCTGCAACTCACCACAGTCGCCAAATACAATAATCTTCTCTACCGCCTCGAGTTTATCCTTTATAGCACGAATTTTCTTAAGCTGATAGTTTGATACAAGGATATACTTTACATCACCGTGATGCAGACGGAAGTAGAGGTCGTTGCTCTCCTCCAACTTAATAGAAAGAGGAACGTTTACAGCACCTGCATAGAACATTGCAAGCTCGCCGATAATCCACATATTACAACCCTCGCTAAGAAGAGCCATATTATCACCCTTCTTAACACCCAGCGCCTGATAACCTGCACCCAAACGGTAAACCTGCTCTTTCACCTGTGTGTAAGTAGTAGGCTTAAAACCCTCTTTTTTGTCTTTCTTTTCGAGAAGGAATGTATTGTTGGGATATAACTTTACCGACTCCTCAAAAAGATCTACAAGTGTTTTTTTCATTTTTGATTATGTTTTTTGCCACTACCCTCGGCACACGGAATACCTTTTGGGCAAGCAGCTGTTAGACCAATACAGAAGCATCTATAAAAAAGCCATCTTCTGCAAAAACTGTGCAAAGTTAACGAAAAACTTTTTACTCGGCAACAGTTTTCACATTGTTCCGCATTCTTGGTGTTTTTAAGCACTTAACAATCACAATTTACACCATTTTTGCAAAATATTCTACTGCAGTATAGAATAACGACGGAGTAATTTTTTACACCTTTTTTGTGTCAACCGTTGCACATTTTAAAAATTTTGTGAAAAAGCATTGAATATCCATTTTAATATGTATCTTTGCGGTAAACCGCGAAAATATATTGCACTCGCTGTGAAATAACAAAATAATGTTTCGTTATCTCGCTCGTTTGTGCGCTAAAGCGCGAAAAAAGTAAAGTATTTAACCTTATTTTAAATTAAGTACTATGAAAATTTCAAAAATTGAACATTTAGGCATTGCGGTACCAAGCATCGAGGAGGCGCTCCCCTACTACGAGCAGGTACTTGGATTCGAGTGTTACAACATAGAGACTGTCGAGGAGCAGAAAGTGCGTACAGCTTTTCTAAAGGTTGGCGAGACTAAGATTGAACTTCTTGAACCCACATCACCCGACAGCACAATAGCAAAATTCCTTGAAACGCGCGGACAAGGCATTCACCACATTGCCTATAAGGTAGAGGATGGCGTTGCCAATGCTCTTGCCGAGTGCGACGAGAAAGGTGTGCGCACAATAGACAAGGCTCCACGCGGCGGCGCCGAGGGTCTGCACATTGCATTCCTGCACCCAAAGGCAACACAGGGAGTACTCACCGAGCTTTGTGAAGAATAAAACACTAACAATCAACAAAACATAAGAACATTATGAGCAAGCAATTTGAAAAAATCAAAGAGCTGGTAGCAATGAGAGCCAAAGCTCGTTTGGGCGGTGGCGAGAAAGCTATTGAAAAACAGCACGAGCGTGGTAAATACACTGCACGTGAGCGCATCGATATGCTGCTCGACAAAGGCAGTTTCGAGGAGTTTGATATGTTCGTAACCCATCGTTGTACCAACTTCGGACAAGAGAAAAAGCAGTTCCTCGGCGATGGTGTCGTAACAGGATGCGGTACAATTGAGGGACGCTTGGTATATATCTTCGCACAAGATTTTACCGTGACCGGTGGTTCGCTCTCCGAGACTATGGCACAGAAGATATGCAAGGTAATGGATATGGCAATGAAGGTTGGCGCTCCCGTTATTGGTATCAATGACAGCGGTGGTGCTCGCATTCAGGAGGGAATAAACGCTCTTGCCGGTTACGCCGAGATTTTCGAGCGTAATATTTTGGCATCGGGTGTTGTACCTCAGATTTCGGGTATATTCGGCCCCTGCGCAGGAGGCGCAGTTTACTCTCCCGCGCTCACCGATTTTACAATTATGACCGAAGGAACATCATATATGTTCCTCACAGGGCCTAAGGTGGTAAAAACAGTGCTTGGCGAGGTTGTCACACAGGAGGAGCTTGGTGGTGCCAGCGTACACGCAAGTAAATCGGGTGTAACACATTTCACAGCGCAGAGTGAGGAGGATGGACTTATGCTCATTCGCAAGCTTTTCAGCTACATACCTCAGAACAACCGCGAGACAGTGCCCGATGTTCCCTGCACCGACCCCATCGACCGCAAGAGCGACCTTTTGAACAGCATCATCCCCGACAACCCCAATCAGGCATATAATATGTACGAGGTAATCGGTGAGATTGTCGACAATGGCGAATTCCTCGAGGTACACCGTGACTATGCACAGAATATAATCGTAGGCTTTGCACGAATGAACGGAAAATCGGTGGGTGTGGTAGCCAACCAGCCTTGCCGCTACGCCGGCGTACTCGACTGCAACGCATCGCGCAAAGGCGCACGTTTCGTACGTTTCTGCGACGCATTCAATATTCCTCTTGTAACACTTGTCGACGTTCCGGGATTCCTTCCCGGCACAGCACAGGAGTACAATGCCGTTATTCTACACGGAGCAAAATTGCTCTATGCCTACGGCGAGGCAACAGTGCCTAAGGTAACCGTTACCCTGCGTAAGTCGTATGGAGGTTCACACATTGTGATGGCCTGCAAGCAGCTACGCGCCGACCTCAACTACGCTTGGCCCAGCGCCGAGATTGCAGTTATGGGTGCAGCAGGAGCAGCCGAGGTACTATATGCCAAGGAGGCAAAAGAGGCAGCCGACCCCAAGGCATTCATTGCCGAGAAAGAGGCCGAGTACAACAAACTCTTTGCCAACCCCTATCAGGCCGCAAAATATGGTTACATCGACGATGTCATCGAGCCACGCAACACCCGCTTCCGCGTGATACGCGCCCTTGCACAACTCGAGAGCAAACGTCAGGGTCTGCCCCAGAAGAAACACGGAAATATACCTCTTTAAACAATAACGCATATGAAAGAGAAAAACGATGCAGCAATAGCAGCAATAGCAATGGCGCTGAGCAGCTATTTGGGCGACAACATTCACGACGAAGAGAGCGGCATCCTCACAATCCGCTACGTCAACAAACATTGGAACAACTTGTGTAACTAACAGCATCTAAAATTATGAAAGAGTATAAATATACCATCAACGGCGACAAATACGAAGTAGTAATAAACGAAGTTGCCGAGACAACAGCAAACGTAACAGTTAACGGAACCGAGTATACCGTAGAGTGGGAAAAGCCCGAGGAGAAGAAACCCGCAGTAGTTGTTAAGCCTGTTGTCAAACCCGCTGCCCCCGTAGCGGCAGCAGCACCTGCGGCAGCGGCAGCACCCGTTAACGGACACCCCATAAAGACCCCTCTGCCAGGTGTAATCATCGACGTTAAAGTAAACGTTGGCGACACCGTAGCCAAAGGACAGACAGTGGTTCTTCTGGAGGCAATGAAGATGGAGAACAACATCAATGCCGACCGCGACGGAAAGGTAGCCTCAATCTCGGTAGCCAAAGGCGACACAGTAGCCGACGGTGCAGTGCTTGTAGTACTCGAATAAAGCTATAATAATAACGTCAATATTGCTACAATCTTGTAAAGATTGCAAGCAATATTGTCGTTTATACAAAACACCCGACAACAAACCAGCAGGATAATAACATTTATTTGTACAATTCATTAACCCCCAATGTTTTTTGAACGATGTTCAAGTGACACAAAACTTTATTTAACCTACTAAAATTCAAAACTATGAAAAAGATTCAGATTATACTTTTATTGTTATTATTCTCGACATGTGCCTATCCACAGTTTTCGGGTTTAAAGAAAGGTTTGAAAGGTATTGCCAAAAAGGTGCTCACAACCGAGCAAACGTCAACAGACGAAACCACAAGCGAAGCACCCGCCGAGGAGCAAGCCACGCCATTTATCCCCAATAAAGATCTCACATTTACCCCTGCCGAAGCTATCGACCTTGGCCTGCCCAGCGGCACAAAATGGGCCTCATATAATATTGGAGCATCAAAGCCCGAAGAATTCGGCGGTTACTATGCTTGGGGCGAGACCGAGGTAAAAGAGGTATATAGCGAGGCGACCCATACATTCAAAAGCGAAAAAACAGACCTCGACCTTGAAGATGACGTTGCAAACATCAAGTGGGGCGCCGGCTGGAGAATACCCACAAGAGAAGAAATACAAGAACTCTTAGACAAGTGCGAATGGACATTAGACACACTAAACGGAGTTAAAGGACAGCAAGTAACAGGCCCAAACGGCAACAGTATCTTTCTGCCCGCAGCAGGCGAATACATAGATTCCGAAGTTACCGAAATAGGAATAAGAGCCTCATTTTGGTCGAGCACACGCAACAGATACACATACAACGCCGTTTTACGTTTATATCTTGAGAATAGAATGGAGGGCTGTGCACACTTTAACCGTTGGAACGGCAGCACAATACGTCCCGTAACAAAGTAAATTTAAAACAAAAAAACCAATTATAATCAAAATCTAAACAAACAAAAGTATGAGAAAAACACTTTTCCTTCTGTTGGCAGCAATGGGCCTCTTTATAGCATCGCCCGCATTTGCACAGAAAAACGAAAAACCCTTTGTTATACCCGAGCTTCGCGAGTGGAAAGGCGGTAACGGAGCATTTGCCATTGGTGATGCTACACGCATTGTTTATCCCAAGAACAACTCTCAGTTGGAGCAGATTGCCAAGCAGTTTGCAGCCGACTACAAAGAGATGTTCGGCAAGGAGCTTGCAACAGCCGAGGGCAGCGCAAAGAAAGGCGACATTTCACTCGCTATCAAGAAAGACAAAAAGTTGGGTGACGAGGGTTACCAGATTGTAATCGGCAATAAAGTACAGATTACAGCGCCCACAGCAACCGGAGCATTCTGGGCAACACGTACCATCCTTCAGATGACCGAGCAGAGCGATGCACGTGAGCTTGCTTGCGGTACAATACGCGACTGGCCCGACTACCCCTTGCGTGGCTTTATGCTCGACTGCGGTCGTAAGTTCATCCCCCTACACATGCTTCAGGACTATGTAAAGTTCATGTCTTACTACAAGATGAACACATTCCAGATTCACCTTAACGACAACTCTTTCAAGCAGTACTTTGCTAACGATTGGAACAAGACACAGAGCGCGTTCCGCCTCGAGAGCGAGTACTTCCCCGGCCTCACTGCACGCGACGGTCACTACACAAAGAAAGAGTTCATCGAGCTTCAGAAGCTGGCCGAAGGCCTGTGCGTAGAGATTATCCCCGAGATTGACGCCCCTGCACACGCATTGGCATTCACAAAGTTCCGTCCCGAGCTCGGCAGCAAGGAGTATGGAATGGACCACCTCGACCTCTTCAAGCCCGAGACCTACACATTCATCGACTCACTCTACGACGAGTACCTTAAGGGTGACGAACCCGTATTCCGTGGCAAGCGCGTACACGTTGGTACCGACGAGTACTCGAACCGCGACAAGGCAGTTGTAGAGAAGTTCCGTTACTTTACCGACTATTGCTTCCGTCTTGTAGAGAAATATGGCAAGCAGCCTTGTGCTTGGGGCGCCCTTACACACGCAAAGGGCGAGACACCCGTTAAGGCCGAGAACGTACTTCTGGGTGCCTGGTACAACGGTTACGCTAACCCCAAGGATATGATTGACCTCGGCTACGACCTCATCAGCATCCCCGACGGATATCTTTACATCGTACCCGCCGCAGGTTACTACTACGACTACCTCAACTGCAAGTTCTTGTACGAGTCTTGGACACCTGCACAGATTGGCGACCAGAAATTCGAGGAGTGTCATCCCCAGATTAAGGGAGGTATGTTCGCTGTTTGGAACGACCACGCAGGCAATGGTATCAGCTATCAGGATATCCACTACCGCGTATTCCCCGCAATGCAGACAATGGCAGTAAAGATGTGGACAGGCGCAAAGCCCTCAGTTGCTTTTGAGCAGTTCGACAAGGCACGTATCGGCATCAGCGAGGCTCCCGGTGTAAACGTTGCAGGCCGTCAGGTAAGCAATGGTCAGGAACCTATCCTGGCACTCGATGTTGTTAAGCCCGGACAGGAGACAAACGTTAAGGAAATTGGTTGGGACTACAGCGTATCGTTCGACATCGAGGCAGCAAGCGAGAGAAAGGGTACAGCACTCTTCCGTTCGAAAAACGCTACATTCTACCTGAGCGACCCCGTTGAGGGAAAATTAGGTTTCTCACGCGACGGATACCTTAACACATTCAACTACCGTTTCTTCCCCGGCGAGAAAGCAAAGGTTACAATCAGCGGTAACCAGAGCGTTACACGTCTCTATGTAAACGGCAAGCTCGTCGAGGAACTCGACAAGCAGACACAGTACCACCACAATAGCGCAAGCGACAAATACGACAAGATGTACTATGTACGCACACTCGTATTCCCCTTGAGCAAAGCAGGTCGTTTCAAGAGCAAGGTAACAAACCTCACAGTTTATCCTTTTATGGAGACTCCCATAATGCCTCGCTAATAATTAAGGCATAATGCTATAAAATAATAGATGCACGCTTCATTCGCAGCGTGCATCTATTATTTTATAGATATTTGTATACAATAAAAGTTTATAATCTTCACCTTTGTCAGGTAAAAGAACTATTAAATAAAAAATTGTGTGCATTCATTTATATATAAGATATATAAGATTATTAGTAAGGTCGGGAACAAGAGAAAATAATATTTTTATTTTTAGTTGCAATTTAATTTTATTTTAGTACATTTGCCATTGACAAGTTGGCCCACAAGGGTTGGCGGGTCATAAAAAAAATGTAATAGGACGTTTACGTAACGTTATCTTCTACGTACAAATCTCGCAAATTTGAACCATTCAAGAAGATAAAGCAACGAAACGTTCGCGTTGGGTGTATTATATCCGTTTACTATTTAGGTAGTAGAGTCTATAATATTCACGGCGTGGGCTGACTGCGTTGCTTATCCTTGAGTGGGGGCAATGCGAGAGCCTGTACGTGGGATGAGCGAGAAGTAGAATCTCCCACGTCTTTTTTTTGTGTTTATTACAAGCAGCCTTAATTGGGGAGTTCTTTGGCTGCAGAAAACAATATTAGTAAATATTCAGAACAATTAGAACTATTTAAAGCTTAAAACTACTGAAGTATTTTAAGCATGCAAACGATATATTCACTTGTTGCAAGTTTTTAATTATTATATAGACATTGTGGTTTATGATAGAATGTACCAAACTGATTTACTATATAGGCATCGCTATAGCGGTATATTGTATTATTCGTTATTTATGCAATGAATTTCAACATAAAAAATCGCAATATGATAAAAACAACAACTCAAATATAAACAATCGAAGTATGGACAATGGTTTTTTCAAAAAAGGGAATGATAGCAATATGCATCGCACATCTTATCACCGGAATTATCGTGAAGAGAACTTTTCATCTCGACAACAAGCTCATAGAACAGCTATAGTTGATGAAAAGAGAACGGCTCCTTATGCTATAATCTATCAAAGCGAATTTGATTACATAAGCCGATGCATATTAGATTATCCAAACATAGAGACCGGCGGGCAGTTGTTTGGTTTTCTCACAGAGTATGGTGTACCTGTCGTATGCTATGCTTTAGGACCCGGACCAAGATCCAACCATCAAACCGCTTTTTTTAATCAGGATACCGACTATCTGCAGATGGTATATAATGAGATAAATAGAAGATATGGTTTAAGATATATTGGTGAATGGCATTCGCATCATCAGTTAGGATTGGCCAAGCCTAGCGGACACGATGCCTCAACTATCGTTCATGGAATGGAGCGTAGTAGCTTTAGGCATTTTCTATTATGTATCGGTAATTGTGATCGCGGAAATCATTCTACTTTGAATGCCTTTACTTTTCATATTAACGATGTATATAATTACAGGCATGCTCCGTGGGATATTATTAAAATTGAAAGTCCCTACAGACGAATTATTGATAATGAATTAGCTTCAGTACTATGTCATCCTAATACAAGAGTTGCGTCTCATGGAAGTAACTATTTCGTAAATAGAGATAGTTGTACCCCTGTTTCTGTGGTGCCTGATTATAGCAGTGAATATTGGCTTAACTCAAAAGCCAATAATACTGTGCTCAAGCAGATTATTGATTTTGTATCTTCAGTTGGAGAGAATGCAAGTGTTAAAGCGCAATTGGATGAGCGAAAGCATGTTCATCTTTTTGTAAATAGAGCAACAGTAAGCGAACACATTGTCTTTGGAGAAAAATTCCCAAATGAACCTCCAATAATAATATCGGATATTAGTGGTGGTTTGACAGATAATATTCAGTGGGTATATAATGGAGACATCTTTAATTCATTTAAAGAGTACTATTTACAAGTAATAAGATTGCAATAACATATTAAAAAAAATAGAAGTATGACATCAGAGAGATTAAACGCAGAGAAACAGGTTTTGTCGAGATATTTGCCGCCAAATACCTATTTATTTAAAGATTTAGGAACAAGTTGCCCATACATATTGATGGCTGCAAAAACCAATCGAGGCAATGTCTACACAATAAGAATTGATTTGCGCGATTTTCCCAATTCCTTGCCTCACGCATTTGTAACTAAAATGCTGAAGACCAAAACCGGTGAGGTTATGGATAGTCCCAGCGCCTCAATGCACACATTGACATCCGAGTATGGGTATACCCGTATATGCCATTATGGGTTCAACTCTTGGGGGCCAAAAGTGTCATTATATAAAGTCTTTATTAAATGTCGATTGTGGCTCGAAATGTATGAGCAGCATTTGAAAACCGGCAAACCAATGGATTATTATCTGAATCACCAAGCATAACAATTAAGGTACAGCCAATAATCGCATTAAAGTATTATTATAAATCAATATTAAAAATCATCATTATGGCAAGTGAAAGAGAATTAAACAAAATGGCAGAAGATGTACGTGTACAAGGTGGTCAAGGAACCGGCTCAATGAACGAACTTGTTTACAATAATGAAACAGGAGAGTTCGAGACTGTTGCATCAACATCGGCAAACATTGATAGAAATGGGCTAATTGTTACAGATATGACTAAAGAAGGGTTTGCTTTTTAAAGTACTTCAAGAAAAACGTTCTCAATAAAAATCTTATTTTATGAGAAAAATAATATATATTGATAGCGAAGAACTGCACTCCTTTTTACAGTCAGCGAATGATGAAGTATTGGGCTATGGGTATGAATGGGAGAATGAGAATGTAATCCATCTGCATACAAAACCATTATTACATTCATTTGGAATAGCACATACAGTATTATTCAGAAAAGGAGATGCGTGTGCGAATTGCGAGACTGCGCAAGATTATATTGTAGAAGTCAACAAGAATAATAGCGACATTACTGTTAATGTAATCGGTTGTGACGAATATGACATTAATTATATTCCCGCTAAGAATGAACTGTATTCCCGCAACAAGGGAATATTAGAACTAAATATCTTAGAAGGTAAAAGAGTTATGATTGTAGGTTTGGGTAGTTTCGGTTCTCAAATCGCAATTGAGTTAGCAAAAGCCGGTGTCGGCAATTTTGCTTTATTCGATTTTGATAGAGTAGAGTTACATAATCTAGCTCGTCACACATCTACGACTAAAGACTTGGGCAGATTAAAGACCGATGTATTATATGAATCCATATTAGGCAAGAATCCTTATGCAAAAGTAGATTTGTTCCCCATTAATATAAATGAGCATTTGGATTTAATGGAGGAGGAGGTTGGTAAAGCGGATATTGTTATTTGTGGAACAGATAATAATGAGAGCCGTTTCAATCTTTCAACAGTTCTCGTCCACCAGCAAAAGATTGGTATATTTGGAAGAGCTGTTACCCGTGCCGAAGGCGGAGATGTATTTCGATACCGTCCAGGCGGGCCGTGTTATTGCTGCCTCATCGGTAATCAATGGTTTGGACAATCGCAAGAAGAGATTACGAGTAGAGAACAGTTACCCGCATATATGTCGCAAAGTGACGTGGATGCCAATATACAGGTTGGGCTTTCGGCTGATATAGAGCCTATATGCAATATGATGATAAAGATAACTCTGATGGAGTTGTCAAGAGGAACAAATTCGGGTATTTCTTGTTTGGAAGATGAATTGGTTTACGACTATTATATGTGGGCTAATAGAAGGGAACGCAGACATCATAATTGGGCACCTATGCCCGGAGCAGGTTCAAAGCCTACTATTATGAGATGGTATGGAGCTCATATAAAAAGGAATGAGAACTGTAGTTTGTGTTCAAATTCAGCTCAGATGGATTTGGATGACGGTGGTGATATCATTGCCGGATATTCAGAACATCTTAAAGTGGTAGATATGTCGGATGTCTCTTTGAATGATTTAGAAGAATAACAAATTACTTGTAATAATATCTTAATATTGAGTCTGCTATAAAGATAAATCAATAGTAGGCTCAATATTAGGTTATATAAGTTCTTGATTTTTTTCAAAAATAGTATAAAATAGTTTTATGAATATCAATTTTTCCAGATTCACGATTAAGTCCAGAAATGCAATAACACGCGCTTTTACACTTACAAAGCAATGTCAGTATGCTGAGATAGAGCCACAAGTATTGATGGTCGCAATTTTGCAAGAGAGTGACGAGATGGTGTCGTACGTTTTAAATAAAATGAGGGTAGACAAGAATTCATTTTGCAGTGCCATCAGCAACTCTATGAGATTGATAAATCGTAGAATTACATCAGAGCACGACTTTTCATTATCACTGCAATTGGTCTTTCGTAAGTCTATAGAACTGTCCTCTATGGTTGGTTCTGATATGGTATCCTTAGAGCATATCTTTTGGGCATTAGGTACGGTGGATAATCCCGTAAGGACTATCTTGAATAGTCACGGAGTTACCCCCGAGATGTTAAGACTCGCTATAAATGCCTATATACATAGAGGGTCAGAGATACATCGAGCACCAGAGGTAAATAGAATTCCAGAGATACGTAGAACACCAGAGGTGCAAGATAATTTATCGTCAGATTCAGATGAATTTGAAAGTACAGTGACCTCTTTTGTTGATAAACTTAAGAACATTTTTAATTCAAAATTTTTTATTACAATTTGTGTTATATTGGTTATACTGGGTATTATATCGGAATTTAACGATAATAGTAGCTCGAATAACAGTCAAAGTGGTAGTTCCTATAGTAATAAAGAGACAATGATTACCTGCCCTATCTGTGGTGGTTCGGGTAGATATAATTCTTTTGACATTTTTAAGTCACAGATGCCGTGTACAGGTTGTGGAGGTAGTGGCAGAGTGGCAAGTTCTCAAGCTATGGGTATTATGAAAATGCATACCCCCTCAACACCGTCCAATCAGTCGAACTCACAACGTAATAACTCAAGCAGACAATTAAAGGACTGTCCCCATTGTTTAGGAAGCGGTATCTGTAAGTCTTGTGATGGCGATGGAATTATAGAAAATAGCCCTTATGCTTATAGTCTCGACCCGATAGTATGCCCCAACTGTCTTAGCAAACACGGCGTAGGCAAAGGTAAATGTAAATGGTGTCATGGAACAGGGAAAAGAAAATAACACCAAACAAACAATTAAATGGATAATCTGCAATATTATATTGATCGAGAATTGGCATTTTTAGATACCGAGAAACTAAAAAGATTGCATCCATTAAGGCAACTCTTTTGGGAATGTACTCTTAACTGTAATTTATCTTGCCTTCATTGCGGGAGCGATTGCAAGAAAGAATCTAGAACTAACGAAATGCCATTAGCAGATTTTCTGCCTGTATTAGATATGATTAAACTAAATCAACCTAATCAGCCGACAATGGTAAATACGGTTGGAGGAGAGCCGTTAGTCAGGAGTGATATTTTGGAATGTGGTAGAGCAATAACTGATAAAGGATTTTTCTGGGGAACAGTGACGAATGGATATTTGTTAGATGCTTCTTTGATGAAGGAATTAATGAAATCGGGACTTCGCTCAATATCCATAGATATTGATGGAACAAAAGAGGAACACAACTGGCTTCGGAATAACGCAAATAGTTTTGACAGAGCATACAATGCTTTGGTTTGTATAAAAAATACCCCTCGATTGGTTTGGGATGTTATTACTTGCGTTAATAAAAGGAACTTTAATTCATTGAATGATATAAAAGAGTTACTAATAGATGCAGGTGTTAAACGGTGGAGATGTTTTACAATAACCCCAATGGGACGAGCAAGAGATAACGAGGAAATGATACTCTCTGATGAAGAGTTTAATATACTGATGGACTTTATCGTCAAAACTCGCGAGGAGGGTAAAATTATCTTGTCATATGGATGTGAAGGTTATCTCGGACAATATGAAGGGAAAGTACGCGACTATTATTATTCTTGTAGAGCAGGACTTACTGTTGCATCTATTCTGAATGACGGAGGTATATCGGGATGTTTGAGTATTCGGAATGATTATAAACAAGGGAATATTTACACCGATAATTTCTGGGATGTATGGAATAACCGTTTCAATTTATATCGCAATCGCGAGTGGATGAGAACAGGACAATGTGAATCTTGTGATGTATTCAAATATTGTCAAGGGAATGGAATGCATTTAAGAGATGAGAAAGGGGAATTAATGCTGTGTCATTATAGTAAGTTACAACAATCGTAGGTTCATTTATCTTCTTAAATATTATGAATGAACCAATAAGGAATATTTGTACAATCAGGTCTTAATGAATACTTAGAAGCAGAGTCGATAATTTTATTATAATATTAATATCTATGGAAATTGATTATTCAAAATTTACAGACAGATCGAAAAATGCGATATCAAGAGCACTGTCTTTGACCAAGAGGTGTCAATATGCAGAAGTAGAGCCTCAAGTAATGTTGGTTGCAATATTACAAGAGAGCCGCTATATGATACCGTTTATGCTACACGAGATGAATGTTGACAAAGATTCGTTTCTTACTTCTGTAAGTAATTCTATGAGTTCAATAAGTCATCGTATCTCTCAAGAGCATCATTTGTCACAATCTCTCAGGCTCGTCCTTCAAAAGTCGTGTGATTTGGCACAGCAAGATGGAAATGACGACGTAGCTTTAGAGTATATATTCCAGGCATTAGGTGAGGTTAACAACCCAGTTAAGGATATTATGGTCGAGTATGGAATAAACCCGGTAAAGTTGAGACAGGTTGTCAACTTGTTTAGGATTTATAGGAATAATGATACTATGGAGGAGCTGGTCTATGATACTGATACCAATGATTTTATTATACTTGATAGGTATGATAAGGATTTCCAGAAGATAGATACAATTAATACCGTTTATGGTCCGTATCCTGGATGGACAGAAGGGCTCTAATCATAAAAATATTTATTATGGCAATCAAATATAATGAAAGAACAGGGGAGTTTGAGGAAGTTTCTACCCAAAGCAATAATTATGGACATAAAAAAGAAACAAACACATCTGATAAGAAAAAAGGTATTAGCGGTCCAATAAAGAGTCTGCTGATAACCTTATTAGTATGTAATCTGTTATTCGGTTTAATACTTGGTGCATATAGTGATGACGGGCTCTTGATGGGAGTGCTTGGATCTAGTTTTCTAGGATTGTATATCTGGTTTTTTTATGTAAGATAGCTTACCTATTTTATAAATAATATAATTTTTTAAAATATATAATTTATGGGTGCTTTTGTGAAATTAATAGCTTTGTTGCTATTTATGAATTTTTTCGGTTTTTTGACAACCGAGGGGTATGTTGAATCTTCTGCCGATATTATATTATGTAATATTATTGCAGTAGGTGGTTGGATATATATCATTGTCAAAGGTGACAACGAATCGTAATGTTTGCAAGGAAAATATTAAAAAAGCAATAATTATGGCAATCAAATATAATGAAAGAACGGGGGAGTTCGAGGAAGACTCCTCGCAAAAGTCTAAAGATAAAATAAGTAACCCCAATAGTCAGAATTCAGAATCTGAAAGCCTATCTGAACGTATTATGTGGCAAATTGTAAAATTTGTGGCCCCTATAGTTTTGGGTTGCGTATATGCATATTTTAACTATAAAGGTGAAAGTTTCTGGGGGTCAGTAGATTTTTATTGCGGTATCATCACTGGTGTGATTGTGTGGTTGATGTTTAAATTTACATAAAACCAGTCAAAAAAAATAGTATTGATAACTTATTAATTTTTCTAATGGAAGTCGATTATTCAAAATTTACAAATAAATCGAGAGATGCTATATCTAAAGCTTTCTCTTTAACCAAACAATGCCAATACGCAGAAGTGGAACCTCAACTTATGATGGTTGCGATATTGCAGGAAGGTAATGAAATGATACCATTTATGCTAAACAATATGAATGTTGATAAAGGTTCATTTCTTACTTCTGTAAGTAATTCTATGAGGATGATAAGGCATCGTGCCTCAGAAGAACATCATTTGTCACAGTCTCTTCAGCAAGTCTTACAAAAGTCGTGTGATTTGGCATTGTCAGATGGTAATAATGTAGTTGCCTTAGAGTATATATTCTGGGCATTAGGTGAGGTTGATAACCCCATTAAAGATATTATGACTGAGTTTGGAATAAACTCGGAGAAGTTGAGGCAAGCAGTTCATCTGTTTAGAAGCGGAACACCGGAATCGCCTTCAATTAACAATGTAGACGAGGAGAACATCCCAAATCTGTATAAGTATGGCAGAAATTTAATCCTTGCAGCCGAAAATGGAGAAATAGAGGCTGTAATAGGAAGAGATGAAGAAATAAGACGCATTCTTCAAATTATATCCAGAAAGACAAAAAACAATCCGGTGCTTATAGGTGAACCTGGAACCGGAAAAACTGCAATAGTAGAAGGACTAGCCAATAGAATTACACGCGGTGAAGTTCCACAAGAACTTAAGGAACTTAAGCTTTTTAGTGTAGATATAGCGTCTCTTATTGCAGGAGCCCAAATGCAAGGAGAATTTGAAAATAGGTTGAAGAAAGTCATAGAAGAGGCTAAATCTGACCCGAATGTAATACTATTCATAGATGAGATACACTTATTAATGGGAGCTGGCAAATCCGGTGGAGCGATGGATGCAGCCAACATTCTAAAGCCAGAGATGGCACGAGGTGTATTGAAGATAATAGGTGCAACAACGGTTGATGAATATAGACAATATATCGAGAAGGATAAAGCTTTTGAACGTCGTTTCCAAAAGGTTAATGTAGAAGAGCCCGATATAGCCTCAGCAGTTTCTATAATGAGAGGTATTAAGAGCAGATTCGAGAATCATCATCATATTAAGATTCTAGATGAGGCTATTGTTGCAGCAGTAAATTTGTCGCATAGATACATTACAAATCGTTTCTTGCCGGATAAGGCGATAGACCTTGTAGATGAGGCTGCTTCAAATATGAGAATAAACCAATCTTCCTTACCTCATGATATTGAACTTTTAAAAGCTCAAATCAGATATAAAGAAGTTGAGCGGGAATCACTCATTCAAGATGGTTCAAGTACATCACTGCCTAATATACAGGAACTTGAGCAGGAGATTGAAAATCTAAAGGAGCAAGAAAATGTTCTTTATGCAAAATGGCAAAATGAGAGAAGAGCACTTGACATATTACAAGAATTAATGTCACAGCTCCAAAGATTATCGATTAATCGTGAAACTGCCGAACTACAGGGTCGTTATGCTGATGCAGTTGAACTTCAGCGACAAGAGACTGCAATTAAAACACAAATTGATAGCATTACAACTGAAATTAACAGTAATTCTTCTTCATTATTAAAAACAGCGCTAGATGAAAAGGATATTATGAAGGTTGTTACTGTCTGGACTGGAATTCCAATGACCAATATGACTGAAGATGACAATGAGAAATTACTACATATTGAAGAAGCACTGCACGCTTCAGTAGTAGGTCAGGAGTCTGCGGTAAAAGCTGTATCAGATGCAATCAGAAGGAATCGTTTGGGACTAAATGACCCAGGAAAGCCTATTGGCACTTTTCTATTTCTAGGAACAACAGGAGTTGGAAAAACAGAGCTATGTAAAGCATTGGCCGGATATTTATTTAATAGCCGAGATATGATAATCAGGATTGATATGAGCGAATA
This sequence comes from Bacteroidaceae bacterium, assembly GCA_017938245.1. Taxonomy (GTDB): domain Bacteria; phylum Bacteroidota; class Bacteroidia; order Bacteroidales; family Bacteroidaceae; genus HGM04593. The sequence continues at coordinate 63,438 of JAGBBX010000033.1, forward strand.
TCAGCAAGAGCATTCAGTATCACGTCTATTTGGTGCTCCTCCCGGCTATGTAGGCTATGATGCAGGTGGGCAGTTGACCGAGGCTGTGAGAAGAAAGCCGTATAGTGTCGTACTTTTTGATGAAATTGAAAAAGCACATCCAAAAGTGTTTGAGACCCTGCTGCAGGTTCTCGATGATGGACGTATGACAGATGGACAAGGAAGGGTCATAGATTTCAAAAATACAATTATTGTTATGACTTCCAATATGGGACAGGATATCATAAATCAGAACTTAATAGGTTGTTCTATTAACCAAGAGAAGATTAGTGCAACATCCAATTTGGTGATTATGCAACTGAAACAGCGTGTGGCACCTGAATTTTTGAATAGGATAGATGACATTATAATGTTTCTACCTCTTACACCTGAGGATATTAAACATATCGTAACAATCCAATTGTCGGCCTTTAAAGATAAGTTAAACAAGAATAATATTAATATAAATTTTGATGATTCAGTTATAGCATTACTATCCATTAAAGGCTATAAGCCTGAATATGGAGGAAGACCTGTCAAAAGAGTAATAAAAGATTATATAATTGATAATTTAAGTTTAAGTTTATTAAGACAAGAGATTGATAAGACAATGCCAATACAAACGTTTGCCATAAACGAGCAAATATCATTTTCAAATGAATTAAATAATTAGAATTAAGTCTCAAACAAACAAAAAAATATAATACACATATATGAATATACTTTCATTTATAATTATATTAATTATGGCAGTATTTAATGGTGCTGGATTTATCGCTTCAATATCATATAATAATCCTGATGAATACTCCAAGTTTCTACTTTACTTCTTTTTACCAGTAGCTATCGGATGCATAATGATGCTTTTAAAAAAGAGAATAGGATTTATTATTGCCATTGTGGCATTACTAATAATGTTTTTGGGTGCATATACACGAGATGGTGCGACTGAGGAACCATTTGCCATCCAAATTTTACTATTATTAGTATCTATATATCTACAAAAAAACGGAGTTTCTCTTTGGAAACAAATGAAATAATGACCAATTTTTATGTTTCTATATTTTTTTGCCGATTAAAAAGTTTATCGGACACAATATTTCTATATAAATAGTATCTGGTCGCATATTAAAAGACCCAAAGAGGCAGACACGTGTCTGCCTCTTTGGGTCTTTTAAACACTTATTTCATTTGAGAAACAGGATAGTCGTGCTATCACTGTCAAACTATCTTCACACTCAGATAATCTTGTTGGTACCCTTTTCGGGGATAAGAACCTTTGGTTTAAAGGTAGCGGCCTCCTCAGGAGTCATTGTAGCGTATGCCATAATAATGGCAACGTCGCCGGGAGAAAATTTATGTGCCGCAGCACCATTAAGACAGATTACGCCCGAAGCGCGCTCGCCCTTGATAACATACGTTACGATGCGCTCGCCGTTATTGTTGTTCACGACGTGTACCTGCTCGCCCTCCACAATACCAACTGCATCCATCAAATCCTCGTCGATGGTGATGCTACCCATATAATTAAGGTTAGCCTCGGTTACTGTGACGCAATGCAGTTTAGATTTCAGAATATGCAGAAACATTATCTTACCTCCTTATATTTAATATTGTCTATGAGTCTTATTTTACCGCAGAAAAGAGCTATGCATCCTACAATATAATCGCTGTCGCTCCACTGCTCAACGGGTTGCAGAGTGCGCCCGTCTACAATCTGATAGTACTCCAAGCGGAAACCCTCGGTTGCATTTATCGCCTCCTCGACAAAAGCCTTTGTCTGCTGCAAGGTATGCTCCTTTGCATAATCGAGGCTTGCAAAGAGGGTGCGAGATATAGTAAGGGCACGTGTACGTTCCTCGGCTGTGAGAAGCATATTACGGCTGCTCATTGCAAGACCATCCTCTTCGCGCACGATGGGACAACCGACAATCTCTATTTTCAGTTCCAACTGACGCACCATCTCGCATATTATGGCCAACTGCTGAAAATCCTTCTCGCCAAAATAGGCTCTGTCGGGTTCGACAGCATAGAACAGTTTGCTCACAATCTGCGCGACACCATTGAAATGTCCGGGACGGAAAGGTCCCTCCATTACCTCGTCGAGTGGAGAAAAACTAAAGCTGCGGGTATCGGGCTCGGGATACATCTCCTCGACCTCGGGGGCAAACGCTATTGCAGCACCCTCCTTCTCGAGCAGACGGCAGTCGGCATCGAGGTCGCGCGGATAGTTCATCAAATCATTTTTATCGTTAAACTGTGTAGGGTTAACAAAGATACTCACCACAGTTACATCATTCTCTTTTACTGAGCGCTCGACAAGCGAGGCGTGTCCCGCGTGCAAAGCACCCATTGTAGGCACAAGGCCTATGCTTTTGCCATTCTCGCGGCACGAGTTGAGCTCATTTTTAAGCTCACCGATTGTACGAATTACTTTCATTTACAACAATTTATCAATTATCGGACACAAAAGTCCTTACGTTTCGGAGTGCAAAGTAACAAACATTTGAGCAGATAACGAAATAATTGCAAAAAAATATTTTCGCCATCATACATTTGTTAAAAAGCATAAACAGAGTGCACTTTTGTCATAAAAGCAGGTTAAAAGCGTTTAAAAAAAGGAAACTATTTGCGTATGTAGCAAAATTTCAGTAATTTTGCACCCGCGCGAAACTACATTCGCCGTAACATTAAGATGAAAGCAAACAGGATTTTATTTATTACTCAAGAAATCACACCGTTCGTACCTGCGTCGACAATTTCGAACATAGGTCGCAGTCTGCCACAAACCATTCAAGAGAATGGTCGAGAGGCTCGTATATTCACACCCAAGTGGGGTATCATCAACGATCGTCGCAACCAGCTTCACGAGGTTCAGCGCCTATCGGGAATGAACCTTATCATCGACGAGACCGACCACCCGTTGATTATCAAGGTGGCATCGTTGCAGTCGGCACGCATACAGGTCTATTTCATTGAGAACGACGACTATTTCTTGAGCCGTCAGATGACACGCGACAACAAAGGTGTTGAATACCCCGATAACGACGAGCGCGCAATATTCTTTGCACGCGGTGTTCTTGAGGCTGTAAAAAAGCAGAGCTGGTGTCCCGACATTGTACATTGTCACGGTTGGATTTCGGCGCTTGTTCCCCTCTATGTTAAGAGTTCTTACAGCGAGGAGCCCTCGTTCCGCGATTCAAAAGTCATCTTCTCGCTCTACGATAGCGAGTTTGCTTTTGACGCCCCATTCCCCGAGAGTTTTATACAGAAACTGATGCATAAGGATATGACCGCCGAACTCCTTGGCGACACCCCTATGCCCACCACATACGAAGAGTTGGCAAAGCTGGCTATACGCTACAGCGACGGTATTACAATAAACGGCGATAACATTCCCGCATCGCTTATCGAGTATGCACAGTCGTTGGGCAAGCCAATCCTTCCCAAACTGTCGGATGAGGAGTTCAACACCGCTTGCAACAACTTCTACGATACAATACAACAGTAAAAAACCGATAATGAAAAAATTTCCTTATTTCCTATTAATAATTTTTTCACTATTTGCATTTGCAGGATGCGATGATGAAACAGCCGGAATAGGCGGCAGCATTGTACCCGACAATGATAAGATAACAATAGACACAGTAACAATATTTGCCAAGAGCCGTTCAATCCTTGCCAACGACTCTATTTTGGCAAATACAAGCAATGTATATCTTGGACGATATACCGACCCCGAGACAGGATCTATATTCTCGTCCGACTTTATCGCGCAGTTCAACTGCGTCGAGGACTATGGTTTCCCCGCCGAGGGCGTTGTTGGTGACACCACCACAAGCGTAGAGCTAAAACTCTTTTACAACACCTATTTTGGCGACTCGCTTAACACAATGCAGTGTCGCGTATATGAGCTCGACCGCACATTGGAAGAGGGTAAGCCCTACTACACCAATGTCGACCCCTCCGAGTTCATCGACGAGGATAACACCCCTATTGCCACCAAGAGCTATTGCGCAGTAGACCGCAGCATCCCCGACAGCATCCGTCTGAGCGATGACTACACACGTAATATCACCATCACCCTGCCCAACAGCATCGGCAAGCGTTTCCTGGATAAGTATTACGAGGTCGACGCAAACGGCGACTCCATTGGCAAGAAGAACTTCTCGAACTCCGAGGAGTTTATAAACAACATCTTCAAAGGATTGTATGTAAAGAGCACACAGGGCGACGGCACAGTGCTTTACATTACAATGGCACGTCTGAACGTATCGTTCCAATACTACATAAAAGGCAGCAGCGGTGCAAAAGACTCCATTGTATCGGGAATTGCCACATTCTCATCGACCAAAGAGGTGTTGCAGGTAAACAAGTTCAACAACAGCAACGTACAGGAGCTTGCCGACGACAACAGTTGTACCTACCTAAAGACCCCGGCCGGAATCTTCACCGAGGTAGAGCTCCCCATCAACGAGATTATGGAGCGCACCGACACACTAAACTCGGCAAAAATTGTCTTTACACGCTATAACAGTAACAACGATGCCAAGTTCAGTTACTCGGTTCCAAAGACACTGCTAATGGTGCGCAAGAAAGATATGTACGACTTCTTCCTAAAGAACAAGCTCTACGACAATATCACATCCTACAGCGCATCGTTCACACAGAACAGCAACGAGTATAAGTTCAGCAATATATCGCGACTGATAAACTACATTGCCGACGAGTATCAGAAGGGAACAGAAAGCGACCCCGATTGGGAAAACAAAAACCCCGACTGGAATAAAGTGGTACTTATACCGATAACACAGACCACCGACAACAACTTCGGCAATGCAATATCGGTATCGCACAATCACGGAATGACGAGTGCACGCCTGCGCGGAGGCAAAGACCCGATAGCGATAAGCATAGTGACAAGTAAATTCAATAACGAATAAAGCAAAAAGTGAGGGCGAGCCAAGAAAGGTCGCCCTCACATCGTATAACCTCCCCACCCTGCAATGAGAAAATACAATTATCACATAGTAGTCATAGACGACAACATAGCACTGCTACAGACACTGAAAGTAGTGCTTGGCGCACATTTCGAGCGCGTTGCCACAATATCCGACCCAAAGATGATACAAGGAATCATTGCAGGCGGCAACATAGATGCTGTATTGCTTGATATGAACTTCGACAACAGCAAACTCGATGGTAGCGACGGACTGTTCTGGCTACAGAGAATAAAAGAGAACGACAATGCCCCGGCAGTGATACTTATCACTGCATTCGGCGATATAAACCTGGCTGTTGAATCAATGAAAAAGGGTGGCGACGATTTTATCACAAAACCCTGGAACAACGACGAACTGATAGAGAAAATAGTTGTAGCGATAGAGAAGCGCACCGCCCAACAACCATTGAACGAGACAAACACCCTCGAAGAGAAAGAGCGGAAACAGATTGCCGAAGTATTGGCAGCCGCAGGGAACAATGTCTCGCGAGCCTCTAAGATGCTTGGAATATCACGTCGCACACTATATAATAAAATGGCAAAATATGGACTTTAGGAGTTACGCATCATCCCCCACCCTGCACATAATAGCTATAACAGCACTATCGGTAGCCTCAACGGCAAGCATAATAAGCAATGGTTCAACGATAATAAGCATACTGCTTATATCACTTCTGTTGTTTACATTATACCGCCTGCTTAAGATTGTACGCTACCCGATAGAACAGGTACAATATTTTCTGCTCGCACTGCGCTGCGGCGAGAGAATGATACGCTTTCCTAAAAGCAGCAACAGTACCCTGGGAGATATGTATAGCCAGATGAATGATATAATAAAACTATACTACAACAATAAAGTAGAGATTGAGACCAAGAAAGATTATTACGACCGCATATTGCGCATAATGACACACGAGATACGCAACACCGTAACCCCTATAATATCACTTACCGACCACTATATAAACCACTCCTGCGAGCTTAGTGGCGACGATGTAAAAGAGGGGCTGAAAATCATAAACAGCCAAAGCCACAATCTAAAATCCTTCCTCGACTCTTACCACACACTGACCCACCTTCCCGAGCCAACATTTACAACGATAAACACCACAGAACTGTTTGAGAGCATAGGTAACCTACTACGAGGCGAACCCTGCGGCAACCGTATAGAGATACTAAGCACTAATGTCAGCATAAAAGCCGACCCCGTGCAGATGCAGCTGCTGCTGAGTAATCTTCTGCGCAATGCAATGCAGGCAATAGAGGGTTACGAAGATGGAAAAATTGTAATCCGCGCCAGCATAAGCGACAAACAACCCTTTATAACAATTACCGACAACGGATGCGGCATTGCCCCCGAGCGCATAAAGGATATATTCCTACCTTTCTATACAACAAAAGAGAAAGGCAGCGGAATAGGACTCAGCCTCTGCCGACAGATAATGCTGCTGCACGGCGGTGAACTCACCGTTGATAGCAGCCCGCAAAAACGCATCACCACCTTTATAATGACATTTCCTGCCGCATAGAATCTAAAGACTCTACACCGCAGGAAACAGGATAGTTTTTACCTTTATTTAAAATTTATTGCTCTAATCCTTGTTAAGAACCTCGACAGGGTTATAATTTGCAGTGCGCCAAGCACTCGACACAACAATAACAACCGTAAGCAGTGCTATCGAAGCAAAAGCAAGCAGATAGACCCACAAATAAAGAGGAGTCTTGTAGGCGAATCCTTGCAACCACTCTACCACAAAATATGTGGCAACAGGGACGGCAAGCAGATAAGCCACCGACACAATGCGTAAATACCTTATACTCACAAGACGCAGAATATCGGCTACGTATGCGCCATTAACCCTGCGCAGAGCAATCTCACGCTCCATATAACGCACCTCGAACAGCACCGAGGCAAAGAGACCAATCAATGCTACCAAGCAGGCTACAAGCGTAAACACAAGCACCTGATACGCCGATTTCTCCTCCTTTTTATAGAATCCCTTTAATTTCTCATCATAAAGTTCCACGACAATATCATCGGCCTTAGTGTTCGAATCATAAGAGGCAATTACCTCTTTTATCATCGGCACAAGAAGTTCCACATTGCAATCGGACTTAATTCTTATAAAAAGTTTATTCATACCACTATCCGAAAAGCAGAAGCCCATTGCCGTTCGGTCGTCGGAATTCATCGGGCGCGACACAAAATCGTCGCAAAAACCCACGATATTCCACTCCGTAGCGTTGATAGGGATAACATTATCACAGGTTATTTTGTATCGCTCTTTTGCAGCCTTGTTCAATATAATTGCATAGGGTACAGCGTCGGTATTCTGCTCACTCTCGACCATAGGTATCCCCATCACATCTAGGAAATTCCTCGACACAAATGTAGGTCTAAGGCTGATTACACGCTCGGCGCCATCGGGTTGTTCGCCTTTTATTTCGGTTCTCTTTACCCACACACCAAGTGCAACAACATCATTATCCGAGAAGGCAACATCGACCACCCCATCAACTGTACGCAATTTTGCGGCAAGTTCATCGCAAGCCGAGGCACTGCCCAAAGGATACTTCTCGCCCAACTCTACAAAAAGCAGATTTTTGCGGTCGAATCCCATATCGGCATTCTTAATGCTATAAATCTGCACATATATAAAGGACGATACAATAATGAGTACACACGATACAACCATTTGCAGTCCCAAAAGAAGAGTGCGCCACACAGCCCCCCTCTTCGTCTGCATCACCCTGCCTTTCAGTGCAAATGCCGGTGCAAAAGAGGTTACATAATAGGACGGCCACAACGAGAGTCCCGCAGCTGCAATAATTGACAAAAGCACAAACAGAGCAACAATGCCCGGATGCTTGCCAGGTGTAACATCCGTCAGAAACATCGACGCAAACTCGCTTGCTTCGAACATACGCACAACCACATACGCCACAAACAGAGCGCCAAGAATCATCAACACCGACTCTATCACAAAGCCCAATCGCAGCCCCGCAATCCCTGCGCCCATAATCTTCTGTGTGTTTACACTGCGCAGACGACGTGGCGCTATTGAATTTATAAATATCAGATAGTTTATAAACCCAACAGAAAGGAGCGCAATGGCAACAGAGAGCAGCGTATAGGTGAGCGCAACGTTGCCACTTGAGATGCTCGGAGGAAACTCCAGCTGAGACATCGAGAAATAGAGTTCACCCAGCGGAACAGCCTCGAACCGTTTTATATTTCCTGCCTGAATATCGTGCTTAGCGAGAAAATCTTCAAAAGCCTTGCGCGCTACAACCTCAAATTCATCGGGCGAGCAGCCATCGTTAAGAGTAATAAATACAGAGTAATTCCAATCCAGAAAATTAATCTCTTCTCCTTTACCGTTCAACAGATGCACAATATCCAATTTGCCAAGGTCGCTATTCGAGGGGAAATCGCGATAGATGGCTACCACCGTCCAAGCCTTTTCGGGAACAAAAGGCGGTGCCTCATCAATCCAATACCACTCATTGAAACAGATGTGCGAGCCTATCGAAAGATTATACCTGCTGGCTATCTCGTCACTCACTGCCACAGTACGTGCCGCGCGTAACTCCTCGAAATTACCGTCGACAATCTCGAAGCCGAACATCTCTAAAGCCGAGTAAGTTATTGCGCTGCGCTTAAGGTCGAGCGGGTCGTCTGTGGCCTCGATTCTGCTTTTGGCATTCACGCCCGTCATATCAATTATGGCCGCCTGCCGCACCATAGGCATCGAGACCCTGAGATACTCGTACATACCATAGGGCAGACGTCCGCCTGTAAGATAATCGCCCCTTTGTTTCTCGATATAAACCGCTGATATATTCTCGTGATTCTTAATGGAACAGTTGTAACTCAGTTCGTGATGAACCATCACAAGAATCATATATGCCACAGCCATTGCAACACCCAACCCACAGATGTTGAGTGCCACAACAAGCGGATAGCTGCGCAACGTGATTCTAAAATTCCTAAGAATATTCCTCATAACCGAGTGCTATTACATTCTATCCTTCAGCGAATCTACCACAAGACCGTCGAAGAGGTTAATCACTCTGTTGGCATACTGCGCATCCTTCTGCGAGTGGGTAACCATTACAATAGTTGTTCCGGCCTCGTTAAGTTCCTTAAGCGTAGTCATTACGTCGCGACCGTTCTTTGAGTCGAGGTTACCCGTAGGCTCATCGGCAAGGATTAGTCCCGGCTTTGTAACCACCGCACGTGCTATCGCCACACGCTGCTGCTGACCACCCGAGAGCTGATTCGGGAAATGCTTTGCACGATGCGCAATATTCAGGTTCATCATCACCTCATCGACAAGTTTTTTACGCTCTGCCGCCGAGTATTTCAGATAGGTAAGCGGCAAGGCGATATTCTCCTCTACAGTCATCTCCTCTATGAGGTTGAACGACTGAAAGACAAAGCCAATCTTTCCGCGACGATACTGTGTGCGCTCCTTCTCCTTTAGATGCGCCACCTCTACCCCATCAATCTGATAGCTGCCTGCTGTGGGATTATCCAAGAGGCCCAATATATTGAGCAGCGTCGATTTACCACATCCCGAGGGACCCATCACAGCTACAAACTCACCCTCATTAACATCAATTGAGACACCATTCAATGCTACAGTCTCTACCAACTCGGTACGGAATACCTTCTCTAAATTTTCAGTTTTAAGTTTCATAATATTTTTATTTTTAACGGTTAATAATTATCCTTTATTTAGAACCTCAATAGGGTTACGATTTACTGTGCGCCAGGCACTTGCGACTACAATAAGCATTGTAAACAGTGCCACAATTATAAATGCAAGCATATATACCCACAGATGCAGCGGAGTTTTATAGGCGAACTCCTTCAGCCACTCGCTGACAAAATATGTTGCAATGGGAGCTGCAATAACAAAGCATACAAGCAGTACCTTTACAAAACGGCTGTTAAATAGCCACAGGATACTTCCCACCAATGCTCCGTTCACACGACGAAGAGCAATCTCCTTTTGTCGGTACTCAGTCTCGAAAAAGACAAGCCCAAAGACACCCAACAACGAAATTATTATAGAAATTGCCGAGACACAAGCAATGATAAGCATCTGATCATTCTCCTTTTTGTAAAAATCCTCCTCGATAATCTCATCGAGCAAGCGTGGCGGTTCATACTCGATACTCTCATTGCGTCCCAACTTTTCGGTAATATCCCTTATTTGTTGCTGCACCTGCGCAAGGTCGGAACCTTTCTTCACCCTTATGTAACAAAGAGACATTTTTACACCGGGATGAACAAAAAAGGCAAACGGCTCCACAGCGTGCTGCATACTGCGTTCATTGACATCGTTGCAGAACCCGGCCACATCGATCCACTGTCCGCTCTCCTTTATCTTATCGCCAATCTCCATAGAGTACCTCTTTTTTGCAACCGCGTTAAAGACAAAGAGCCCCTCATCGCCATTAGAGTCAATACCCTCGGTAACAGCAATCCCCATCGTCTTTAGGAAGCCCGGTTCAACCGGCAAAACTCTGAATTGAATGTTCTTATCGCCACTCGACCATTCACGTCCCCAACCACTCTTAGTATTGCCTACAATTTCACGCTCACTAAAGGTAACAGCCTCGATATATGGCGAGGTAAGAAGAGCATTGCGCAATGTCTGACGCTGCTCACTATTGATAGAACCCTGAGGATAGACATTATATACAGGATACTGCAAAATACAATCACGGTCGAATCCCATATCGTGATTCTTCATAAAACTGTTCTGTACGGCAACAAAAACAGCAATGATGATAAACACAAACGACAGCACAAACTGCATACCGATAAGTGCATTACGCAGAGCCTTGCCTTTGGTTGTAGCACCAAAGTTTCCTTTAAGCACAAATGCAGGGGCAAAAGATGTGAGATACCACGCAGGATAGGATGCTGTAAAAACAGCCAACAATATACCTACCCCCACGACAAGCAGTGCTACATTCATATTCTCGGGTGCAAACAGCGACACCGACAGTAACTCCCTAAAGAAACTCTTCTCTACAAGGTTTACAAGCAACAGCGAGACAAGAAGAGCTATAAGAAGCAGACTGACAGCCTCGAAAAAGATACCTGCACGAAGCGAGTAACCTTGCGCACCCAAAATCTTCTGCGTGTTTATACTACGTATTCGTTTGGGAATAAGCGCCACGAAGAAGTTGAAGAAATTTATAAAAGCTATGAGCAACGTAACAACTGAAATAGTAAGCATCGTCAGCGTTGTTGCACGATTACCCACTTTCAGGTCGAAATGGCGCATATCGGTAGTAAAATAGGTCTTTGTAAAGGGCGTCAGACGCATCACCTTTTTAAGGTCGTCGAGTGTTTTTATCTCTTTAAAGCGGTCAACATCCTCAAGCAAAAGAATCTGCGCAAGCGTATGTTGCAAGAAGGCATCGACGTCATTCTTATCTCTGAGAAGCACATACAGAGGGTCGTTCCAATCGCCCCATTCATTGCTTCCCATCTTGTTGTAGTACGGCCCATAGAAAGCCTCAAGCCCTGCAATGTCGCTGTTCTTTGGTAAATCCTCAAAGATAGCCCCCACGGTGAGCGAGTTCGGTGCCTTATACTCCTTTCCCCAGCACACGCGGTCGCCAATCGCAAGATTGTATTTCTGCGCCACAGAACGGCTGAACGCCATTGCGCTACGTTTGAGTACCGGCTCAAAGTCACCCTCAATTAGTTCAACACCCAAAGCAACAATGCTGCTCTCTGAGAGTTCGGTACCCACAAGGACAAGCGGTTCATCAGGAAATTTCTCGAATGTGTGGTCGACATCACGGTTGTGAAGATACCCGAAATGGTATCCCTCTACAGTGGGGTTATCCGTTACCATAATCCTTGCCAACGGAGTCGCCAGAATATAAGTCCAATCCTCAAAACCTATTAGCTTATGTTCGACGCGAAAAAGTCGGTCGGCATCTTTTATGTCACTATTATAGCAGAAGTCATAGTTTATCTGCACAAACATTGTATAGGTGGCAGCGAATGCTATCGCAAGTCCTACTATATTCAGCAACGACGAGAGACGTTGCGCACGCAGTGTTATCCAAAAATTTTGTAATACATTTTTCATTACTTTTGTGTTTTTTCTGTTTATATATTCATTACCCTTTTACAGACATCTGTCCTTATCCCTTGTTAAGCACCTCAATAGGGTTACGGTTTACCGTGCGCCAAGCCGTGAGCGTAACCACAACAACTGCTA
>JAGBBX010000034.1 GCA_017938245.1 Bacteroidaceae bacterium
AGCGTAAACACGTTGAGAGGATAGATATTGCCTCTTCAAAAACATTAAATTATTAGAAATCGATTAATTGTTTGATAATAAATGGTTAATAAACAATAAATATAGTCTTATTATTTGGAAAGCAACATAGAAGTGTCCGGTAAAACTTTTTCAGTCTCTCATTTAGGCTTGTTTGCTAAATTCAACCTTTCATTGTTATTTTTCTCCTACTTTTCGTGCAACATTTCGGGCGATTAAAAATCGCCCCTACAAGCACAAAAAATCTTAACGTAAAGTGCTCACGATGTTTTTTGGGTGCTGCGGAACTCGCTTCGCTCAAACATCCTCGCACTTAATCCAAAAAACATCTACCATTTTACTAATTTTTCTATGGCGCACCAATGAACCACCTTATGATTTTATGATGTGACTCGGGCCGGTTTATCACTGCAAAAAAATTAGCCACTCTGTTGAGTGGCTAACCAAAGTTGGGCGACAAGGACTCGAACCTTGAATGACAGGACCAGAATCTGTAGTGTTACCATTACACCATCGCCCAATTCCTAAATGCGATGCAAAGATACGGCTTTTTTTTTACAATCAAACAAAAAACCGACTTTTTTTCATAAAAAATTTAAAATTTATTGCAATACTACGGGAAATGAGGATAAATCTGCCTATCTTCGCAGAAAATTATAAGAGGTGTAGTAGATTTTCACTCCTCGATGAGTAAGAAACAAAAAAACAGAGCATATATGCCAAGAAAAAATTTAAGTAACGAAGAACTTATAAAGTACATTATCGACGCAATACAGGAGAAAAAGGGTAAAAGCATAGTTATAGCAAATCTGACAGGATTGGGTAGCTCTTTATGCGATTATTTTGTTATATGTCAAGGAAACTCACCTACACAGGTGAGCGCAATCACCGATTCTATTTGGGACGAGCTAACCGAGAAGTGTGGTTACAAGCCCTTTGCAGTAGACGGACAACGCAATTCACAATGGGTAGCAATGGACTACGGCGAAGTGTTGGTACACATTTTTCTGCCCGACGTGCGTACGTTCTATGACATTGAGCACCTTTGGGCTGATGCAAAATTAACCGAAATACCCGACCTTGACTAAGCGAGATTTTAATTTATGGCAAACGACAACAGAAAAAATAAGATGCCCCGCATAAACTTCACGTGGTTCTACATAGTAACAGCAGCCGCGTTGATGTTCATTTATATGTTCGGGGACGACATAGGCAGTATGAGTAAAGAGGCGACATATTCCGAACTTACCGAATATGTCAGCAAAGGATATGTAAACGAACTTGTTGTATTCGATAACAACGAGATTGAGGCATATATAATACCCGACTCGGCAAAGCACATTTTCGACCGCATACCCGAGTCGATAACCGAGCGTCCTGTTATACACACACGAATAGGCTCGGTTGAGAAGTTCGAGGAGTTCATCGACCAACAAAAGGCCGAGGGACATTTTATCGGCGATGTGCGCTATAAAGAGAAGCCCCAATTCTGGAATGGTTTCCTTGTAAACATACTGCCACTGGTTTTCTTCATTGGAATATGGATATTCCTTATGCGACGTATGAGTGGTGGAGGCGGTGCCGGTGGTGGCGTATTCAGCGTTGGAAAATCTCAGGCTAAGCTATTCGAGAAGGATGACAAGAACCGCATAACATTCAAGGACGTAGCAGGACAGGAGGGAGCAAAACAGGAGGTACAGGAAATTGTCGACTTTTTACGTAGCCCCAAACGTTATACCGACCTTGGAGGAAAGATTCCTAAGGGCGCATTGTTGGTAGGGCCTCCGGGAACAGGTAAGACACTTTTGGCAAAGGCTGTGGCAGGCGAGGCCGATGTTCCTTTCTTCTCGCTCTCGGGTTCGGACTTTGTAGAGATGTTTGTTGGCGTGGGCGCATCGCGTGTGCGCGACCTCTTTAAACAGGCAAAGGAAAAAGCACCCTGTATTATATTTATCGACGAGATTGATGCTGTGGGACGCGCACGTGGCAAGAACCCCTCGATGGGTGGCAACGACGAACGCGAGAACACCCTTAACCAGTTGCTTACCGAGATGGATGGATTTGGCACAAACAGCGGTATCATTGTGATGGCAGCAACCAACCGTGCCGATATTCTTGATAAGGCACTGCTGCGCGCAGGTCGTTTCGACCGCCAGATACACGTCGACCTACCCGACCTTAACGAGCGCAAAGAGGTATTTAAAGTACATCTGCGCCCCTTAAAACTTGACGAGTCGGTAGATATTGACCTTCTTGCACGTCAGACACCGGGATTCTCGGGTGCCGACATTGCCAACGTCTGCAACGAGGCTGCACTGATAGCAGCCCGACAGAAGAAGAATGCAGTAGACAAGCAGGATTTTCTGGATGCAGTAGACCGCATCATCGGCGGTCTTGAAAAAAAGACCAAGGTAATGACAGCCAAAGAGAAACAGACGATAGCGCTGCACGAGGCGGGACACGCTACCCTATCGTGGTTCCTCGAGCACGCCAACCCCCTCATAAAGGTAACCATCGTTCCACGCGGACGAGCATTGGGTGCCGCCTGGTATCTGCCCGAGGAGCGTCAGATAACCACAAAAGAGCAAATGTTGGACGAGATGTGCGCCATACTTGGAGGACGCGCAGCCGAGGAACTGTTCGTCGGTCACATTTCGACAGGCGCAATGAACGACCTCGAGCGTGTAACCAAGCAGGCATACGGAATGATAGCATACGCAGGAATGAGCGACAAACTGCCAAACCTATGCTACTATAATAACAGCGAGTATTCGTTCCAGCGTCCTTATAGCGAACGTACAGCCGAGCTCATCGACAACGAGGTAAAGGAACTGATAAACAACCAGTACGAGCGCGCCAAGCGTATACTCACCGAGCACCGCGAGGGACACGCACAGCTAGCACAGTTGCTCATCGACCGCGAGGTTATCTTTGCCGAGGATGTAGAGAAGATTTTCGGTAAGCGTCCCTGGACATCACGCAGCGAGGAGATTTTCGCCGGTGAAGAGAGTAATAAAGAGACAGCATCTGACTTTATTTAGTAGAAGTATTTAAAAATATAGAACTATGAAATCACTTATTGTGCGCGGTGTTACAGGCATCGTTTTTGTAGGTGTACTGATAGCAGCAATGCTATACAGCAACATTTCGTTTGGCATACTCTTTGCCATTGTATCGGGATTGGCTGTAAACGAGTTTTGCAACCTCGTCCGCCAGTATAAAAAGACTACTTTCAGCACCCTTCTTGCCATAATGGGTGGAATGTATCTCTTTTTCATTCTGTTCGCATATACAAATTACGAGCTAGACAAGCCCGCTGTAATCCTTGTACCCTACATTGCTCTTTGCGCTTATATGTTCATACGTGAACTCTATCGCAAGGAAGGTGGTGCGCTCGATAATTATGCCTATTTCTGTCTGTCGCAGATTTATGCTGCGCTACCCTTTGCTATGCTGAACATTTTGGCAACATACAGCGGAACCTACAGCTACGTACTGCCGCTTGCTGTATTCATTTTCCTTTGGAGCAACGATACCGGTGCCTACTGTGTGGGCAGTATGATTGGCAAGAACAAGATGTTCGAGAGAATCTCGCCTAAAAAATCGTGGGAGGGTTTCTTTGGCGGTGCTGTTACAGCCATCATAGCAGGATATGTAATGTCACTCTTCTTCGACGTTCTTAATACCTGGCAGTGGATTGCTATGGCAGCAACTGTTGTCGCAGCAGGTACTTTGGGCGACCTCATAGAGTCGTGTATGAAGCGCGAAATGAAGATTAAGGATTCGGGTAACATACTCCCCGGTCACGGTGGCATCCTCGACCGCTTCGACAGCTGCATCCTTGCAACGCCCTGCGTTGTTCTATTGCTATATCTGTTGTAATACCAAATATTTACGCACAAAAGAAACACATCGAAGAGCTCTTCGATGTGTTTCTTTTATTTATTCCATTATTGCAGACTGCAACCTATTTACTATTTTTTCGACTGCAAAAGACGTACCATAATATCGGCGGCACGTTCCGAGGCTCCCGCCTCGCCTAAGATACCAATCACACGGTCGTACTCTTCGAGCATCGTCAGACGCCGAGGAGAGTCCTCGGGCAACAGTTTGCCAATCTCGCTTTTAACATTATCGAGCGTCATATCAGCAGCAACAAGTTCGCGCACCACCTCACTACCTGCGATCAGATTCACAAGAGAGACGAATTTCACTTTCAGGAAATGCTTCTTAAGCCACGAATAGAGCTTTGCCATAGGGGTGGCATAACAAACAACCTGAGGAACGCGGAAAAGCGCCGTCTCCAGAGTGGCCGTTCCCGAGGTAACAAGCGCAGCGTGGGAGTGTTTAAGCAGACGGTAGGTGCTGCCATAAAGTATGCGCGCACCCTCGGCAAGATAAGGCGCGTAAAAATCCTTGTCTATTCCCGGTGCACCGGCTATAACAGGTTGATACTGCGGATACTCCTTCATCGCCTGCAACATCAGCGGAAGATTGGCCTTAATTTCCTGTTTACGGCTACCGGCCAATAGCGCCACGATTGGTTTCTCGGGCAGATTGGTTGCCGCGCGGAACTCTTCGTCGGTCTCATTATCCGACTTTAAAAAAGCATCTACCGCATCGACACAGGGATTACCTATATAGCGTATCTTATAGTTATGTCCTGCAAAGAACTCAACCTCGAATGGGAGAATAGAGAAGAGTTCATCGACATCGCGCTTTATATTCTTTATGCGATACTCTTTCCACGCCCATATTTTTGGCGATATATAGTAGTATATTGGAATATCGCTGTCCCTGTTTACATACTCGGCAATGGACATATTGAACCCGGGATAATCGACAAGGATAAGCGCATCGGGACGCCAAGAGAGGATGTCGCGCTTGCATCGGCTCATATTGCTGAATATTGTTCTCAGATGCAGCAACACAGGGATAAAGCCCATATAAGCAAGGTCGCGATAGTGCTTTACGCGCTCGCCGCCAACCGCCGACATAAGGTCGCCGCCAAAGAAACGGAACTCGGCAGCCTCATCCACCTTCTTTATCGCTCTCATAAGGTTCGAAGCGTGCAGGTCGCCCGAGGCCTCGCCCACTATAAGATAGTATTTCATAGAATAATCGTTATGTATTAAAGTCCCCACTGTTGCATCTCGTCAAGCAACTTGTAGTCGGTGAGATCTATTGTTGTTGGAGTAATTGTTACGTAATTGTTATCTAATGCTACGCGGTCGGCCTCGATGCTCGTCTCTTCTACGTCGAATTCGCCGGTGAGACAAAGCCACTTTCCTTCGCCGCGTGGATTGTCGAACATTTCCCATTCGTTTACCCATTGACCAACAGCCTGACGACAGATTTTAATTCCTTTGTACGATGGTGTGTTGGGAAAGTTTACGTTAAGGCAACTACCCTTAGGCAAACCTTTTTCAAGCACAGTAGCTACAATTTTTCGTATATATGGCAGTGTGGGCGAAAAATCGGCATCTTCGTCGTGCGAGCACAAAGAGAATGCAATAGAGGGGACACCTTTCATACACCCCTCGATAACAACCCCCATTGTGCCCGAATAGTGTGCATTAACAGCCGAATTGTCGCCGTGATTTATTCCACCAATAACAAGGTCGGGCTTACGCATCATACTATAAAACGCTGCTTTAACGCAGTCGCAGGGTGTGCCTGTGCAACTATAAACCTTAAGCCCCGGTTCATTTGTAACCGGTTCTACTTTGATTGGAACCTCACTTGTTATTGAGCAACCTTTACCCGAGCGACCCGTATGTGGCGCTACCACTAATATGTCGCCAAATTCCATAAGAGTGCGCATCAGTACATTGATACCTTTTGCAAGGTAACCATCGTCGTTTGAGACCAATATAAGAGGTCTTTCGTTTTTCATATTCTACGTTTTTAAAATCATCGTTTACGTTGCGAAGATACTAAAAAAGTAAATCGATTAGAATGATATAGAGTATTATAAAATGTTATTATTTATAAAATTTGTAATATTCATTACATTTACTTAAATTTACGACGATTTTTGTAATTTCCCGTATTACGGGGTTACTTCACCATTAGATAAACAATATAAATCAATACTTATGAAATTATTTAAGAAAATCGCAAGTTGCGCCTTTTTGGCGCTCTTTACAATGTCTGCTGCAGCCCAGAGCATCGACATTAACCCAAAGCCCCGAGATATTAAATGGGGAATCGAGAAAGCATTTGACAAGACGACCGACTTTAAATTGAAAGGAGCCGACAAAGCCGACGTCGACGCTGTCGCCCTGCTCAAAGCACATTTCGGGACCGAGAAAGGCGGCGTTCAGATTATCATCGGCGAGCGTGGCGACAAGGCAGTAAAGAAATACAAAGAACTCATCCCACAAAAGAGCGAGGGTTACTATCTGAGCATCAACGGCAATAAAGTTGTAATCGCCGGAAACGACGAGCGCGGTACCTACTACGGAGTACAGACATTCCTTCAGATTGCTTCACAGCCCCAAGTAATGAATGTAACCGTAACCGACTACCCCAGCATAAGCGAGCGCGGTCTTGTAGAGGGATACTACGGCAACCCCTACAGCGAGAGCGACCGTATGGACCTTTTCAAATTCTTCGGCCGTCAGAAGATGAACGTATATATCTACGGTCCCAAAGACGACGTGTACCACAAGCAGCTGTGGCGCGAGCCCTATCCCCGGGAGCTTGGCAACAAGATTGCCGAGTATGCAGCAGCAGCAAAGGCCAATAAGGTTGACTTCATCTGGGCTATCCACCCGGGAGTAGATATCAAATGGAACAATGCCGACAGCGTAAACATCGTTAACAAACTAAAGAAGATGTACGACCTTGGTATACGCACCTTTGCCGTATTCTTTGACGATATATGGGGCGAGGGTACAAAGGCCGACAAGCAGGCAGGTCTTATGAACTATATTGTCGAGGAGCTTAACAAGTGCTACGACGACGTCAACCCCCTTATCATTTGCCCCACACAGTATAACAAAGGCTGGACAAGCGGCGATTATCTGAATGTGCTTGGTACCAAGATGGACGAGAGCGTGCGCATTATGTGGACAGGCAACAGCGTTGTCGATATGATTGAGATGAACGATATGGAGTGGATTAACAAGCAGATAAGTCGCAAAGCATATATCTGGCTCAACTACCCTGTTACCGACTACTGCATCAACCGTATGCTGATGGGGCCCACCTGGGGCAACGGTACCGACATTGCCGAAACACTCGGAGGATTCACCTCTAACCCTATGGAGTATGCAATGGCATCCAAACTGTCACTCTTTAGTATTGGCGACTACTGCTGGAATATGGAGGCCTACGACGCTAACGCATCGTGGGAGCAGGCTATCGAGTACCTTATGCCACGTAACCGCGAGGCTTTCCACTTCTTCTGCGAGAATAATGTCGACCTGGGCTCTACAGTACACGGATTGCGCCGTACCGATGAGTCGCCCGAATTTGTAAAGGCAAAGGCAATGTTCGAGCAAAAATTAGCAGCCAAAGACACTACAGCAGCCGTAGCAGCAGTACGCGCTCAGATGGATAAGTTTGTAAATGTTGCAAAGACATTGCAGACAACCGACGAGGCTCCCGAGCTTATCGCCGAAATTAAGCCTTGGCTTGTATGTATGCAAATGGTTGGAGTGCGTGGTAACCATCTTATGGATATGTTCGATGCACTAAGCGACAAGAACCCCGAGGCATTTGTAAACAGCTATCTTAAGTATCAGGAGCTGACAGCAGCACAAGAGAAACTGCGTTCACGCGACTTCGAAGGTTCACTCAAATGGGCAAAGCCCGAGGTGGCTATGGTACACGTATCGCCCTTCCTCAAGAGCACTGTATCGCAACTAATCAACATCTACAAGAGTCGCTACGACTACCGCATTGATGTATTCCCTGCACAGGAGGTCGAGAATGGTACATATTTCATCAAGTACAACGGCAAATATCTGACAAACAGCACACCCAACGTAGCGCGCAGCACTCCCGAATGGGTCGAAAAGCGCGACGACGTACGTCCCCAGCGTCAGGAGTGGCACATCACTCTCGACCCTCAGACAGGACGTTATAAAATTGTAAATGCCGAGGATAGCCGTTACCTTAACGAGTATGGTCGTTTCAGCGCAGGCAGCAGCAACCCCTACGACGCATCTTGGCACACATTCAACATTATGCGTCTTGCAAATGGTAAATACTGCATACAGAATGCAGGAAATGCAGGAAACAAATTCTGGTCGGCCGACGACAGCAAGGTTCAACAGGGTGACAATAAATTGGTACCCGAGCGGTTTATCTTCGACCTTGAGCCTATCGCCGGTGCAAAGGAGGAGAGCCTCATCGAGGAGGAGGCTGTATACTACATTAAGTGTGGCGACAGCTACCTCACAAACGACGGCAAGGCTGTTGTATTTACAAAGACAGCAACACCCGAGAAAGCCAACGAGTGGAAATTCACCAAAGACCCCGAGGGAATGAACTTCTACAAACTCACAAGCAACCTCGACGGACGCTATGTAAACGAGTATGGCAAATTCGGTGCAAACAACTACCTTGCATCGTGGAACACCTACCTCATTCTTATGATGGACGGTAAGTTCTCTATTCAGACAACACAAGACTCGGGCATACACTTCTGGAACCGAGAGGGCGCCAACATCATTCAGGACAGCAGCCTCTCGCGCTCGACAAGCTATGTATTCGAGATTATAAAAAAGGTAGAGACAAAGAAAGGCAAGAAATAACATCAATGCCTTTGAGATCTTAAAGCATTATAGCAGCGCCGCGGCGCTGCTATAATGCTTTAAAAGAGACATAGATACGCGGTTGTTAATAAGTTAACAAAAAATAAGAGTATTGTATATATTTTTTTCCTTACCTTTGCAATTGAAAATTGCGAAGATAGGCGACACTCGCTGCGAAATATAAAACAAGCTTTATAATCTCGCTCGTTGGCACTATCATTGCAATTGAATTTCGCGAAGATAGGCGGCACTCGCTGCGAAACTATAAAGTGAACTTTATATTCTCGCTCGTTGGCACTATCATTGCAGTTGAAAACAACACAAACAGACATAATAGCAGTATCGGTTAGTGAGAAAGATGTTTGCGAATTATCGGCAACACACAATATTAAGGAGAAACGAGTCCCGACACTGCCCGTTTGTTATATAACTACTTTAGAATGTTAAAAGATATGGGAAAAGTAATAGCATTAGCCAACCAAAAGGGAGGAGTAGGCAAGACAACCACCGCAATTAACCTTGCAGCATCGCTTGCCACATACGAGAAGAAAGTATTGGTAATTGATGCCGACCCACAGGCAAACGCCTCATCGGGTCTTGGAATTGACATACGCGAGATTGAGTGCTCTATATATGAATGTCTTATAAACAAATCGGCACCCGCCGAGGCGATACATAACACCTGTATCGAGGGGCTCGACATTATCCCCTCGCACATCGACCTTGTAGGTGCCGAGATTGAGATGCTCGACCTGCCCAACCGCGAGAAGATTATGCGTGAGGCATTGGCACCATTGAAAGACAAGTACGACTATATACTCATCGACTGCTCGCCCTCGCTTGGTCTTATAACAGTGAACTCACTCACTGCTGCCGACTCGGTTATAATACCCGTTCAGTGTGAGTATTTTGCGCTCGAGGGAATCAGTAAACTGTTGAACACCATAAAGATAATAAAGTCGAACCTTAACCCCAAGCTCGACATCGAGGGTTTTCTGCTGACAATGTTCAACTCGCGCCTCAGACTGAGCAACCAGGTATACAACGAGGTAAAAAAGCACTTCCGCGAGCTTGTATTCGAAACTGTGATACTGCGCAACACCCGTTTGGGCGAAGCACCAAGTATGGGAATACCTGTTATCCTTTACGATGCCGATTCGACAGGAGCAAAAAACTATCTCTCTTTGGCACAAGAGATTATAAACCGTAAATAACAAACAGATATATGGCATCTAATAAAAAATTCACTTTAGGACAAGGATTGGGACGAGGATTGGATGCTCTAATCTCGACCGAAGCTGTGCGCACATCGGGTTCGTCGTCGATAGGCGAGATTGAGTTGGCACAAATCGAGGCCAATCCCAACCAGCCACGTCGCGAATTTGACAAAGAGTCGCTGCAAGAGCTTGCCGACTCCATTGCCGAGATTGGTGTTATACAGCCTATCACACTGCGCAAAGTAGGCGACGAGAAATACCAGATTATCGCAGGAGAGCGACGTTTCCGCGCATCGCAGATGGCAGGTAAAGAGACAATTCCTGCATATATCTTAGAGGCAAGCGACGAGAACACAATGGAGATGGCACTCATAGAGAATATTCAGCGCGAAGACCTCAACTCGATGGAGATTGCGCTTGCCTATCAGCAGCTTATCGAGCAATATAACCTATCGCAAGAGCAACTGAGCAAACGCGTAGGAAAAGGACGCGCCACAGTAGCCAATTTCCTGCGTCTGCTGCGCCTGCCTGCCGCAATACAGATGGCACTGAAAGAGAAAAGCATTGATATGGGACACGCCCGCGCCCTACTCTCTCTCGACAGCCCCTCGGAGCAGATTGCACTATTCAAGGAGATACAGCAGAAGAACTACTCGGTACGTCAGGTCGAAGAGATTGTACGCGAGAAGAAAAGCAACAACAGCGAGGCAGCCACCGAAGGCGACACCCCTAAAGCCGATAGCGCAAACAAACAGGGAGCCGAGTTCCATCAGCTGAAGAGACAGCTGACACAATTTTTCCAGACACCCGTACAGCTCACCTGCAATGCAAAGGGCACAGGAAAGATAAGCATAAAGTTCAAGAACGAGCAGGAGCTTGAACGCATTATTGCCATATTCGATAAACTAAATGCACAGCAATGAGTAGGTTAAAACAGATATTGGCGTCGTTCACACAAATTCGCTATTGCCTGACTGTAGCAGTAACACTTATACTGTTTACAGCAACTGATGCTGCGGCACAAAGCAGCGACAGCATAATTGCAACGCGCCAGGACTCACTCATTAAAATAGAGATGCACAAAGACTCGATTCTCATCGACAAAACCTACAAAGAGGTACAGGCCGACCTCGCAGCCGACAGCAGCCGAGTATCTATGAAGCGCAATCAACCATTGGCAGCACCAATGAGGCCTCGCTTCGTCCCCGACCCGCAAAAGGCGACGTGGCTGGCAGTAGTATTCCCCGGAGCGGGACAGATATACAACCGCAAATATTGGAAACTGCCTATTGTATACGGCGGATTCATAGGATGTCTCTATGCCTATAACTGGAACGGACAGATGTATAAAGACTACCGCCAAGCCTACCTCGATATTATGGATACCGACCCCAATACAAACTCGTACGAGGATTTCTTCCGTCCCGGGTACGATTTCGAGAGCAACAAGGACTACCTTAAAGAGGTATTCAAAAAGCGTAAAGACCGTTACCGTCGTTGGCGCGACCTTAGTGTCTTTGCCTTTGCCGCCGTATATGCCCTCTCGATAATAGATGCATACGTCGATGCACAGCTATCGAGTTTCGACATAAGCGACGACATCAACCTGACGGTTAATCCTCAGTTCATACCAAGCGACACAAGAAGCAGCAATTTCTATGGACTGAACTGTAACATCACTTTCTGACAAAGCCGGTGATGACTCGCCCCCTTATCTATAAAGGGCAGACAAAATACTATATGAACAAAAAGAACTATGCTACGTTATATACCAAGAAAATTTACACTTTTAACAATATGTATGCTGCTCTGTTGCTCGCTTTGGGCACAGGAGTACAATGACGAAACTGCATCGGACACTATCGTCACCGATGAGAATATCGACGAGTGCGACGAGGAAGAGAATATCATTGACAATCTGGAGCTGTTCATTGTAACAGACAGCAGCGCCATCGACTACAACATTCCACGTGCGGCATTAGACGGTGTTATTATGGACGAGGACAGCGTTGTGTTCGACCTCCCCGTTGGTATGTCAATGAATATCGACAGCCTGCTCAACAGCTGGTATGCACGTAACCTGCTAAAAAGCCTCGACTGCGACTCACGCGACGTAAGTCCACGCATATTCAGTGACTCAGTGTATGCGCATCGTCTCTATGTAATGCCCGCTATAATGAATATGCCCTACAACAGCGTGGTGAGACAATACATCGACCGTTACTCGACAAAAAACCGCTCGCTTGTATCATACGCGCTTGGAATATCGCATTTCTATATGCCTATAATTGAAGAGGCGATAGACCGATACAATATGCCCCACGAGCTGAAATACCTGCCCATAGTAGAGTCGGCAATGAAACCAAAAGCCGTATCGCCCGCAGGAGCAAAGGGATTGTGGCAGTTTATGTTCGGAACAAGTAAGCTATATGGTCTAAAGTCGAACAACTACATCGAGGAGCGCTTCGACCCGATAAAATCGACAGATGCCGCTATGCGCTATCTGCGTGACCTCTACAACACCTTCGGCAGTTGGGACCTTGCATTGGCAGCATATAACTGCGGCCCCGGACGAGTGAAGAAAGCCATTCTGCGCTCGGGGAAGAAGGATTTCTGGGGAATATACCGATA
The DNA here is from genome assembly GCA_017938245.1 of Bacteroidaceae bacterium. Classification (GTDB taxonomy): domain Bacteria; phylum Bacteroidota; class Bacteroidia; order Bacteroidales; family Bacteroidaceae; genus HGM04593. The sequence goes on from JAGBBX010000034.1 coordinate 12,632, forward strand.
CCTCCCCAAGGAGACACGCGGCTACGTGCCTGCATTTATTGCAGCAAACTACATTATGACCTACCACGAGGAGCACGGAATATGCCCTATGGAGCCTAATGTGCCAATAACCACCGACACACTGCACATCACACGCAACCTGCACTTTGCGCAGATAGCCGATATGTGCAACGTTCCGTTAGAGGAGATACGAGCGATAAACCCTCAGTATGTCCGCGACATAATCCCCGGCGAGAACGAACCCTGCGTTATCCGCCTTACCAACGAGACAATAACACGTTTCATTGGCGTCGGCGATTCGATATACATTCACAACGAGGAGAAATACTTCCCCAAAGACAAGGTCGACAAGATGCTGAAAGAGGCAAAGCAGAACAACGAATGGGGAAGCGGAGGCGTTATAAGACATAAGATACGCAGTGGTGAGAACCTCGGCAGCATAGCACGTAAATACCGAGTGAAGGTGTCACAGCTGAAAAAGTGGAACAATCTGAAGAACTCGAACATACGCGCAGGCCGTTATCTGAAGATATATAAATAGTACGACTATGGGACAGGACGACGAGATAAAGACAATGAACGAAGAGGCAGCAATAAACGCCGCCTTTCAGGACATTCTGGACATATATCTGGCATCGCAGCACAGAAAAAAGGTTGAGCTGATAACAAAAGCATTCAACTTTGCCCGTCAGGCGCATAGAGGAGTGCGCCGTCACAGCGGTGAGCCATATATTATGCACCCCCTCGCCGTAGCCCGCATAGTATGTGCCGAGATTGGCCTCGGCTCTACATCTATATGCGCTGCCCTGCTGCACGACGTTGTCGAGGACACCGACTACACCGTCGAGGACATACGCAACCTCTTTGGCGAAAAGATAGCGATGATTGTCGACGGACTGACAAAAATCTCGGGCGGCGTATTCGGAATGCAAGCATCGGAGCAGGCCGAGAATTTTAAGAAACTGCTGCTGACGATGAGCGAAGATATTCGCGTCATACTCATCAAGATTGCCGACCGTCTGCACAATATGCGCACACTGGAGTTTATGCCCGTAAACAAACAGTACAAGATTGCCGGCGAGACACTCTACATTTATGCCCCCATCGCCTACCGCCTGGGACTAAGCAAAATAAAGACCGAGCTCGAGAACCTCAGCTTCCGCTACGAGCACCCCGAGGAGTATGCCAAGATAGAGAAGAAGATAGAAAAAACGCAGCAAGAGCGCGACGTACTATACTCCGAGTTCACCACCCCTATCTGCCAAAGCCTCGAAAAGATGGGATGCAAATTCTACATCATAGGCCGAGTGAAATCGCCCTACTCCATCTGGAACAAGATGCAGAAGAAACACGTCGCCTTCGAAGATATATACGATATTCTTGCCGTAAGAATAATATTCACCCCGAAAGACATCGAGGACGAGAACAACGAGTGCTTCAAGATATACAATGCCATCACACGCATCTACGACGCACACCCCGACCGTCTGCGCGACTGGCTGAACAAGCCACGCGCCAACGGCTACCGCGCCCTGCACGCCACTTTTATGAGCAAGCGCGGCGAGTGGATAGAGGTACAGATTCGTAGCGAGCGTATGAACGAGGTTGCCGAACAAGGTATCGCCGCCCACTGGAAATATAAAAGCCAGGGCGAGGCCGACAGCACCGAGGGACAACTCGATAACTGGTTGCACACCATAAAAGAGATTCTCGACGACCCACAGCCCAACGCGCTCGATTTCCTCGACACCATAAAACTGAACCTCTTTGCCACCGAGATATTCGTCTTTACCCCCAAAGGTGAGATAAGGACAATGCCACAGAACTGCACCGCACTCGACCTTGCCTACAGCATACACACCTTTTTGGGTAACCACTGTATAGGCGCCAAAGTGAACCACCGTCTGGTGCCCCTGAACCACGTACTGAACAGTGGCGACCAAGTAGAGATTCTTACATCGAACTCGCAACACGTCGATGCCTCGTGGCTCACATTTGTCACCACCGCCAAGGCACGCACAAAGATACAGGCAGCCCTGCGCCGTCAGAAACGCATACTGCAACGCGATGGCGAAGAACTGCTCATACAATTCTTAGAAAAAGAGGAACTTAGCAACTACAGCAACAACATAGAGAAGATATGGAAACTGCACAACCTTGAAAGCCGCGAGCAACTGCTCGAAGCCATAGGCAGCGGCAGTATCGTCCTCGGCAGCGACGACAAAGATGCACTCCTGGGTAATAAGAAATTCCGCTTCCCATCGTTCTCATTCTTCAGCCGAAACAAGAACAACAGCAAACCTACTGCCGAACCCGAGCGCTTCGACACCGTAGACCGCAAACGACCTCTTAATATCACCGACGACAGCCTGCACAGCAGCTACATAATAGCCGACTGCTGCAACCCCATCCCCGGCGACGATGTGCTCGGTTACTACGACGAAGAGAACCGCATTGTCATACACAAGCGCAAGTGCCCCATCGCCGACACGCTAAAGAGCAGCCACGGCGACCGCATCTTAGCCGCCAACTGGGACACACACAGAACACTCCATTTCCAGGTACCCATTATGATAAAGGGAATAGACGGCATAGGAGTACTGAACGAAATTACCACAATAATATACCAGGAGCTTGGCATCGGCATACAGAAGATGACCATAGAGAGCAAAGACGGTATCTTCGAGGGCACAATATGGGTGAATGTACACGATGTAGAGGAGGTACGCAATATATGCGACACACTTAAGAAAGTAAAGAACATACAAACCATAGCACGCATAGACTAACCGATTGGTTAGTCTATGTTTTTTAATAGAATAAAGCAAGTTTCAAACAATCTGCAACTATATAGAAGATTATTTGTTTTTATTTCGAACAATTCATATTCTATAAAAAAACATTATATTTGCTGTACTTAAAAAGGATGATGAAATCCGCAATCTGAAAGACCGTCTTTCGTGGAGAGACAAAATGCTGAGGATATTTACAAAAATCCTAATGCAAAGTAATGGCACTTTCAGAAAGGCTGTCGATTCGATCATCAGTTTTGCCAAGGATACATATCTCAACATCTTAAGCCGAGAGGAATCAAAGACCATCAAAAGTGTGATGGAAGCCTTTGGTAAAGACAAAGAGGATTACAGGGCTATCGGAACTTTCCTCGTGTTCACGGCAGAGGAAAAAGAAAGTCTATCCAATAGCGAGTACCGCAAGGTCACCCGTGAGGTGGATGATGTTGCCATCGGTAGATATGAGCAGGCCGACTTTACGCACTATAATAACACAATTATTAGTCATTTATTCCATCAAATAAAGAAATCTTATTATATTTGCAAGCAAAATCACTTGTAATATTCAAAAACAAGTAAATACGCTTGCAATGATAGATAACAAGTAATACCACTTGTAAAATAGAAAAATATGTATGCAACAATATCAGCAGATGTAGTATCATCAACTTCTCTATCAAAAGAAGCCATGATTGAGCTTAATGAGAAGTTGAAAAAATATTTGAGTACTTTAGAACTGCGTTACCAAGGTTTTTGGGGACGTATAGTTAAGGGGGACTCTATTGAATGTGTTATGGAGTGTCCCGAGGATGCTTTTGAAGCAGCTCTCATTCTAAAGACCTTGGTCAAATCATTTGAGCCAACTGATGTTAATGATTTGAAAAGATTTAATAGATATGGGCTTCGAATAGCCATTGGTATTGGTGATATGAAGACGATTGATCGTAAATTGGATATGATGGATGGTGAAGCCATCTATCGTTCGGGGCGTACTTTGAGTAAACTAAAAGGAAGAGCCAAGTATTCATTTGCAATCTCAATGGAAAATGAAGAATACGAACAATCATTACAGGTGATACTGACTTTGGTCAACCAATTATTGAATAATGCAACGGCACGAAAATGCGAGACCCTTTGTGAAAGAATACTGGCCTCTGATACCAATAAGACTGCTAAGAAAATGGGTATTTCCGTTTCCGGTGTCAATCAAACATTGAAGAATATTGGTTGGAGTGCAATAGAACAAGCAATTATTTATTACCGAAAAATAGCAAAACAACTATGATACACTATTTAATTTTCAATCTTATCATTGCCCATATCTTGGGAGATTTTTACTTGCAGACAAAGAAATCTTGCGAAAACAAATTCCTCTATTCTGCTAAAGGTAAAAGTTTATGGCTACATTCTTTGATTATGGGAGTTTTATCGTGGATAGCCATATGGGATTTTCGTGGATGGTGGCTTGCCCTTGGTATAATGGCGGCACATTACCTGACAGACTGGTTGAAGTCATACTTGCAATTAAAAATGGGTATTCTTACCACAAATGCCCAAAAGGAAGTCATTCCAGGAGAATACAAGCGAAATGATTTATGGATATTTCTAGCTGACCAAATTGTACATATTGTTATAATCGTTGTGGGTGCATACATTTGGTTTTCAGCGTACTGTCATTGGAATAACGATTGGCGCTTACCTGAGTGTTTGAAGGAATTTATCATAAATCATCCTCTAAGGTTAAAGACTATGGTAGGTTTATTGTTGGCATTAAAACCTGCAAACATATTGATTTTACTTATTCTTGAAACGTGCAAAGTCAATATAAACCCAACAAAAAATGATGAACACGGAAATTTCCATTCAGGAGAATTGATAGGTTGGCTGGAACGTGGACTTATACTTCTATTTGTTATCCTGTCACAATATGAAGCTATAGGTTTCCTTGTTGCTGCAAAGTCCATCCTTCGTTTTAATGAGGCATCTAAAGGTGATGAAAAATCAGAATATGTACTGACTGGAACTTTGCTTTCATTGGCAATAGCTCTGTGCTTAGGTATCCTTATCCTAAAAGTGCAATTATAATCCTTGTATTCCCGCAAATTGAAAGAATGCCCCACTTTAGTGGTAAATAAAGAGTCAGGTAGGAATGAGCCTATAAATGACCTTGTAAATGACCCTATAAAAAGAGCTTTCAAACTACCGAAACTCAGAATCAATTACTGAACCCGTCAGCATCCCGTAAGATCTGCTGGCGTGTCGCGTTTTATTTTTAGTCCTGATACAATATTTAGCATTTTATTTCGATGTCGTTAATACAAAATCGACCAAATTGAATCGCACTTTATCAAAAAGCATCAATGTTTTTAGGCCTAAATTACATTGATAAGAATATAATACAGCACCTTTACCTGTATTGTTTTCTAATAAAACAGTCATTTCAGGTACCGATAATTGACTATTCCCTAATTCAAGTTCTATGTTTTTCATTCGATAACACTCCGATATATGTATTCCTCCAATTCCTGCACCTCTGATAGTATCTAATTTACAATGAGTAGTGATGTATTCTTTGTTATTTTCAAAGAATCCTCTGTCTAACGAACCATATGAAGCATCACCGGTATCAATATTCATTAACATTTTATCCCCATATACAATACCCTTGCTTAATAAATTCATGCCAGATGAGAAACACATATTTGGAGATACTTGGCTTCGTTTAGGAGCAACTGATGGAACTATAATTTTATTATTAGCAAAATCAATCGTAAGGTCTTTGAGCTGCAACATCAGTTCGCTACCGACAACAATGTTGAAACAATCAACATATTTATCCGCCTCTTCGTTATTTGTTGTTATATTCATAACATAAAAAGGAACATCTGTTACAATTATATCTCCAATTTTTAGTTCCTTCGCTATTGCATATTTCCCATTTTGTAAACCTACTCCACCAACAGTACTTGATGCGTCAAGGGGAATTAAATTATATTTAATAGCTAATGAATCTGAAATAATATTTACTCCTGCACCTGTGTCAAAAGTAATATCAGCATCTATGCCATTAAGCGAAGTGTTTCTGAGATGCATTAATAAAGAATTATATTCTTGTGGACCAATAGGCACAACTTCAAAAGGAATAGTTCCTAACGAATTCTCAAATGTGATTCTATATGGATTGTATTTGGATAGTGCTTCATATTGGTTAATA
>JAGBBX010000004.1 GCA_017938245.1 Bacteroidaceae bacterium
ACATCTGTGTTAATTCTCGCGGACAGTAGGGGCGATTTCCAATCGCCCGTAACCGCGTTTATTGAGGTAAAATACTGAGGGTTCGCTGTTTGAAAGTTACTCTTGCCTGCATTTCGGGCGATTAGAAATCGCCCCTACACGCAATGGCATATCAAAGCATTACATCTGCGTTAATTCTCGCGGACAGTAGGGGCGATTTCTAATCGCCCGCCCAACGCAATACAAGGCTATTAACATGGGGGTGACCCAAAAGTATTTTTTACTTCGCGAGAATTGAATATTTGAAAGCTATCTCAGATAGGTGTCCGAATAAATCAACCGCAAATTCGTAAATTTTCGACTTTTGGGTCACCCTCATGTTCTTATCTTTCTAACTGACTTACTGCTTTTTAAGCCACTCGATAATCTCACTTATACGTCCGAATGCAATACAAGTGTGTGTGTCTGCAGCACCATAATATACCGTAACCTTGTCGCCCTCGCTAAGAGCTGCGCAAGGGAATACCACATTTGGAACGTCGCCCACAAGCTCGTAGGGGGCAGCAGGCGCAAGCAGATACTCCATACTGCGGTAGAGTACCTTTGAGGGGTTCTCCTTGTCGAGGAGCACTGCACCCATAGAGTAGCGGAAACCGTTGCAGGTGGTGATTACTCCGTGATAGAACATAAGCCAACCCTCGTCGGTAAGGATGGGTACACTGCCGGCTCCAATCTTGGTACACTGCCAAGCACTCTGCTCAAAAGGTGTAACCTTCATTACATTGCGGTGTTCGCCCCAATATTTCATATCGGGGCTGTAGCTTAGGTAGATATCACCAAAGGGGGTGTGGCCGTTGTCGCTTGGACGAGACAGCATTGCATACTTTCCGTTAATCTTCTGAGGGAACAGCACACCGTTGCGGTTGAAAGGCAAAAAGGCATTTTCGCACTGGAAGAACTCTTTAAAGTCGAATGTGTAGCCGATGCCGATTGTGGGGCCGTGATAGCCGTTGCACCAGGTAATCCAGTAGCGGTCTTCAATCCAGGTTACACGAGGGTCGTATTTGTAGTCACTCTCAATCATATCGGTGTTTCCTGCCTTAAAGACGATGGGTTCGTTCTCTATCTCCCAGTTGATACCGTCTTTTGAGAATCCTGCGAAAATGTTCATCTGCACACGTTTGTTGTCGCAGCGGAATACGCCTGCGAATCCGTCACCAAAGGGAACGACAGCGCTGTTGAATATGCTGTTCGACGATGGGATGCTGTATCGGTCTATTACGGGGTTCTCGCTGTAACGCCACATAATGTCGGTACAACCCTCGGGGCGCTCTTGCCAGGGAATGTTCTTTGCCATAATTCTGTGATATTAAGTTATGTGAAAATCTTATTTGTTTCTAAGCACTTTAAGCTGTGCGTTAATCTCTTTCATACGCTTGGTGGTGAGAGGATATATGAAAATGAAGAATGCCGAGATTAGGGCAATACCGGCAGGAATCCAGCTCATCAGCAACTGTATACCGTGTACTGCCTCTTGTGTCTGAACAGCACCCACAGCTGTGTCAAATCCGAATCCTGCCAATATCCACATTACAGCTGCTGCACCGAATGCACCACCAAACTTCTGTGCCATTGACGATGAAGAGAAAATAAGTCCTGTCGATGCGGTCTTGAATTTAAGTTCGGCATAGTCGGAAATGTCGGCATACATACTCCATACAAGGGGTGAAATAACTCCGGTGAGTATGCACACGAGTATCTGTAAAGCAAACAGTGTCCAATAGGCTGTTGTGCCGCTTGTGGGTACAAAGTAGAATGCAATACATAGTCCTATAAGCGCAAATAGCGACCAAAGGAATGTATTTTTCTTTCCAATGGCAAATGTTATGGGAGTTGCTGCTGCAACACCAATCATATTGGCAATTTCGCCCACAGCAAGGAATATTCCTGAATAGAAAAGGAAATCTATAGAGAATATGCTCAGTTGTGCATCAGCGGCTATGAGTGTGGTAAAGTAGAAAGGTATTGCCGCGTAGCGTATTGCATTGAAGAAGTTAAAGAACAATACACCGCCCAAAAGTATCCACCAAGGACTGTTGTGGAGAAGCGAACCAAGATCTTTAAGTACGTTTGTATCTTTAATCTGTGTTTTTACATTCTCGCGTGTCATTGCAAACGTAAGTACAAAGAGTGCACAGCAGACAATACCGATAACAATCATTGCATATTGCCAAGCATTGGGGTCGTGAGTGAGCTGCTCTCCCTCCTTCAATGTACCCATTTGGCTTGAGAACCAATTACACATAGGCTCCCAAATGGCAAGGACGATGAAAGAACCTGCGTAGGCAAAGAACATACGGAACGACGAGAATACGGTTTTTTCGTCCGAGTCCTCAGTCATTACACCAAGCATTGAACCGTAAGGTACGTTGATAGCAGTATAAACCGTCATCATAAGAATATATGTTACAAATGCCCACACAGTGTTACCTGCTTCGCCAAAATTGGGCTTTGTGAAAAGCAGTACTCCTGCAATGGCAAAAGGTATTGCTATCCATAGCAGGTAGGGACGGTATTTTCCCCAACGCGACTGTGTGCGGTCAGCGATAATACCCATCATCGGGTCGGAAACAGCGTCCCAGATTCTTGTAACTAACATAAGTATACCGGTAACCTCAAGGCTGAGGTGAAAAACAGTTGCATAGAAGATGGGGAGATAAGCGCTGAAAATTTTCCAGAACATCGACGAGGACATATCTCCGAATCCGTAACCAATCTTTTCTTTCAATGTTGCCATTGTCTCTAATTTTTAGTGTTTGTATTATTAGCTCGTTTCTTTTGGGCCTATCTTTGCAAATGTAACACAAGAAGGGCAAAATGCAAAGCGAATATTTGTTTTTTTATTCCTAATATCTTCGCGGTAAATTGTAATAATCACAAAAATGAGAAAAGATATAAACGAAAAAGGATTATTTTTGATATAGACACCGCGTTAAGCTGTTTGTTGATGTAAAAAATGCTATCTTTTTTACAAGATAGCATTAAAACAACGACTGGGTATATTGCGTTGTCAGGAAAATTTGTTTACATATAATAAACAGTGAAATATCAATCGGTTAATATAGTATATAGGTTAAAAAAAGAGGGGTAATTTAAAAGAATACTACCCCTCCTTTTTTATAAGTTGTTTGGACTTGTATTATTTAAAATTTTAACGGATTATTTGCTCTGTTTATCAGAGTGCGCCACCCATTGCCTCGATAAGGGCCAACAAGGTCGATTTCGGCATTCCTTTATGAGAATCGGTATAATCTATGGTAACGGTCTTACCCGATAGGGTAGCAGGGTCGCTCTCGGTCGATTTCCACTCGTCATAGAATGCTTGCGCCATAGTCTTATCCGAGAATGTATTTTCGCACTTCGACGATACGCACTTGTCGCTATTATCGAATTTTACAGTCCACTTCATCGACCACGATACATAGCCGTAATCCTGCTTAACGGTGTAAGTGTATGTGTTTCCGTTCACCGTCCATTTACCATCTTGTAGCGCCTCATTAGGATTCTCAATTGTTTCTTTGTCATCGTCGCTACTGCAAGCACTGAAAGAGAATGTCATTCCAAATACCATAAGCAGCATATACAAGAATTTATTTATTGCTTTCATAATGTATAATATTTTTAGTGGTTTATAACTATTTGATTAACATAAATATATGGCGTTGTCAGAATGCGTATGTTGCGCCTATATTTATTCCTATATGCCCAAAGTCGGACACTACAACATATTTGAGCTCGGCGCCCAACGAAATGTTATCTGTAAGTTTGTACTCGGCTCCACCACCAAAATTTACGGCAACCTCACTATCGGACGAGGAACCAAATGCACCTAAATCGACCTTAACTCCAAACATTCCTACGCCGGCAAGAGGATAAACATTTACTTTGTTATCAAGTATAGGAATCAGATAGTGAGCATTAACCATTGCATCCCACATCGAAATGTTGTCTTTCTCGAGGAAATAGTTCAATGCCGGCTCTAAACGAATCTTATCGGTAATTGAATACTGAAATTTTGCTCCGATGGCAAGATTGTTGAAACTGCTGCCATCGTAGGTTATATCGTCATAACCCAGTCCCATCCCGATGTTAATACCTGCGGCCATACGCCCCTTTTCTTGTGCGTTTACTGCTGCAAAGCTACACATAGCAGCGAACATAATAATAAATAACTTTTTCATTGTTGTAAAGATTTAATAATTGGTTTGTGAATAATTAGTTTTTTTGTTTAGTTGTTTGTTCTATTCGGTAAGTGTTGTGTCAATTGTGTGTAGTATAATACTTTTTTTGTTCTGCGAACGTCGGCGGTAACTCGAATAGAATCTCTGCCGTTCGACAGCAAAAATATAGAGAAACTATTATGGAAAATCTCTTTTTTTCGATTGTTTTGTAAACATACCGCGCATCTTTACAAAACAATTGGTGAAGGGACGCAATCTTTACACCTGCGGCTGTGAATTTTTACATTTGTAATAAGCAAATGAATCGTTTTTTTTAGGGGTGTCGGATACAAAATACAGAAACTAAGCGTTTCTCTTGATTCGTCGTTCGATTCTTGTGGAGCAAGAAACGGAACAGTGGAAAATTGCTGTTGATGAAATTTATTTAAGTGCAAAAGTTAGTGTAAAAGAGAGAAGGATGATAGTAAGGCTGTTCCGAGGCGATGATATATAGAATTATCTCGGCATACGCCTTTTTCTGCCGAGCTCAGGTGATTGTGTGTCGAGGCCGCTTTATTAAACTCCGGATGGTTTCTTATTTCTCATTTTGATTTATCTTTATCCACTCCGAGGTTGATAGGCCGGTAACTTTTTTGAAAGCATTGTTAAATGTGATGCGTGAGTTGAATCCGCATTGTTCGGCTATGGTTTCGAGTGTCAATCCTTTCTCTTTCTTTGCTTTTAGCAGCGCCATTGATTTCTCTACGCGGAAACCATTTACAAGGTCGAAGAAATTCTTACCCAATATTCCATTGATTGACTTTGATAAGTTTTTCGATGATATTCCTGTTGCTTTTGCTACATCTTTCAGCGACAAATAGGGGTTAACGTATATTTCGGAACTACGCAAATATTCCTCCATCTCACGGGCATAATGTTCTAATTTAAGCAATTCCTCGCTGTTCTTATCTTGTGTGGTCGGTGTTTGCCGATTTATTTTCGTTTCAATAAACTCAGCTTCGGCCTCGGCTATTGCTGCCGGTGTGGGGACGTGATTATTCCTTATGGCAAAGACTATCTGTAATTCGGAGTAGAGCAGATAGCCTATCGCCAATATGTTGATAATGTAGAATAGGCGGAATCCTCCGAGTGGATTGACTATGCTGCCAATCATTGCAACTACTATCAATGCGCCTATTAAAGTGATGAAACGAGGAATCCACACCTTTTCCGATAGGTCGGCTTGCGACTGGTTGCTTAAAATATATCGCTTCACCTTGTGGAGGTACGAGAATATTAGGTAGAAATATACAATAAGCTGAGTGCTAATCATTATAAAGTTTACGCCGGTCAGTAGAGAATGGAGCTCGGCTGCACGTTCCAACGGGGTGGCTTCAACGCTTTCGGCTGACATTATACGTGTATAAACACCCACCGCAATGGCAAATAGTACGGCCGGCAGGAAATGTAATAGGCTGGTGTATCGGAACTTATAGTAGGGGTTGAAAGCTCGATGGGCCAACAACAGCATAAACGGCATCAGTGTAAGATTAGCAGAATAGGCAATGGGCGTTATCAGCCGGGAGATGCTATTCCAATTGAAGAAATCGCAAACATTATAGATAAAGTCGGGAAAGGTTGTAAATAGGATAAAGAGTGCCACGTAACTGCTCTCGCTTTTGAATCGGGCGGCCGAGCAGAGTAATAATGCCATTACAGACAAAGTGGTAAAGGATATTAAATTGATTATAAAAAATAATTCATTTGCTCCCATATACCTGTTAAAATCTCATTTACCTATTAAAAAAACGTGGCCCATTATCTTGTCTTATGAAAGCAGGTTCTGGTAAAACCCTCGGACTAAAACAAGCAACGGCCCACGCATTATGTATATATGACACTTCTTTTAAAAGTGGTGGATATATAACAATCCGCGTGAAGAGTTGGCTTATTCCCGTCCTGTAAATTTACCAGATTCGCTTTCCGAGAATGAAGCGTTACACTTCCCAATAATACTAAATATTGCAAACTCTGCGGTTCGCATCCGCAAAGGTATGTATTTTATTCAGAATAGTGGGTGTGTTTACAACACTTTTTAAGACCGTTGCATCTTTTTTATATTTACGCTTTGCGCGAATATATTCTTTACTCGCTTTTAAAAATATTCAAGCAGGGCTTGATGTTTGCTTGTGGCGAAGTTTGACTGCGCTTATTGTGTGTGAAAATAAATTTTTACCCATTCGCTTGCTTGACTTTCGCGCTTGTTTGCTTAGATATGCAAAGAAATGTAAAAGAAAGGGATAAAGGGGTACTTATTTGTGCAAAATAAGTATGAAAATCGGATGTTTGGACTGGATTATTTCTCCTCTAACCACGCGACAGGGCTTTTCCCGGTCATTTTTTTAAAGACCATATAGAATGTAGAACGGGAACGGAAGCCACAGTCGGTGTAAATGCTATCTACATTATAATCTTTAACATCGAGTTTTAACAAACGGCGTTTCGCCTCTTCGATGCGCTTGCGATTGACAAATTCAAAAAAGTTGCATTCTAAACATCTATTGATGCTGCGCGAAAGGGTGCGTTGAGGAACATTTATCTCCTTGGCAAAAAAAGCCAGTGAAATGTCGGGACGTAGGTAGGCCTTAGTCTCGTCCATATATTTTGATGCCAATTCGCAAATCTGTTGCATCTGCTCATTGCTCATCATTGGAACGGCGGGCTGTTCCAATTCTGCAAACTCCTCTTTTTCGGGTGCAGTGTCTGTAATTTGTTTGATTGGCATAACAGGATGAGCAATGCTGTTGTACACCAAATAGAACATTGCAATCACATTCAATATTTGAATGAGCCAAGCATCGGTGCGAGGCCAAATGGCATAGCAAACCATCACCACGACAAACAATCCGGCAAAGAGATATTCAAAAACAATAATCCATTCTTTCTGTATCCACTCGGCGTCGGAGGCTGTGTTGTCGATGAGGCGCTTACGGCGGTGCAGAAAACGAAAAATGGCTGTAAAGTAACCAATCATTTGTGCTAAGATAATTACCGTGTTTATGTTGCCTAACAAAGAATCTTCGCCTGTCATCTCGTGCTGAATGGTTGCCATACGCTCATCAGGCGACATTACAAGGCAGAGCCCTAAACAAAGCAGTCCCGGCAGCAAATGTAGCAGATGAATGGGGTTGAGACGGAATGAGGTATCAAAATTCTTTTTTGCGAAAAACCACAGCAACGGCATTAGCAGGGTGTTTACCGAAGTGCTGATGGGAAGCATAAATAGTGAAAAACTGTGCCATCCCAACATACGGCTCATATTATAAAGGTACACGGGGACATTGGGAACCACAATGATTGCAGCCGCATATCCGCTCTCTCCTCGAAAACGGGTGGCAGCAAGCAATATAATGGCCATCGCTAATAATATGATGATGCTTGATGAATTTACTGTTAATATAAAATCGTCGTATCCCACTCAGATGTTTGTTACTCTATTTTGGCACAAAAATAGCTAAAACTTATAAATAGGGAATCTCTTTCTTCAATCTTTTTCAATAAAATGTTGAACGCTTTTAAAGTTATTTGCAAATAGCTGCTTGCGGGTAAAATTGTTACAATATTCTCGGCGGCCGTTTATAATATATTGAATTCCGAGATTTTGTTTTTTTCAGAAGAAGTTTCTCGGGGCAAAAAAGAAGCTGCTTTTTATTTCGTTAATTTTGAATTTATTGCTTATCTTCGCAAATTATAACTAATATACAGAGACTTTGTTATAAATTTTAACAACCGATAAACGATTTTATAGTATGAAACTGTTTTTAAAATCTCTTTTGCTGTGCTTTTTAGCGGCTTTTGTTGCTTCGTGCGCCGGCGAAGGTGGCAACGAAGGTAAAGGCGAATTTGGTATTCAACAACTGAACGAGGATAGTCCCGACAGCGACCAATATGTGCTCATCGAGACTAACCGAGGAAATATTAAACTTTTGCTCTATAAAGAGACTCCGCTTCATAGAAAAAATTTTGTGAATCTTGTAAAGAATAAGTTCTACGATGGGCAACTGTTCTTCCGCATCAAAAAGAATTTTATGATTCAGGCAGGCGACCCCACTACACGCAATGCTAAGCCGGGCGAACATCTGGGTGCTACCGAGGTGAGTTATAAAATTCCCGCCGAGATTGACCCAACACGCTTTTGGCATAAGTACGGTGCTCTGTCGGCTGCAAGCCTTAATCCGGCAGTAGAATCGTCGGGCTCTCATTTTTATATTATTACAGGTAATAAGGTAAAGGATAAACATCTTAACGAGCACGAGATAAAGTATAACAAGACTCTGCGTCGTAAGATGTACGAGAAGGTGCAGGAACCCTATAAAGAGCAGATTGCCAAACTGCACGACGAGGCGCAGCGCAGCGACAAGAAAAAACGTGAGTTCCAGAAACTGTTTAAGTTCTTCAGCGAGAAGACCGACTCGGCTATGCAGGGTGTGCAATTTAAATTCACCGATGAACAACGCAAACACTATAAAGAGGTTGGCGGTGCCTTCCACCTCGATGGCTACTACACTGTCTTTGGCGAGGTACTCGAAGGAATGGATATTGTAGAGGCTATCTCTTTAGAGCCATACGATGCTCGCGACCGTCCTGTAAATGATGTTGTAATACACCGAATAACGCTACTCGAAAATGAAAATCAATCGATACCGTCTAAGTAACGGACTGCGCATAATACACGCTTGCGACGAGGCATTGCAGATGGTTTATGTGAACCTGCTTTACGGAGTTGGTGCGCGAAACGAGCAGTACGAGTATACAGGCATTGCTCATCTCTTTGAGCATCTTATGTTCGAAGGAACACCTGAAGTGCCATCGTTTGACGAACCTTTGGAGAGGGCCGGGGGTGAGAACAATGCCTATACCAACAACGATATTACAAACTACTATATCTCTCTGCCCGGGCAGAATGCCGAGCTTGCCTTTTGGATGGAGAGCGACCGTATGTGTAATATCGATCTCACCGAAGAGAGCGTTGCTGTGCAGCGTCAGGTGGTTATCGAGGAATTTAAGCAGGAGCATCTGAACCGCCCATACGGCGATGTGAGTATGTTGCTGCGTCCTATGGCATTTAAGCATCATCCCTATCGTTGGTCGACAATAGGACGTAAACCCTCGCACATTGCCAATGTCCCCGTTGAGGTGCTGCGTGATTTCTATAGTCGTTACTATGCACCCGATAATGCTATACTTGCTGTTGTTGGAAATATCTCATTCGAGCAGGTGGTGGAGTGGAGCGAAAAGTGGTTCGGTGCTATTCCTGCCAAAGGAGTGGGGAACACCTCTCTGCCCGTTGAGCCGCGACAGGTGCGTCAGCGTCGTAAAACCGTCTATCGCAATGTGCCGCAGGATGCTTTGTATATGGTTTTTCATATGGGAGGACGTTGCGATAGTGACTTTTTCCCTTGCGACGTAATTTCCGATATCCTCTCCAACGGTTATTCGGGTCGACTGATGGCGCGTCTTGTGCGCAAGAAAAAGATATTCACTAAGATTGATGCCTTTGTGTCGGATAGTATCGACCCGGGGCTTTTCTCAATCTATGGTCGTGTAGCACAGGGGGTAACGTTGGAAAAGGCCGAAGAGGCTTTGTGGCGCGAACTCGAGCTTTTGCAAAAGCAACTTGTTCCTAAGAGTGAGATAGAGAAGGTGCGTAACCGTTTCGAGTCGGAGCATATCTTCCGTAATCTCAGTGGCGAGAATCTTGCAGGCAATCTGGCTGTTGCCGAGTGGCGCGGCGCAGCCGAGTCGCTCTTCGACGAGGTTACTTCCTATCGAAAGGTTACTCCCGAGGAGGTGCGCAGTGCGGCACGTGAGCTTTTCAGAAAAGGTAATAGTTCGGTCTTGTATTACAGACGGAAACAGAAATAAATAACGATGATTGAATAGCTACTCAACTATTACAATTTAATCTATTTCAGTGATGCCACCAAGTAGTAATTCTACGAGGTGGCAATTTTTTACAAGTTTTCTTCGAAACTCTGCCACAGACGGTCGTCGGGGACGGGCGCCTCTATGCTAAGGGGAATTTTAGATACTGGGTGAATGAACTGCACACGGCGGGCGTGTAGCGATATGCTGCCGTCGGGGTTCGAGCGCTTGGCACCATATTTAAGGTCGCCCTTTATAGGGCAGCCCATTGCCGATAGCTGGCAACGTATCTGGTGGTGACGCCCTGTCTTTAGCTCAACTTCTATCAGTGTATAGTTTTGAGAGTGGGCTATAGTGCGATAGTCGAGTATCGCCTCTTTGCTACCTTTTACCTCTTTATTATAAACGAAACTTTTGTTGCGGCTTTCGTTGCGCAGAATCCATCCGCGAAGCTCGCCCTCGGGTTGCAGAGGGCTCTCCTTGCTTATTGCCCAATATATCTTTTTTACAGCACCTGTGCGAAACATCTCGTTCAGTCGCTCTAATGCCTTGCTTGTCTTTGCAAGAACTACTACGCCACTTACAGGACGGTCGAGACGGTGGGGGAGTCCCACAAAAACATTTCCGGGTTTGTTGTATTTCTCCTTAAGATACTGCTTCATAGTGTCGCACAGCGACTCGTCGCCGGTCTTGTCGCCCTGAACAATTTCGCCGGCAGCTTTGTTTACAACAATTATATGGTTGTCCTCGTAGAGTACTTTCATTCTTCTGTAACTTTTGTTCCAAGAGCGTTAAGAATTACCTTCTCGGTGAAACTGTTCATAAAACGGTCGTCGATGTTTTTACTGACAATGCCGTTTATGTAGGGAATCTCAATTCCTTTAAGGCAGAAGTGGAGGAAACGGGCTGCAAGATCGGGGCTTTCAACATCGAAAATACCCATCATCTTGCCCTCGGCAATTATTGAGCGGAAAAGCGCTATCTCCTTAGAGTCGAATTCGCGTCTCAGATGTTCTATTATCCAAGCATTATTAAAATACTCGTTACTCAGTCGGCTGTTTCGCCTTACAACGCTGCGTGTCGAGTGCAGACGCACAAATATCAACTTGATGATTTTTTTGTGTGGTGGCAGGTCCGATGCGGCAACCTTTGTTATCGCCGAAGAGATTCTCTTTACCTCCATCTCGATAGATGCCTCCAATAACTCCTCCTTGCTCTTGAAATAGGTGTATACTGTGCGGCGACTTCGCTTTGCCTCGGCAGCAATATCGCTCATAGTGATATTTTCTATTCCTTTCTGAGCAAAAAGTTTGCGTGCAACCTTAATCAGTTGCTCTCTTGTATCTATCGTTGACATAAGGAGATGTGTAATGCTTGATATTTTGTTGCGAAAATAGTTGTTTTTACACACTTGTGCAATTTTTATAAGGTGAAAAATGGTTAAATGAAGGGAAAATTCCATTACGCATCATTGCGCAAGGTGTTTGTTGTTGATTATAGAGATAACGGTTTTAAGCGTAATAATAACGAAAAAATCCTGCTTATTGGTGGGATTTTTTCGTTATATTAGCGTTGTTTATGTTTTTTTTGGTGCAATAGAGAAAACCTTTCGGGTTATTTGGCTAACTTTGCACTCGCAATACTCGAATATTGCGAGCGCGAAAATTGTCTGCACTCGTTCTGAAACGCCAAGGCGTTTCACTGTTTGCATTTTTAAACGCAGGACGATTAAAGAACTAAGAGTTAGTAAGATATTATATGGCACGTATTCTGGCAATAGACTATGGTAAACGACGCACCGGATTGGCTGTAACCGACGAACTTCAGCTGATTGCGGGCGGACTTACTACGGTAGATACAAAAGTGCTCATAGAGTATCTGCTCGACTATGTGAAGCGCGAACCGGTGGAGCGTATCATCGTGGGGCTTCCCAAGCAGATGAATAATCAACCGTCTGAGAATATGGTGCGCATAGAGCCGTTCGTGAACCGTCTGCGCAAGCTGGTTGATATTCCTGTTGAATATTACGACGAGCGTTTTACCTCGGTGTTGGCACAAAGGGCTATTCTGGAGTCGGGAATGAAGAAACAGGCGCGACGCAATAACAAGGAGTTGATAGACGAGATAAGTGCTACAATAATCTTGCAGTCTTATATGGAGAGTCAAAGAATGAAAAAAACAATATTATGATACTACCAATTTATTTGTATGGACAGAGTGTCCTGAGAAAAGTTACCGAGGATATAACACCCGAATATCCCGAGTTAAAGAAACTTATTGCCGATATGTTCGAGACCCTGACTCAGGCCGAGGGAATTGGCTTGGCGGCACCGCAGATTGGTCTGCCCATCCGTCTTGTTATTATCGACCTCGACCCTCTTGCCGAGGATTCGCCCGAGTTCAAGGGTTTTAAGAAGGTGTATATAAATGCACATATCGTCGAGACATCCGAGGAGACCGACTCAATGGAGGAGGGTTGTCTGAGTGTTCCCGGAATACACGAGAAGGTGACACGCCCTTCGCGCATACGTGTGCAGTATATGGATGAGAATTTCAATGAGTATGACGAGTGGGTCGATGGATTCCTGGCGCGCGTTATGCAGCACGAGTTCGACCATCTCGAGGGTAAGGTTTTTGTCGACCGTCTCTCGCCCCTGCGTCGTCAGATGAACAAGAATCGTCTGATGAATCTGCTCAAGGGTAAGGCTCACTGTACCTATAAGACAAAAAGAGTGCTCAAATGAGTAGAGTGAGAAATGTAATCCTTGCTCTGCTGCTCTTTATCCCGCTGTTTGCAAAAGCGCAGCTGAATACCGAACAGGTGATGATAATAGGGCGCAATGCACTCTATTTCGAGGATTATGTTCTCTCTATTCAATACTTTAATAAGGTAATAACAGCTCGTCCCTATCTGCACGAACCCTATTTCTTTCGTGCTCTTGCAAAGTATAATCTCGACGACTATAAGGGTGCCGAGGACGACTTGACCAAGTCGATAGAGCGTAACCCGTACGTTTCGCGCAGCTATCAGCTGCGCGGTCTTTGTCGTGCCGGCCTCGAGAGTTATGTCGATGCCGAGCGCGATTTCCGTATGGCAATAAAATATGACCCTCAGAATCCTGTTCTTTGGCAGAATCTTGCGGTAACTGCCATTAAACGTGAGCAGTGGGACGACGCTGCCGAGATAATAGACTCTATGCTTATCTTCTCGCCACGTAACGTGGATGCCTATCTTATGCGCACGCAGGTGGCGATAAAGCAAGAGGACTCTATTATGGTAAAGCGTATGATGACCGAGGCATATAATTGCGATAAGTATTCGCCCGAATTATATTCTCTTGGTGCTATGTTGCTGTGTGATAAAGAGAGATACGAGGAGGCCGAGGAGAGTATCGACCGCGCCATAGAGCTGATGCCAGGACGTAGTGGTAACTATCTGAATCGTGCGCTCATACGTTATTATCGTAATAATCTGCGTGGAGCAATGGATGACTACGACCTTGCTCTCTATGTCGACCCCGATAACTTCTATGGCTATTATAACCGAGGACTTTTGCGTATGCAGTTGGGAGACGACAATCGAGCGATAGAGGATTTCGATAAGGTGCTTGATATAGACCCCGACAATGCAATGGCACGCTTCAATCGCTCTATTTTAAGAAACAATACGGGTGATTATAAGGGTGCGATAGAGGATATAACCCGTGTGCTGGAGGATTTTCCTAATTTCGAGTATGGTTATCACTGTCGTGCCGAGGCTCGTCGTAAGATTGGCGACAAAAAAGGAGCCGAGGCCGATGATATGTGGATATTACAGTATCATCTGAAACACGGGCTTGGACAGGGTGCCGCCGATGCCGATTCTCTCCCCGATAACAGCGAGAAGGTACGCCGCCGTTCCGACCGCAATGTGAAGAATTACAACAAAATGGTTGTGGCCGACGACGAACCGGGCAGACAGTATGTAACAGCCTATAGAGGTAAGGTTCAGAACCGTAATGTAGATATTGAATTGTTGCCTATGTTTGCTGTAACATATTACGAGCGTCCGAGGGAATTCAGCAATTACATTCACTACTATAAGCCTATAAACGACCTTGTGCAGTCGGGGTTGTTGCCGCGAAGCGTAATACTTACCAATGACGAGAGAGCATTGAGCAGTAACGAGGTCGATAGGCATTTTACGGGTATCGATGTTAATTCGAAGAGTATAGCTGAGTTTCCCGATGTGCTGAGCTATCGTCTGGCAAGAGCACTCGATTTCTATCTTGTTCAGGATTTTAGTGCTGCATTAAACGACCTTGATGTGGCGCTGACACTCGATGGGGATGTTTGGCTTGTCTATTTTATTCGTGCAACGGTACGTGCCAAACTGCTTGAGTCGCAGAGTGTGAACCGAATGGGCAACGACGGTACATATATGGTCACAAGTGAGAATGCTCTGCCAAATATCGATTATCGTATTGCAAGAAATGACCTTGATATGGTAATAGCCGAGATGCCCGATTTTGCATACGCTTATTATAACCGGGCAAATGTATCGGCAAAATTGAGCGATTTTAAGTCGGCTGTGGTCGATTATACAAAGGCGCTCGAGTTGGACGACAAACTTGCCGAGGCTTATTACAATAGAGGACTTGCTAAGATTTATCTCGGACAGACACACGAGGGTATTGCCGACCTTGGCAAGGCCGGCGAACTTGGTATATACTCGGCCTATAATGTGATTAAACGATTCTCAGGACAAGAATAGGCTGTTCGACTGTCAATTTTTATTCATATTCCCGAAAAAGAGATAAAAAAAGGATTAATCGAATTATTTACGCGAATATTTTATTATCTTAGCGCCGCTTTACAAATAAGCGCGACAAAAGTGAAGGCTCGTTGGTCTTCAAAATGTTAGTTATATAAGTTTAAACATATTTTAAACCGAATAAAAGTTTCTTATACTATGATAAAGATTGCATTACCACAAGGTGCCGTACACGAATTTGGCGCCGAGAATTTAGGAAAATCGTTCATAGAACTTGTTTCGTCGATTGACCCTAAAATACTTAACACTGTAGTTGCTGCAAGAGTCGATGGTGCAATTATCGACCTTCGCGATATCCCCGCAGATGGTTGCGAGGCGCAGCTTGTTTCAATAGAGGAGAAAGATGCTTTGCAGGTGCTTCGTCACACTGCCACACACATTATGGCCGAGGCTGTAAAACATCTGTTCCCCGATGCAAAGGTGACAATTGGTCCTGCTACCGAGAATGGTTTCTTCTACGACTTTGATTGTCCTCCTTTTACAAAGGAGAATCTCGATGCAATAGAGAAGGAGATGAAGAAAATTATTAAGTCGAACCCCCGCATCGAGAGAAAGGTTATCTCGCGCGAAGAGGCTATCGAACTTATGAAGCAGAAGGGTGAGCCCTACAAGTTGGAACTTATTGACGCTATCCCCGAGGGTGAGCGCATCACAATATACACTCAGGACGACTTTGTCGACCTGTGTATGGGCCCGCACCTCCTTAATACCCGATTGATTAAGGGCTTTAAACTGCTCTCTACATCAACAGCCTATTGGCGTGCCGACAAGAATAATGCCTCTCTTTCTCGTATCTATGGAACTGCATTCTTCAGCAAAGAGGAACTTGAGGCTTATCTTGCACACCTTGAGCACATCAAGAATATCGACCACAACAAGATTGGTCGCGAGATGGAGTTGTTTACCACAGTAGATGTTATCGGACAAGGACTGCCTTTGCTTATGCCTAAGGGCGCAAAGATTGTGCAGACATTGCAGCGCTGGATAGAGGACCTTGAAGATAACGAGTGGGGTTACATACGTACAAAGACTCCTTTGATGGCAAAGAGCGACCTTTACAAAATCTCGGGTCACTGGGATCACTACAAAGAGGGTATGTTTGTGCTTGGCGATGAGGAGAACGACAAAGAGGTGTTTGCTCTGCGTCCTATGACTTGTCCTTTCCAATATTATGTTTATAAGGCAACGCATCACTCTTATCGAGACCTTCCCTTGCGTTACAGCGAGACATCTACTCTGTTCCGCAACGAGGACTCGGGCGAAATGCACGGACTCACACGTGTGCGTCAGTTCACTATCAGCGAGGGACACCTTATCGTACGCCCCGACCAGATGGTCGAGGAGTTCAAGAATTGTCTTGCTCTTGCAAAGCACGTGATGGAGGCTCTTGGTCTTCAGAACGATGTTACATACGTTCTTGCAAAGTGGGATCCCGAAAATCGCAAGAAATACATCGGCGAGGCCGAAGTGTGGGAAGAGACACAGGAGCACATTCGTCAGATGCTCAACGAACTTGAGATACCTTTTGTCGAGGAGACGGGTGGTGCGGCTTTCTATGGTCCCAAAGTGGATATCAATGCCAAGAATGTATATGGCAAGGAGGATACAATGATTACCGTTCAGTGGGATGCTCTGCTGGCTGCACAATTCGATATGTACTATGTCGACCAGAATGGCGAGAAGGTGCGTCCTTACATCATCCACCGCACAAGTATGGGCTGCTACGAGCGTACACTCGCTTGGCTCATAGAGAAATACGAGGGCAAATTCCCCACTTGGTTGTGCCCCGAGCAGGTGCGCGTACTGCCCATCTCGGAAAAATATGGCGACTATGCCTATGAGGTTGCAGCCGAGCTTAAACGTAACGGAGTGCTTGTGCACGTCGACAACCGTTCCGAGAAGATTGGCTACAAGATTCGCGATGCACGTAACAATCGCGTTCCCTATATGCTCGTCTTAGGTCAGCAAGAGGAGGAGACGCGTACAGTTGCAGTGCGCAGCCGCTTTGCAGGCGACGAGGGCGTTAAGCCTATTGCCGACTTTGTGGCTCAGATTTGCGAGGAGATTCGTACAAAGCAAATTCGCAAAGTAGAGGTTAGCGAGTAAAATATAAACAGCTTTACGTGGTTTGTATACCTCATCTATAATTATGGAGAAAAATCGTTTTTTCTCCATAATTTATTGAAAAAAACAGATGTAGCGCGAAAAAAAATGGCAAACCTCTTCTCTGTTTGAAGAATAAATGCTAAATTTGCGCCGCATTAAGTGAAAAATAGTAAAAACTTAGAAAAAAACTTATCAATTTTCTGAATGAAGAACGACAATCTGAAGAATCAGTATCGTGTAAACGAACAGATTCGCGTGAACGAGGTACGTATCGTAGGCGATGACATAGAGTCAATGGTACTTCCCACATCAAAAGCTCTGCGTATGGCCGAGGAGAGAGGTGTTGACCTTGTGGAAATTTCGCCCACAGCAGTTCCGCCGGTGTGCCGCCTTATTGAATATTCAAAGTTCCTGTATCAGCTTAAAAAGCGCCAAAAGGAGCAAAAAGCTAAGCAGGTGAAGATTGATGTAAAAGAGATTCGTTTCGGCCCTCAGACCGACGACCACGATTACAACTTCAAGCTAAAGCACGCGATTGGCTTCTTGCAGGATGGCGATAAGGTAAAAGCATACGTATTCTTCAAAGGTCGCTCGATACTTTTCAAGGAGCAGGGCGAGATTTTGCTTCTGCGCTTTGCGAAAGACCTTGAGGAGTATGGAAAATTGGAGATGATGCCTCTGCTCGAGGGTAAGCGTATGACAATTATGATGGCTCCCAAGAAAGCCGCTCCCGTAAAAAAGGAGAAACCTGCGCAGCCCAAGCCCGAGGCAACTAAAACCGAAAATGAGAAAAGCGAGTAACGTTGTATAGTACGTTGCCGTAATAATACTAATCAATTAATTTTTAAACAATGCCAAAAGTAAAGACTAACTCCGGTGCCAAAAAAAGATTCGCTCTTACCGGAACGGGTAAAATCAAGAGAAAGCACGCTTATCACAGTCACATCCTGACTAAGAAGACAAAGAAGCAGAAGAGAAACCTTGTACACTTTACAACTCTCTCACCTGCTAACGTAAAGAGTGTTAAGGAGCTGTTGTCACTGCGTTAAGTAAAAGAATTATTAACCGAATGTTTTTAGCCGAGGGCCTCTTTTAGCCCGAAAGTCCGCGAATGGCGGCGCTAACATTCAAAAGAATTAAAACTATGCCAAGATCAGTAAATCACGTTGCTTCAAGAGCAAGAAGAAAGAAAATTTTAGGTTTGACAAGAGGTTACTTCGGTGCCCGTAAGAATGTGTGGACTGTTGCCAAGAATACTTGGGAGAAGGGTCTTACATACGCTTTCCGCGACCGTCGTAACAAGAAACGCGAGTTCCGTGCGCTTTGGATTCAGCGTATCAACGCTGCTGCACGTCTCGAGGGTATGTCATACTCACAGCTTATGGGTGCTCTTCACAAAGCAGGTATCGAGATTAACCGTAAGGTTCTTGCCGACCTCGCTATGAACAACCCCGCAGCTTTCAAGGCTATCGTTGACAAGGTAAAGTAATTCCTACTACGATATCAGCTATAATGCCGTCCTTATAAGGGCGGCATTATTTTGTGCAGTGTGTTATAGGGTAGAGTAGAGGCAAATAAACTCTCTACGCAACTGTTGCGGGCGATTAAAAATCGCCCCTACGCGCAATGAGTTTTATTAATGGGGTATAAAGTGTTTATATCCTCGCCCGAATCATTGCTTTGTCCGATACGTTTGCAAAAGTAATTAGAAACAAGCAAATATGAAGAGATTATCTGTGTGTTAATTCTTGCTTGTGTTTCGGCCAGGGGAAGGGAATATGTCGCTTTGCTCATTACCGCTGTTGCGGGCGATTAAAAATCGCCCCTACGCGCAATGAGTTTTATTAATGGGTATAAAGTGTTTATATCCTCGCAGACAGTAGGGGCGATTTGTAATCGCCCGAATCATTGCTTTAACCGAAACTGCTGCAAAAGTAAATTCCAAACAAACTGCCGATTAAGCGAGTGCAAAGAAAACTTGTTTACTGTGCTCATTACCTCGGTTGCGAGCGATTGCAAATCGCCCCTACACGCAATGAGCTTTATTAATAAATATAAAGTGTTTATATCCTCGCGGATAGTAGGGGCGGTTTGTAATCGCCCGAATCATTGCTTTGTCCGATACGTTTGCAAAAGTAATTAGAAACAAGCAAATATGAAGAGATTATCTATGTGTTAATTCTTGCTTGTGTTTCGGGCAGGGGAAGGGAGTATGTCGCTTTGCGACCGAATAACAGTTTTGCTCATTACCGCTGTTGCTGGCGATTAAAAATCGCCCCTACGCGCAATGAGTTTTATTAATGGGTATAAAGTGTTTATATCCTCGCGGATAGTAGGGGCGATTTGTAATCGCCCGAATCATTGCAAAAGTAACTCCCAAACAACCCGGCCCGTTGAAAAACAGAACTTTAACAAGTCGCAATTAACACTATTTAACAAAATTGGGGGGGGTAAAAAGTATCTTTGTAGTATATTTGCAATAATTAAGAGTAATTGTGTTTAATTTGGAACACTGCGTACTAAAATGTAAATAAATTTATCATAAATAATAACTAACCAAATTTTTAATCCTATGAAGAAACTTCTGTTTTTCTTGGTCGGAGCGCTGTGTCTCTCAACACAGGTGTTCGCCGACAAAGTGACAGCTTCAAAGACATTGCCCACCGAGGGTAAGCCCGAGCACGTTTACACAATGGTAAGCGGCAATGGCGCGTATGTCGGAGCTACAACAGCACCTGTTCAGGGTGACGAAGAGAATGGACTCTTTGCTTTCTACGAGGTAGATGGAGTGAGTGGTGCCTATTACATCTACAGCCATAATGCAAAAAAATGGCTGGGATACGATAAGGCTGCAAGCTACAGCAATGGCAAGGGTTTTGTGAAACTCTATGACAGCAAGCCCGAAGGTCTCTATTTCAGTGTGAACAACTATGCCGAGGACAACTATGAGATTGCTCCTTACACTACAAGCGGCAGTGTTGCAAGCAAGTATCTTAACTACTATGAGGGCGCTTCGGCTAACGTCGGCAAGACTCTTGGTCTGTGGCAGGATAATGGTGCAAAGGATGGCGGTAGCCGCTACACTTTCACCGAGTATGTGATTGCCGAGCGCACATATACAATATCTGTACCCGAGGGTGTAACAATCAAAATTGATGGTAAGGTTTATGCCAATGGCGACAAGATTACCGTTGAAGGCTCTCTCGACAAGAGCAAGGTTATTGTAACTGCTCCCGAAGGCCGGTTTGCTGTTGTATCGATAAATGATGTCGAGAATACAATTACTGTTAACGTAGCTACTTTGCCTACACAGCCCGAGTGCGCACCTTACGAGAATGCTTGGGTATATCCCAAACAGCAGGACAATGTGGGCGATGCTACCATCAGCGAGGGCGAGAATGCTTATACTCTCAGCAATAAGGTTCTTGCTGCAAGCTACGTGAAGGTGGGCGATGCTCTCTACTTCGCAGGTTCTAATGCGATGAATCTTGTAGCGGGTACCGAGCCTTTCACTGTTGGGTTTGGCAGTGGTGACAACGTGCCTGCTTCGGCAATGACACTTAAGAGTGTAAAGAGTGAGACTCTCTCGCCCAAAGCCGATGCCATCGGTGGTGCCGAGCACTTTGGTGGTGTTCAGCTTGTTGCCGAGTATGAGTACACATATAAAGAGACAAAAATAGAGATTCTGTGGCGTGCGGTATTGCGTAACGGCAGCCACTATCTGCGCACCGAGATGGAGCTGACAGGCGTTGACAATGTCGATATGTACAACGTTATTCCTATGATTTACAACGTGGATACCGAGGCTGCCGGCTCTACACCTAAGGTGGTTGGTAACACTCGCGGTGCCGTTCTTGCAAGCAATAAGATTTTCGCAGGTCTTGAGACACCTACTGCTTATAATACAGTTGGTGAGGCTACAGGCGAGAGCGATCCCTGGGAACTTGCCGAGACTCTTCCCGTCGTAGCACTCACAGCATCGTCGTGGGAGCGTGTCGAAGAGGTGCCCAATCGTGTAATAGAGGCTACAGGCGCAGGCTATCCCAATGTATATGCTTACGTTGTAGAGAACGTAGAGCTTAAAGAGGGACAAAAGGTCGAGACAACAGTGCAGTACACAAGCGGTTCGCACCGTCTTAACTTTGGTGGTGCCGACCTGTTGGATGTTACAGGTAATATCTCGGCAGTTGACTATCACAGCGGTTATTCGGGTGGTCAGCACAGCGATAATACTTTCAGCTTTATCGCTCCTTACGATGGTGTATTTGCAGTGCGTGTATTCGTTGAGGATAAGACAGAGTCTATCGATGCATCGAGCAACCTTACTATCAGCATCTATAATGCTAAGGAGGGTGTTGTTGTAAATACTGCAATTGTTGGTATTCAGGGCCGTTGGAGCCGTAACACCACACTTGCAGCAGGCGACACCTGGAAGGTAGCGTCGGTAGTGGGTCTTATTGCACAGGATGGCAAAGAGGCAAGCGAGAATATCCGCGAGACACAGAAGCGCCGTTCGTTCCTTGCATATAGCGAGCGCGAGCGTGCAGTGCCCTGGCGTGTATTCCCCCATTATAACAGCTGGTACGAGCTTAATATCGACCGTAACAATGCTGCCCCCGGACAGGAGCACACCAATTTTACATCAGATCAGGTAATGGATGTATTGAAGCAGTGGAAGACCAATTATTACGA
Organism: Bacteroidaceae bacterium; assembly: GCA_017938245.1. GTDB lineage: Bacteria > Bacteroidota > Bacteroidia > Bacteroidales > Bacteroidaceae > HGM04593. The sequence goes on from JAGBBX010000004.1 coordinate 21,736, forward strand.
TAAATATGGCGAGGGTATCGTTGCCTTTGTAATTGATGATGGTTGGGATAACTATGGTCCCTGGACATTCCACAAGGGATTCCCCAACGAGATGCGCGATATAGCGGCTGCTGCCAAAGAGATGGGCGCAGGTGTAGGTGCCTGGTTGGGCCCTGTTGGTGGTTACGGTCAGAGTGGTAACTATCGTCGTGCTTATTGGAGCAATCAGGGTGGTATGCAGCTCTCGAATCCTGCTTACTATGAGGCATATTTGAAGGCTGCCAATAATCTTGTTTGTCAGCAGGATGGTGTAGAAGGATTTAACCGTGCTACCGATAACTATCTCTTCTTTAAGTTTGACGGTATTTCGGCTCAGTTCTCGGCTACAGGTCCCGATGCAGGTGACACAGGTAACGAGAATGCCGAGGGTATCATCCGCCTCGAGCAGTATGTGCGCGAGAATATGCGTGAGGATATCTTCTTCAATACTACTGTAGGTACTTGGGCTTCTCCCTTCTGGTATCAGATTAGTGATGCTACTTGGCGTCAGGAGGCCGACTATGGCGAGGCCGGCAACAACAGCATCGACCGCGAGAAGTGGATTACCTATCGCGACCGTCTTGTTTATCAGAACTACGTACAGAACTCTCCTCTTTGCCCCATCAACACAATGATGACTCACGGATTCATCCTCACAAAGTTTGGTGCGGTGTCTAAGAATATGACATACGATGCTGTTCTTCGCGAGTTGCGTTGTGCATTCCTCTGTGGTTCGGGTATGGTTGAGCTTTATGCCGACTACTCACTTATGAACAGCATCAACGGTGGTAAACTGTGGGAAGACCTTGCTGAGTGTGTTGCTTGGCAGAAGAAGAACGCCGATGTTCTGCCCGATGCTCACTGGGTAGGTGGAAGCCCCTGGACAGGTAGCGTGCAGCAGGTTTACGGTTGGGGCGCTTGGAACGGTGCAAAGGCAACTTTGGCTTTGCGTAACGGTGCTAACAGCCCTCAGACCTATAAGTTTACTCTTCGCGAGGCACTTGAGATTCCTGCAAATATCAGCGGTGCAATCATTCTTAACAAGTCATTCAAGGTACAGGAGGCACTCAGCGGTCTTGCCGAAGGTGTTGCAATCGACATCGACGAGCCTTTGACTGTTACACTTCCTGCAAGTTCGGTATACGGTTTCGACGGTTTGAACAGCGACCCCTCACAGGTCCCTTTTGAGGTTGTCGACATCACTCCCAAGAGCGCTGAGGCAGTAGATGTTATCAAGGTCACTTTCAATGCCGAGATTAAAAGTGCCCCAGTAAACGATTATGCCCCTACAGGCGTTGCACTCGCACTATACGACGAAAATAGAGATAGAGTCGTTGCATACAACAAGGGCTTTACAATAGAGGGTAACACACTCACCGTTGTACTCGAAAAGAAGGTAACTACCCCGGGTACCTATCATTTTCTAATCCCCGAGTTTGTTGTTGCCCGCGCCATCGACGATAAACCATATAGCGGTTGGCACACAATAACAGTAGTTGCACCTACTCCTCTTGCTATTAAGAGTGTTGAGCCTGCCGAGGATGTTTACTCGCTTAAGACCATTGCTCTTACATTCAACAAGGAGATTGCCGACGCAGCAACAGGTGCCGAGGTTCTTTTTGTCGACGAGGAGGGAGAGAGTGTTACATCGGCTACATACAGCGTCGAGGGCAAGGTACTCACAGTGACTCTTGCTCAGGAGGTGACAACACCGGGCGAGTATACAGTGGTAATCCCCGAGGGCGTAGTTGTTGGAAAGAGCATCGGCGATGCGTTCAGCGGCGTACAGACAATTGTTATCGAGGAGTTCGATGTATATGAGCCCACAAACACCGGTACAAAGACACGTAGCGACCGCGCTATCAATGCTATCGGTATAACAAGCGCAGCATACGGCGCCACAGAGTACACACTCACAGATACCGAGAAGGGACTCGACTATGTTGTTCTTGTAAATAAGGAAGAGCCGGTGAATTTTGTTGTTGCTCCCGGCGAGGAGGTTACTCCCGTTATGAACGCAGCCGGTTCTTGGGTACACTTTGCAGTGTATGTCGACTACGACGGCGATGGTTTTAAAGCCGGAATAAAAGAGGGTAGCAACTGGGAACCCACAGGTGACCTCGTTTCTTATTCGTTCTATAACAATAACGCCGACAGCGACGAGCGCGGTTGGAACAGTGTAGGTGATGAGATTACAGGCAGCAACCGTAATAAACCCTCACTCCCCGCGTTCAAGGCTCCCGAGAAGGAGGGTACCTATCGTATCCGCTTCAAACAGGACTGGTGTAACATCGACCCGATGGGCGATGCTGACGGTAAATTCGGTGACTTCAAGGAGAACGGTGGTACTATCATCGACGCTCTGCTTGTAGTTACAGGAACCGAGGGTATTGAGGATGTCAATGCAGCTACCGAGAGTAAAGGTGTTTACGACCTCACCGGTCGCAAAGTTAAAAAGGTTACTACTCCCGGCATTTACATCGTCAATGGTAAAAAAGTGCTGGTTAAGTGAGAGGAGAGGCTGTCAAGCTTGCTTGAACAGAATATCCCGAACCGACGCACGAAGCAAGAGCAGAAGATTTTTAAATATTATGCCTTGCAAGAAGGAGGAAAAATAAGTTCACTTGTTTAGTCGCAAAGCAGTTGGGCACAGCCAAAGGCTGGTTAAGTGAGCGGAGAGGCTGTCAAGCCGGTTAAGTAAATAGTTACTTATATATTGAAACAATGTCTTCATCCTATAATAGGGTGGAGACATTGTTTTTTAGTAAGGGTTCGGGCGATTGGAAATCGCCCCTACGCGCAATGAGTTTTATTAATGGGGTATAAAGTGTTTATATCCTAGCGGATAGTAGGGGCGATTTGTAATCGCCCGAACCATTGCTTTGTCCGATACGTTTGCAAAAGTAACTAGAAACAAGCAAATATGAAGAGATTATCTATGTGTTAATTCTTGCTTGTGTTTCGGGCAGGGGAAGTGAATATGTAGCTTTACGCACGAATAACAGCTTTGCTCATTACCGCTGTTGCTGGCGATTGGAAATCGCCCCTACGCGCAATGAGTTTTATTAATGGGTATAAAGTGTTTATATCCTCGCGGATAGTAGGGGCGATTTGTAATCGCCCGAATCGTTGCTTTGTTCGATACGTTTGCAAAAATAAGTAGAAACAAGCAAATATGAAGAGATTATCTATGTGTTAATTCTTGCTTGTGTTTCGGGCGGTGAAGGGAATATGTAGCTTTGCGCCCGAATAACAGCTTTGCTCATTACCGCTGTTGCTGGCGATTGGAAATCGCCCCTACGCGCAATTAGTTTTATTAATGGGGTATAAAGTGTTTATATCCTTGCGGATAGTAGGGGCGATTTGTAATCGCCCGAATCATTGCGACTGAGAATAGCCGATTAAACTGTTTCATTAATCGCGTTCGAAGATTTCGATAACGTGTTTTCCTTAACTTATGATGGATGACGAGGATAGCTCTTTTAACAATCTTGAAGAATCTAAAAGAATAAAAATATAGATAAAAATAGAGGATAAAATTTGTTTTTTAGGAATAAGTGTCGTATGTTTGTGTACGGTTTTGCTGCATCGATTGACTGGGAAACTCATCAAATTAATCTGAAAACCGAGATGCCTTCATATTGTTCAATGGCGGGCCACGCCTTCGGGTAGCTTTAGAGAGCCGGTGGATTACAAAGAACAGGAGCGCTCAAATCTTATATTCTCGGAGTTTCATCGTTCTCTTCGTGCAGCAAAACTTTTTTATGTCTATATGATTTACTGTTTGTCCCTCCATAACCCGGTGGGATATTTTTGTATTATTATTTGTTTATTCATAGCGGTAATTTTACTGATTTTCCGCTATGCGCATCAATGAATACCAAACAGGCGGCCACTGGCAGTTAATAGCAGGAAATAGCACCCCACTGACAATTAATAGCCGCCACTAGCAGGTAGTCACCGTTAGTAGCGGCTAATTTATTGAATGTACTTTATCGGATGCTTACAAATTAAACGCTGTGCGGGCGATTAGAAATCGCCCCTACAAGCAACCATTAACAGCAAAACATAAAGAGGTTTACAACTATCACGTATTGTGCTAATTAATAACTCATTACGAGTAGGGGCGATTTTCAATCGCCCGAAACACCGACAATGCTAAATTCAGCCTTCATTGTTATTTTTCTTCTACTTTTCGTGCCGACGAAAAGTAGGCAAAAGGCTTGCTTTAGTATTTTTGAGGTAAACATCGAAAATAGACTGCACTCGCTTTGAAAAATATTGAAGTAACTTCATATTTCTCGCTCGTTTGTTAGTATTTTTGAGGTAAAAGTGGCAATATTAGCTTCGTCAATAGCACTTCTTGGGATTATTCTATTTTTATCGGACAGTAATAATTTTTTATCTGTTTTACTTGTGAATACATTATAAAGACGAAAAAATAGTGCTATTGTGACAAGTTTTAACAGTTTTTAACCAAATCACCGTAAAAGAAAAGTCAGCCGCCCGAACTCGGGCGGCTAACTAATATTGGAAAGATGTTCTTTTTACTTTATCTCCCAAGTTTCGTTGGTCTCCAAAAGTTCGGCAAAGGTGTGGTAGGGTTTCATAGCCTTTACCTCTTCGACCTGCCGGTGGACGCTGTCGTTGTATGTGGGTGCCTCGACATCGCGGATAACACCAAGAGCAACGGGAAAATCGGGCCCTTCCATAAGTGCGAGCTTAAGATGCAGGGTGGGGTCGACGCAGTGTGCATCGTGAACAAGAATATCCTTCTCGTTTACTTCCTCTACCTTAACAACTTTAAGACCGAATCCCTCTTGTGCAAGAGCAAACTCATTGTTCTCGCCGAAAATCATAGGCTTGCCGTGCTCAAGATAGATTGCGTTCTTTGCGCGTCCCTCTTTTGTGTAAACACTCTCGTGTGTACCGTTGTTGAAGATTACGCAATTTTGCAATACCTCGGTAACCGATGCGCCTTTATGTTTGGCTGCTGCCTTAAGGCACTCTACCGCTGCCGACATATCGGTGGCAACGCAACGGGCAAAGAAATTACCGCGAGCTCCGAAACATAGCTCGGCAGGACGGAAGGGGTCCTCTACTGTACCGTAGGGCGACGACTTGCTGACAAAACCGCGCTTCGAGGTGGGCGAGTACTGTCCCTTTGTAAGACCGTAGATGCGATTGTTAAGGAGAATCATATTAAGGTCGATGTTGCGGCGCACTGCGTGGATAAAGTGGTTACCACCAATGGCAAGGCCGTCACCATCGCCCGATACCTGCCACACTGTGAGGTTGGGGTTAGCTACCTTTGCTCCTGTGGCAATGGCTGCCGCGCGTCCGTGTATCGTGTGGAAGCCGTAAGTGTTCATATAGTAGGGTAGGCGCGATGAACATCCGATACCCGATATTACTGCAATTTCGTGGGGGGCAACGCCTAATTCGCTCATTGCCTTGTGCAGCGCTCCAAGAAATGCGTGGTCGCCGCAACCGGGACACCAACGGGGCTGTCCGAACTTGTAGTCTTGTGCTTTATATTCGCTCATAACTGTAATTTTTTGTTGGTTAAACGGTTGGTGTTACTCCTCTATAATCTTTGTGAATGCATCGACAAGCGCTGCAACATTAAAGGGCTGTCCCTTTACCTCGTTGTACTGTCTAATTTCGATGCCGGTTGTCTTCATACGCAGATAGCCTGCCAACTGTCCCATATTCTGCTCGGCAACAACAACTTTTTTGTAGCGTGCGAGTGTCTCTTGTGTGCCTCGGGGCAGAGGGTTAATTACGTTCAGATGTGCCTGAGCAACCTTCTTGCCCTCGGCGCGCATCTGTAGCATAGCCTCGTGCAGATGTCCGTATGTTCCACCAAAGCCTACTATCAAGAGGTCGGCATCTTCGTCGCCGTCAACTTGCAGAGGGGGCAGTGTGTCGGCAATGCGTTCAATCTTTTGTGCACGTTGCTCGACCATAAGCTGGTGATTTTCGGGATCGTTGCTGATTGCACCTGTTGCGCTGCTCTTCTCAAGTCCGCCGATGCGATGCATAAATCCGGGTGTACCGGGAACAGCCCAATAGCGTACGAGTGTCTCGGGATTACGCTTGTAGGGGCTCCAGCCCTCACTCATCTCGGGTGTTACGTAGGGAGGTACAATCGCGGGATATTCCTCGATGTTGGGTAGTTTCCACGCTGCCGAACCGTTGGCAATAAATGCGTCGGTGAGCAGGAATACGGGTGTCATATGCTCTACTGCTATCTTTGCGGCAAGGAATGCCGAGTCGAAACAGTCGGTGGGTGATGTTGCAGCAATTACAGGGATGGGGCTTTCGCCGTTACGTCCGAAGAGTACCTGCAAAAGGTCGGTCTGCTCCGATTTTGTGGGTAGTCCGGTCGAGGGTCCTCCGCGCTGTACGTCTATTATAACAAGGGGAAGCTCGGTAATCATTGCAAGGTTAATGGCCTCGCTCTTAAGGCAGACTCCGGGCCCCGAGGTAGATGTGCAAGCAAGTGCTCCGGCGTATGCTGCACCTACTGCCGATGCGCATCCTGCAATCTCGTCCTCGGCCTGCATTGTTACCACGCCCATCGACTTATGTTTTGCAAGCTCGTGAAGCACATCTGTTGCCGGGGTGATGGGGTAAGAGCCCAAGAAAAGACGCATACCGGCTTTCTCGGCTGCTGCAATGAGTCCGTAAGCAGTGGCCTTGTTGCCGTTTATATCCATATATTTACCCTTTGCCTTTGTCTTGCTCTCGATGGTATAGGTGTGCGATGCCGATGCGTGGGTATTATGTCCCATATCATAACCGGCGCGAAGCACTTTTATGTTGGCTTCGGCAATTTCGGGCTTCTTTGCGAATTTTGCGCGCAACATACCCTCGGCAAGCGAGAGGTTGCGGTCGAAGAGCCAGCATACGAGTCCCAATGCAAGCATATTCTTGCAACGGACGATGCTCTTGTTGTCCATTCCGCTATCCTTCAGTGTCTCTTGACACATTGATGTAATAGGGCAGGGAATAACGTCGCAAGTGATTCCAAGCTCGGCGATGGGGTCGTCGGTAGCGAATTGTGCCTTCTCAAGGTCTTTGGCAGTGAACGAGTCGCTGTCGATGATTATAGCTGCTGTCGGCTTGCAGTATTTATACTGAGTCTTTAGCGCTGCGGGATTCATTGCAATGAGTACGTCGCATTTGTCACCGGGGGTGTATACCTTGTCGGCGCCGATATGTACCTGGAATCCCGATACTCCTGTGAGCACTCCTTGCGGGGCGCGAATGTCGGCAGGGTAGTCGGGGAATGTACAAATGTCATTTCCTACTGTAGCCGAAATAGTAGAGAAGATGTTGCCAACCAACTGCATTCCGTCGCCCGAGTCGCCCGAGAAACGTACTATAACCTGGTCGGTATTCTGTTTGTTAGTTAGTTCTGCCATATTTGGGTCGAATAAATGTTTGTAATATGGTGCCAAATTTCGCAAACATTTATGAAAAGAAAAAGTATTTTAAGAAATTCTTTTGTCGGGTAACAAAAAAAACCGATGGATTTTCGTTTCCATCGGATTTTTCTCTCTTTTTTATGTCGAAAATAGTCTTACATCATACCCTCGCCGCCGAAATCGTCTTCGCCCATATCGTTCATCTGCTGGTTCTGATTCTGCTTGCGTGTGGGGCGCTTTGCTTTCATATTTCCGAAACTGTATGTTATTGTGGCACCGAAACGACGTCCGCCGTGACTGTTCTTTGCGTCGCGTCTGAAATGGTTGTCGCCTGTTACGGTGTGCCATCCCCGACTGTCGAGCAGGTCGCGTACATTGATACTCATACTCCAATTCCGGTTGAAACTTTTGCGCAGACCGAGGTCGAGCGAGTAGTTGGGCTCGCGATGTCCCTGTGCAACGATGCGTTTTGCATTGTAACGTCCTGTTGCCTGCATTGTTACAGCCCAAGGAAGCATTATGCTTGCTGTCATACGTGCGTTCCAAGAGAAATTTTCGTCGGCCTCGCCTGTGATTTCCTGTCCGTTGATGCTGTATCTGAATCCGTCAAGCTTGTAGTAGAAGAGGTTTACTGTTGTTGTGAGGTCAATTTTCTTGCATAGGCGGTTCTTACCGATAATCTCTAATCCGGCCGACTCCTGGCTGGCAACATTTTCGAATGTGGTGTATATTATGTTACCCTCGTTGTAGCTTATGCGCTCGATTACATCCTCGGTAGTGCGATAGTAACCCGATACCGATAGGGTGTGGTCGTCCCAATTCTTTATGTAGTTAAGCTCGTATGCATTTGAGTACTCGGGGGTAAGGTCGGGGTTACCGAACGAGATATTTGTCGAGTCGCTGATGTTGCTGAAACTGTTTAGCTGACCACCCCAGGGACGACGCAGACGACGGGTGTAGTTTACCTGAATCTCGTTGCCAGCAGGCAGTGAATAGCTTAGGAACAGGCTGGGGAAGAGACTGAAAAAGTCCTTATCGGTATATGCGGGAAGGGGGCCGTTGTGCTCTTGTTCCCAATTGAGAGAGCGTGTCTTTACGCGCCAATATTCGGCACGCAGTCCTGCCTGATATCCGAATTTTCCTATGCGTCCCGAGTAGGTGCCATACAGAGCGTGTGTGTCCTGATTATATATGAAACGGTTGAAGAGGTTTTTATCCTCCTGAGTGTGTGCCTCGTCGTTGTAGGTTATTGTGGGGTTCTCGTCGCGTGAAAAATTGGCGTGGTAGCCTGCTTCGATGCGTGAATTTTCGCTTATCTTATTTTCGTAGTCGAGTTTTATCTCTGTTGTTGTGCTTTCGCTTTCGACGCTCTGGAACTGATAGCTGTTGGCAATGTTGGGATTTTCTTTCCACTCGGTTGTCTGACGGTATATCGCCTCGCGGTTCATTTTCCATATATTATGACTTGCCGAAAGGTCGATAAAATGACCGTCTTTGAATGTGTGGCGATAGCCTCCCTCGAAATTAAACATTGAGGGTTTATTTGTCTGGTCGGTGGTACGTATGCGTGTTTCGTTTACCTCCATTGTCGATAGCTTGCCGCTCAGCGTCTTTACGTCTGTACCGAACTCGCCCCTTGTTTTCATAGCCATAAAATTGGTGTATATCTCGTCCTTCTCGGTGAAGCGCCAAGTGAGTCCTGCTCGAGCAAACAGGTTTTGTGGTTCTCGGCTGTTTTCGCTATGCTGCTTTTGGAATATATCGCGTGCAAAGTACTCGGTAAATGAGTCGCCCTCGCCCTCGTGATTCATATTGCGATAGTTCAGTCCTACGTATGCATCTAATTTACCACTGCTGTAGTTTATGTTGCCACCTGCGTTGTAACCGCCCTGTGAATCGCCGCCTGCCTGTACGCTGCCATAGTAACCGGCCTTGCGGTTGCGCTTAAGCACGATGTTGATTATTCCGGCTGTTCCCTCGGGCGAATGTTTTGCCGAGGGGTTTGTGATAACTTCAATCTTCTCGATGCTTCCGGCCGGCATCTGCTGAAGAATGTCGCCTTGATTGTCCGATGTAAGTCCCGATGCTTTACCGTTTATCCACACTGTGACACTCTCGCTACCGCGTAGCGATATTGTACCTTCGTTGCTCACCTCGACCGAGGGAATATCTTCGAGCACATCGGTTGCGCTACCACCTGTTGCTGCAATATTCTGGTCGATGGTAAAGACGCGTTTGTCTATATCAAATTTCATTTGACTGCGCTGCTCGGTTACAACTACTTCTTTAAGCAGTTTGTTATCGGCTTTAAGACGAATTGTGCCAAGGTCGACGCGCCCTCCTTTTGTCATCTGAATATTGCGGGTGTCATCGAGGTAGCCGACAAATGAGATTTTTAATGTGTACTCGCCTGCTTTTACCTGTGTAAGTGTAAAACTGCCCTCCTCGTCGGTGTTGCAACCGTTTATGGGAGTGTTGCTCCCTTTTGGCATAAGTGCTACTGTAACAAACTCCAATGCCTCTTTGCTTTTTGAATCAATGAGCTTTCCTTTTATTACTCCGTTGGCAGTCTGTGCAAGAATGGTAATAGGCATCAGTAGTGCCAATAAGCAAATTGCAGCTTTCTTCATTTTTGAATCTCTGTTTTATGGTGATTTAAAATTATGATTATATCTATTTTAATTAGACTGATTTAGTGTCTAAAGGTTTAGATATAGATGGCTGTTTTCTTAAGAAAAACTACTGATTATGTCATTTTTCCAGAAAATCGGCAGCGAATTTACATCTTTTTTCCTTGTGGCTCAATTATCTTTGGGAATAAATTGCATATTTTTTTACTTTTTGCTATCTTCGCGCCGTATTTCGAGAAGATAGACAAATAATCAATTAAAATAGACAAGAATATGATTAATGCTCAAGACATTAAAATCGGTACAGCTATCCGTATGGATGGCAAGTTGTATTTCTGCATCGACTTCCTGCACGTAAAGCCCGGTAAGGGAAACACTTTTATGCGTACAAAGCTGAAAGATGTTGTTGACGGCTATGTATTGGAGCGTCGTTTCAATATTGGTGAGAAACTCGAGGATGTTCGTGTAGAGCGTCGTCCCTATCAGTATCTCTATCAGGAGGGTAGCGACTATGTATTTATGAACCAGGAGACATACGAGCAGATTAATATCGCCGGCACACAGATTAATGGTGTTGACTATATGAAAGAGGGTATGGTACTCGAGGTTGTAACAGATGCTTCTACCGAGACAGTTCTTTTTGCTGATATGCCCGTAAAGGTTGTTCTTGCAATTACATACACCGAGCCCGGACTCAAGGGTGACACTGCTACCAACACAACAAAGCCTGCTACACTGGAGACCGGTGCCGAGATTCGTGTACCTCTCTTCATCAACGAGGGCGAGCTTGTCGAGGTTGATACACGCGACGGTTCATACGTTGGCCGCGTTAAGGCATAATCTTTAGAAATTCACGGCAGGCAATTTATTGGGGTGTATCCCCTTTAAAGCGTCTGCCTTTAAAATACAAAAATCTTGTTATACTCTATAATTATTCCGGTATATAACAGACCCGGAGAGATTCAAGAACTCTTAGAGAGTCTGTCGGCTCAGACGGTAAAACCCTTTGAGTTGCTTATTATAGAGGATGGCTCAAAAGAACGGTGCGATCATTTGCTTGACCGCTACCGTTCTTCTTTTACTATCCACTACTATTATAAGCCCAACTCGGGGCGCAGCGACACGCGTAACTATGGTATGGAACGCGCTACAGGCGACTATCTGCTGTTCTTCGACTCGGACGTTATTCTGCCTCCTTTTTATTTCGAGAGGTTGCAGGCAGCTATGGAGAGCGAATATTGCGACTGCTTCGGAGGTCCCGATGCTGCCGATGCTTCATTCTCGGATATACAAAAGGCTGTGAACCACTCGATGACAGGCTTTTGGACAACGGGAGGTATTCGTGGCGGCAAGGTGGTTGCCGAGAAATTCTGCCCCCGTACATTTAATATGGGACTCTCTCGCGCGGTCTATGAGCGTGTAGGAGGCTTCGAGGATATGATGGGCGAGGATATCGACCTTAGCATACGCATACGTGAGGCGGGATTTAAGACCCGACTCATACGTGAGGCATTTGTATATCACAAACGCCGTGTCGACCTCACTCGTTTCTTCAAGCAGGTAAATAACTTCGGTCAGGCGCGTATATGGTTGCACATAAAGCATCCCGGTTCGCTGAAACTAGTGCATACGCTTCCTGCGCTTATGCTTGTGATGGGTGCAGTGCTGCTGGTGGCTGCAATATTCTTCCCCTGGTTGTTGCTGTTGCCACTTGCCTATCTGCTGCTTATTTTCTTCGACTCGCTATTCAAGAATAAGAGCCTGAAGGTGGCTGCCTACTCGGTGGTAACAGCTATCGTACAGATAAGCGGATACGGAACAGGATTCCTTAAGGCTTTTTGGTATAAGCTCATTCTTAAGCAGCCGCTTGAGACAAAGAAGAGTCTTACAAAATTATATAACCGAGGCTGATGACTGTCGAGAAGCAGAAAGTAAGCATCAAAGAGTGGCCCGAGGATGAGCGTCCGCGCGAAAAGGCCTTCAAACACGGTATTGCATCGCTTAGCAAGGCCGAACTTTTGGCTATACTCATTGGTTCGGGAACAGTGGAGGAGTCGGCTGTCGAGCTTATGCAAAAGGTGCTTGCTTCGTGTGGAGACAGTATCTCGCAGCTTGCCCGTCTCTCGGTCGACGACCTCTGTCTTTTTAAGGGAATAGGTCCGGCAAAGGCAATAACCATTGTGGCAGCGTGTGAACTGTGGAAAAGACGTCAGAGTGACGAGCGCGACCGTGCGCAACGCATACTCTCATCGCGCCATCTGTATGAATATTTTCATCCGCTGTTGTGCGACCACCCGATAGAGGAGTGCTATGTGCTTCTGCTCAACCAGATGAACCGCGTCATCGACCACGTGCGCATAGGCAGCGGAGGACTCACCGCAACACTGGTCGATATACGCGTGGTGCTGCGTGAGGCGCTTATGAAACGTGCCACAGGTATTGCTTTGTGTCATAATCATCCCTCGGGAAGCGTGCGTCCCAGCAGTGCCGACGATAGGCTTACTGCCGACCTTGCACAGGCCTGCAAGGTGATGAATATACGTATGCTCGACCACATTGTGCTTGCTGACACAGGCTACTACAGCTATGCCGATGAGGGACGCTTATAATGTTTTTTTTGAAGAATTAATAGATTGATAATGATGGATAAATTTCAGCTGGAACAGAAAATTGTTGAGATGATAAAAACGGTGTACGACCCCGAGATTCCCGTAAATATCTACGACCTAGGACTAATATACCGTATAGAGGTTAAGGACGACAGCTCCGTTGAGATTGATATGACACTCACTGCGCCTAACTGCCCGGCAGCCGATTTTATGATGGAGGATGTGAGGCAGAAAGTCGAGGGCATTGAGGGAGTCGGCAGTGTTTCGTTGAACCTTGTCTTTGAGCCCGAGTGGAGTCAGGACCTTATGACCGAGGAGGCAAAATTGGAACTCGGCTTCCTATAAGAAGCTTCTAAATTCTCTTTATATGAAAAAGGTATATTTCCTCTCCGATGCACATCTGGGTGCGTGGGCGCTCGAGCATCGTCGCACACAAGAGCGACGCTTGGTGTCGTTCCTCGATAAGATTAAGCACGATGCTGCGGCGATATATATGCTTGGCGATATGTTCGACTTTTGGTACGAGTATAAATATGTCGTGCCAAAGGGTTTTACACGCTTCTTGGGTAAAATATCCGAGCTTACGGATAGCGGTATCGAGGTGCACTTTTTCACAGGCAATCACGACCAGTGGTGTCTCGACTATTTCGAGACCGAGTGCGGTATGACTATTCATCGCGAACCTTTCCTTACCGAGATTATGGGTAAGGAGTTTTTCCTAGCTCACAGCGATGAGTTCTCCAACGAGAGAGGATACCACATTTTGCGATGGATATTCCGTAACCGTTTCTTACGTGCAATGTTTTCTATGCTGCATCCTCGATGGAGTATCTGGGCTGGTAACACCTGGGCGCGATACAGTATGCAGCAGCATAAGATAAAGGGCGATACTCCCTTTATGGGAGCTGATAAGGAGTCGTCGGTGCAGTATGCCAAACGCTACCTGCAACAGCACGACACAGTCGACTGCTTTATCTTCGGACATCGTCATTGCGACGAGGATATGAAGATTGGCGAGAAGGCGCGTTGCATAATGCTGGGCGATTGGATATATACCTTTGCCTACGTTGTCTATGATGGAAAAACAATCTCGCACGAGCGTTATGTCGAGGGCGACGAGACGCAGATTGTCTTGCAGAGTGAGTAAATCACGTTGGGATTGAATATTATTGGCACTATAAAAACAAATAAGGTTGAAAGCAGACGCTTTCAACCTTATTTGTTTTTATGTAAGTGGCATTATTTAAGTCCCTTAACAATCTCGTATGTGTCGCTGGCAATCATAAGCTCCTCGTCGGTGGGGATAAGAAGTACCTTAACCTTAGACTCGGGAGTAGAGAGTACACACTCCTCGCCGCGCATTTTGGCGTTAACCTCCTTGTCGAGCTCTACACCAATGAACTCGAGACCTTCGAGTGCAGCCTCGCGAATTGAACCCTGATTCTCACCAACACCACCGGCAAAAGCAATAACGTCTACACCGCCCATAGCTGCTGCGTATGCTCCGATGTATTTCTTAATACGGTAGGCGTACATCGTGTTTGCAAGGATGGCGCGTTTGTTACCCTCTTTGGCTGCTGCATCAACCTCGCGCATATCCATTGAGATACCCGAGATGGCTGCAACACCCGATTTCTTGTTCAAGAGGTCGGACAGACCGTGTGTGTCGAGACCAAGCTTATCCATAATGAAGGGGATAGCACCTGCGTCAATGTCGCCACTGCGTGTACCCATCATAAGGCCCTCGAGAGGAGTAAGACCCATTGAGGTATCTACGCTCTTACCATCCTTTACAGCGCTGATTGAACCACCGTTACCTACGTGGCAGGTGATGATGCGGCTACCCTCGGCGGACATTCCGGTAATCTCGAGCACACGCTTTGTAACGTAGCGGTGCGATGTTCCGTGGAAACCGTAACGACGAATACCATATTTCTCGTACAACTCGTAAGGAATAGCATACATATATGCGTAGTCGGGCATTGTCTGGTGGAAAGCAGTGTCGAACACACCTACCTGAGGCATATCGGGAGCAATAGCTTTAACAGCTTCTATTCCTTTCATATTTGCGGGGTTGTGCAGGGGAGCAAGGTCGTTGCAAGCAACAAAATCGCGTAGAACCTCGTCGGTGAGCAGTGTCGATGCGCTGAACTTCTCGCCGCCGTGTACTGTACGATGACCTACAGCATCAATCTCGGCGATTGATTTTACTACGCCATACTTCTCGCTTGTGAGAGTATCGATGATGAGGCGTACACCTGCGGTGTGCTCGGGGATAGGAGCATATATTGTCTCTTTCTCGCCGTTGGGGAGGTTGAACTTGAGGAAAGAATCCTCGAGACCGATTTTCTCGATACCGCCCTTTGCGAGCACCTCTTTTGTCTCAATATTGAACAGCTGGTACTTGATTGATGAGCTACCGCAGTTCAGAACCAAAATCTTCATAGTATGTCTGTTTATATGTTAAGCAGTGCGGGCACACCCGCACTGCAATTTATTAATCATTAAAATATTACTTCTTTGCTGCAATAGCCTGGTTGGCTGTGATGGCAATCATCATATATACATCCTCGATTGAGCAACCGCGTGAGAGATCGTTGACGGGACGTGCGATACCCTGGAGTACTGGACCGATAGCCTCGGCACCACCCAAGCGCTGTACCAGCTTGTAGCCGATGTTTCCTGCACCGAGGTCGGGGAATACAAGTACGTTAGCCTTACCTGCCACTGTTGAGCCGGGAGCCTTGCTTGCACCAACGAAGGGTACAAGAGCTGCATCGGCCTGAAGCTCACCGTCGAGGTCGAGGGCGGGGTCGAGTTCGTGTGCAAGGCGTGTAGCCTCGGTAACCTTGTCTACCATCTCGTGCTTAGCAGAACCCTTTGTCGAGAAGCTGAGCATTGCAACGCGGGGCTGCTCGAAGCCTGCGATAGCCTTTGCTGTCTGTGCGGTACATACTGCAATCTGCGAGAGTTGGTTGGCATCGGGATTGGGAGTTACTGCAACGTCGGCAACGAAGAGTACGCCATCCTCGCCATACTCTTTGGCATTGGTAATCATCATCATAGCACCCGATACGCAAGAGATTCCGGGAGTTGTCTTGATAATCTGCAATGCGGGACGAAGCACATTGCCTGTTGTGTTCAGTGCACCTGCCACCTGACCGTCGGCATCGCCATTCTTAATGATGAGGCAACCGAGATAGAGAGGGTTGCAAACAAGTTTCTGTGCATCCTCGGGTGTCATACCCTTAGCCTTGCGAAGCTCGTAAAGAAGGGTTGCATACTTCTCTGCATCGGGGTTGTTGCAGGGGTCTATGATTGTTGCCTTTTCGATATTCTGCAAGCCGTGCTTCTGTGCAAGGGCAATAATCTCGTCCTTGTTTCCAAGAATGATAAGGTCGGCAATACCATCGGCAATAGCCTTGTCGGCTGCTTTAAGTGTACGCTCCTCGGTTCCTTCGGGGAGAACAATGCGCTGTCTGTCCTGACGTGCGCGCTCGATAAGATTCTTTATAACATCCATAGTGATTATAATTATTTGTAATGTTGTTTTTCCTTCAACGGTGTCTGTGGGATGTTATCTCGCAGGCATTTTATTACCATTCAAAGTTGGTGCAAACGAGCAAATGCAAAACTTGTTTTAGCATTTTCGGCGAGTGCCGCCCAACTTTGTTGTGGTTTTTACCACACAAAGTTGTTGCAAACGAGCAAATGCAAAGCTTGTTTTAGCATTTTCGGCGAGTGCCGCCCAACTTCGTGTGGTTTTTACCACACAAAGGTAGCAATTTTTTATATAAAGAAGTATCTTCGCACCGAATAAATTAATTTATGTTACAGAATCTTTCATATAACAGCATTTCATTGGGCGAGGCTCGTCCGATTTTGCGTAATTTGTGGTGCGAATCATTTGGAGACAGCGAAGCGTTCGTAGATACTTTTCTCGACCTTTGCGCATCGGACGAGGTTCTTTATACGCTATCGTTGAATGGTCGCGTGGTGTCGGCACTCTATGCCTTGCCATATAAAATAGAATATAACGATGCCGTTAAGCCGATAGCTTACATATATGCCGTTGCAACCGACAAAGAATTTCGCGGAAAGGGACTTATGAGACATCTTATGTCGCAGATGCACCGTTCGTTGCAAGATAAAGGATACGCAGCAACTTTCCTGTTGCCATCATCGCCTTCGCTTGCAGACTATTATGCCTCTATGGGTTATCGGGTATGTGCCTGCCGCGATAGGATAACGCTGGAAGGTGGAGAGAGCATAGGATATAAATACGAAAAATCTGACACTCTTAACGATGCAGCTTGCGTTTTTATAAAAAAACATTTGGCACAGCACGAGAATTTTATAATCCATCCAAAATGGTCATTGATGATGAATGTGGCGAGTTGCACGCTCTCGGGTGGCGGGCTTTTCCTTGCTAAAATAGACGAAGAGGTTGTTGCTGCTGCCTTTGTTACGATAGAAGAAGGCGCACCGTTACTGCTCGATATTCTCTATTGCGATGAAAAGGCAAAAAGTTCGCTTGTTGCTTATATATGTAAATGTTGTTCCGTCACATCGTTGCAGCTCCTTCATTGCAGTAAGAACGAAGGAGCACCATTTGCTATGGCGCTCCCATTCGATGATTCTTTTCCTACGTATTTAGACCTGCAACTGATGCTGGACAAATAGTTTATATTGGGAACCATATAAACACTGCAACGTCCCACACTGCGTGTGATACAATTATTGCACCAAAGCGATTGGGGAAAAAGCGATACAGAACTCCCCACGCTGCTCCCGCTACCATTGCAGCCATTGTCAGCATAAAGTTCAGCGACCCGGCATGCACAAGTGCGTATATGGCCGTTGTAACAATAAAACCAATATTAGGATTCCATCGTTGCGATAGATTTTGCTGTATATATCCGCGCCAGAAAATTTCCTCGGCAGGGCCAATGAGAAAGAGCATAAGGACGGTGAGCTGCCACATCGATTCGCCATCCTTCATTCCGTAGATGAGGTCGACCTGCGGGCGGGCAAAATTAAACATCAACTGCGACAGCTTGTCACCAATCCAGAAAACTCCCCATAGTGCCGCAGCAATGGCAATACCCAATAAAACATCTGTTGGTGTTAGTTTTACTCTTTTCCACCATCCCGGTGCAAAAATGGTTGCAAGGATAGATAATGTGCAGGCCGAACCAGTCATCATCCACCAGAAGTTTACGTGTGGAGCCGTCCACGGACTGAACATAATAGTCCATAGGATAAATGCCAATATTATTGTAAGAATTGTCTTTTTCATTGTGCGTATGTTGCTATAAAGAGTGACAGTGTAAGTAGCAGGCTGAACATTAGCTGTAGTTTTGCGGTCATCTCATCGACTCCCCATAGTTGCTCGGCTCCCTCTTTGGGGAAACGCATTGCCTTGCGGGCATTATCTATTGCAGGCTTAAGTGCAAGAAGTACCAATAGTGCCCACCAGGGGAATATTCCTGTTGCACAACCGCCAATAATCCATATAAAGGGTATAATAACCTCGGCGCAATAGACCGTTGCCGAGGCTTTCTCGCCAATGAGCATTGCAAAAGTCTTTATATTGGCACGTCGGTCGTGCTCAATGTCACGTGCGTTGTTTGCGTGAAGTATGCCCACCGTAATAAGTCCAATCGGTACGGAAAGCCACAGCGCCTGTAAATGAAAATTACCTGTTGCTACATAGGAGGTTCCCAAAATAGGCAGTAGCGAATAGGTGAGGAAAATATCAACATCTCCAAGAGCGTGATATTTCAGCCAAGGGTAGAGTACTGTCAGCAAAAAGCCCGAAGCGCCAATATACAATGTCGGCAGCCCTGTTGTAGCGACTATCGCAAATCCCGAGACCGATGCAAAAACAAGCAGTGCAAGCGATAGAGTACGAATCTCCTTAGGTTGGAACTCGCCACTTGTCAGTGATATTCCACCTATTGTTTCGTCGCTGTCGACCCCTTTTATATAATCAAAATAATCGCTTAGGGTATTACCTGCTGCGTGGAATACAATAATGTTTGCTATAGCCCATAATCCCATAGGCCAATTTACACTCACACCCATCCAATGCAGATAGGCTAATGTAACTAGTACCGGCATTGTCGATGCAGGGAACGACCAAGGGCGTGTCGCCAATAACCAACTTTTAAAACTATGTTTCGACATAAACTGATATTTTCATTGTTATAACCAATCGGTGCAGTATCTCAGTGTAATGCTCTCTGATGTATCGTTACCTTCTATAATTACATATAGTGGTAACATACCTTGATTACTCTCCTCGCCCTGTTCTATCCACAATCTTTCACTAAATAGTTGGATTGTTTTGTCTAATACTTCTGATTCCTCTATGAGTCCACGAATGAATTTATTATAAGGGTCACCATACGTGCCGTATTCTAGTATCTCTTCCTGGTTCGATAGATAGTTGCTGTGGTTTTGCTTTAGTGCTACTATTTGTGAACGTCCGTTATTTAAGAATGTGAGGTGTACTGTGTAACTTTCCTTGTTGCACGATACTTTTGTGAGTTTAATATTGTCGATAATTACAGGCCAACAACTGTTTATCGAGTCGCAAAGAGCCTCTCTCTCGTTTTTTGTGACTTTTTGTGAGCAGGCTGCTATAAGTAATAATAGAAAATAAAACGGTAATTTTTTCATTACTTTTTCTTTATATGATTTACTTTTGCAAAGATACAACAAACGAGCGATAAGCGTGAAGCTTACTTTAATTATTCGCAGATTATTATTAAAACAGATGCAAAGTTCGTGCTTTTTATTTAATTTTGCATTATAAATAGCAGTTTATTATAAATACAAAAGACAATATTATGAAAAAGATAGGCTTTCTGATGATTCTCTCATCACTATTTTTTACAGCTTGTAAAAGTGATTTTGTTGGCGAACAGACACCCTCCGAGGTTGCCCTTAGCGTGTTCAATGGACTTATTACAGGAGATACAGCAGCAATAAAGAGGAATATTTATATTACCGATGAGATTCAGCGTGCGACATTCAACGACTACTTTAGAATTGCGGCAGCATCGAGCCAGTATATGGAAACAACAGCCAATTATAAACCTGTATATAATATCGTAAGTGAAACGATAGACGGCAATGATGCCGAGGTGGTACTCACAACAAAAAACATCAGCGGACAAAACGTCCGTATCACAGTGAAACTACTTGTCGACGAAGGGCGCTGGAAAGTTGATGGCGACCACGGAGTGTGGCATTGATTTTCTGTTTGTTAAGGAACAGAAGTTTATTCAGAAAGAATAAAAACGCATTACCGCATTGTATCCTGAATATAATTATATGTAACTCATATTTTATCTGGAACTAAAAAAGCCAACTTACCCGTATGGTAGGTTGGCTTTTATATTTATAGCAGGGAACAATATTTATCAAAAAGGGCTTTTGTCTACTTTTCGTCGGCACGAAAAGTAGGAGAAAAATAACAATTAAAGGCTGAATTTAGCAAACAAGCCTAAATGAGAGACTGAAAAAGTTTTACCGGACACCAATAATATTCTTTAAGATTGACTAAAGAAAAATTTTTAAAAGAAAAATCTCTTATAAATCAAAGATTTACAAGAGATTAATATAGTACTCGAAGCGGGACTTGAACCCGCACGGCGTTTAAATGCCAAAGGATTTTAAGTCCTTCGTGTCTACCGATTCCACCATTCGAGCAACCTTAAAAGTTACCGCCGAAGCCGGAGTCCTTTACCATTGCAACAACGATAACGGCTGCAAAGATAAGGCTTTTTGCGTTAATTTCAAAAAGTTTCTTTACTAATTTGAAAAAGCCTCGGCAATAAATGCAGTCAGAAACAGTCAAAAACAGTTCTGCACAGAACTTATTTCAATAATTTCGATAGTCTCTGCTGTCCTTCTTTCTTTCATCTTAGTTCTGCACTGTTATAAAGGTTCCGGCTGTGTGTACACGGTAGCGCCACAATATGCGCGATTTTCCCTCGATTGGTATTCCGCCGCAGTTTAGGTCGTAGACGCAGTCGCAGTTGGTACAAGTGGCAAGCCCTGTATTATCAATCTTCAGACGGTAGCGTGCCATATCGCAGTTGGGGCAGGCGAGGTCGTAGGCCCATATTCTGCCATCTTCCATCGATGGGGTACCGATGATAAGTCCGCCAAGGCCATAGTAGAACCTCTGTCGTGCTTCGCTCTCGGTAAGATGCCTGGTGTGTGTAACGCCTTGCGCATCGGTTACCTCGTACGAGGTTGAACTTTTGCGCCTTACTGTTATAAACTGCCCGTAGCTGCTTGCTTGGTTAAAGGGGTGGAACGACATATCACAGGTGAAGAATACCGAGTAGCCCGAGTAGGGCGATTCGGTCTCGCACGATAAAGTGGTCAGGGCTATGATTAGCAGTGCAAAAAACTTTTTCATATTCTCTCTCTCTTTACAATCTAAAAAACGCAAGGTGATGGCAATTATTGTTTAACAACCTTGCGTTAACTGTTTTTAGCCCTTGTTATTATCGTCCGAGCAGATGTGCTTCGGCTGTGTCGATGCGTGAGAAGTCCATACTGCCGTAGATGCTGTTCATAAGTTCTGTTATCTGTTCGTTGCACAGGTTACCGATGCTGCCCTCGTGTGTGTGAGATATATTTTTGTTGGCGTGGAATGTGCCGGCTTCAATCTCAAGACCTACCTTTTTATAAGCATCGCGGAAGGGCATTCCCTCGGCTGCCAGACGGTTCACCTCCTCGACGCTGAACATCGGGTCGTAGCGGTTGTCGTCCAAGATATGCTCGTTAACCTCAATACGCTCTATGATATAGTTTGCCATACGCAGGCAATCTTTCAGCTCCTCGAAGGCGGGTAGGAATACCTCTTTTATCATCTGCAGGTCGCGGAAGTAGCCTACGGGCAGGTTGTTCATAATAAGGATGATATCTGTAGGAAGTGCTTGCAGACGGTTGCACTTTGCACGTAGTAATTCGAATACGTCGGGGTTCTTCTTGTGTGGCATAATGCTGCTGCCTGTGGTGCACTCGGCGGGCAGTTTTACGAACCCGAAATTCTGTGAGTTGAACATACAGGCATCGAATGCCATTTTTGCCAATGTGCCGGCAACGCTCGCAAGGGCGTATGCCACATTGCGCTCGCATTTTCCGCGTCCCATCTGTGCATACACTACATTGTAGTTCATTGTGTCGAATGCCAACAAGTTGGTGGTGAGGGTGCGGTCGAGGGGGAACGACGAGCCGTATCCTGCTGCCGAGCCCAATGGGTTGCGGTTGCACATACGGTAGGCTGCCTGAAGAAAGAGCATATCATCGGCAAGGCTCTCGGCGTATGCTCCGAACCATAATCCGAACGACGAGGGCATTGCCACTTGCAGGTGGGTGTATCCGGGCATAAGCACATCTTTGTGGCGGTTGCTCTGTGCTATAAGACTGTCGAAGAGTAGCTTGACGGCTTCGCACACAAGACGCAACTCGTGACGTGTGAACAATTTAAGGTCGAGCAGCACTTGGTCGTTGCGCGAACGTCCACTGTGTATCTTCTTTCCTGTGTCGCCAAGCTTGCGGGTGAGCATCAACTCTACTTGTGAGTGCACATCTTCTACTCCCTCTTCGATGATAAACTCGCCATTCTCGGCAAGCGAATATATCTCGCGCAGCTCTTTGTGCAGCTCCTCGGTCTCCTCTTTTGTGAGCATTCCTATTGTCTGCAACATTGCACTATGGGCGATTGAACCTAATATATCGTAGCGGGCCAACAGCAGGTCGAGTTCGCGGTCTTTACCAACGGTGAAACGCTCAATTTCGGGGTTTGTGGTGCTGTTCTTGTCCCAAAGTTTTTTTGCCATAATTATTATATGTTATGTTCCTATGATGTTTGAAATGCCTGCAAACCCATAATAGGGCCTGCAGGCAGTCTCTTTTGTATGCTTTAAGGTGGCTCTTAATACTGAACCATAGCCAATGTGTCGGCAATCTTTTCGAGTCCCTCTTTCAGCGGTTTTTCAATCATACCGCGCAGCATAAAGTTAAGTTCGGCTTTTGCCACTACGCGCATCTTTGATGCTTCGCTACCGTCGGGGATAATCTGTATCCACATATTTACGGGGATAGGTGAGCCTACTGCCTCGAACTTTATACATTTGGGTTCTTCGCGTTCAACTACTTTTATGGTGACTTTGCCGATAGGGGGAATGTCTACTGTCGCCTGGTCGTGGTCGAAAGTAAACTCCTTTACCTTGTCCTCGGGTAATTTGCCTTTAAGCGCTTCAAGGTTGTTCAGGTCCTCCAATTTGGCGTATACTCGCTCCTGTGAGTAGGGTATCTGTTTTACGCTGCTCTCGTATTGAGTCATAAATATATGTTATGTGGTTGTTACTTAAGGTCGTTTCTCCACTCCGAGGGGTTGGCACGCCACTCTTTCAGTGTGGGCATAACATCCTCGGTGATGTATCCAGTTGTCTTTGCAGCCTCGAGCACCGCCTCGTAGTCGGTAAGGGTAATAAGTCTTACACCTGCCTGTGCAAATGCCTCCTCGGCAACGCTGAATCCGTATGTGAACGATGCAACCATACCAACAACCTCAACGCCTGCTGCACGCAGTGCCTCAACGGCTCTAAGGCTGCTTAGTCCTGTTGATACAAGGTCCTCGACTACGATAACCTTTGCACCGGGCTGAATGTCGCCCTCAATCTGGTTGCCCAGGCCGTGATCTTTTGCCTTGGGACGTACATATACGAAAGGCTTACCAAGCTCCTCGGCTACAAGGGCACCCTGTGCAATGGCGCCTGTGGCAACGCCTGCAACGGTGTCGGCCTCGGGGAACTCCTCAAGGATAAGGTTGGCAAGACCTAGTTTCACGCGTGTGCGCAACTCGGGAAACGAGAGTGTCTTGCGGTTGTCGCAATAGAAGGGTGATTTCCATCCTGATGCCCAAGTGAAAGGCTGCTCGGGTTGTAACTTAACTGCCTTAATCTTTAGCAGCTCGGCTGCCATAATAACTTTTGACTTGTTTGACATATTCTTGTGTGTTTTAAATTATTAATCATATTTATTGTGCGAATATACATCTATTTTGTGTAAAACAAACGGCTTGGGCACAAAAATTTTCTATTTGGTTTGGGTGTAACCCTCTTGCTTAAGTATCTCAACTACTCGTGGCTTAAAGTCGCCTTGAACGATAATCTCGCCATCCTTTGCCGAACCGCCCACTCCGCAGCGGGTCTTAAGCAGTCGGGCAAGCTCTTTGAGGTCGTCGTCGCTGCCTACGAAATTCTTTACTAAGGTTACGGTTTTTCCGCCTCTATGGTTCTTCTCGATGCTAACACGCAGTTTCTGTTGCTGCTTGGGAAGTGTTTCAATTTCCTCCTTTTCATCGGTGGAATATTGAAAATCGGGGTTGGTCGAGTAGACGACATTCAGTCTTGATTTCCAATCGTTGTTTGCCATATATCTTGTTTAATGTTATTCTTTCTATTTAATGTTGGTCGACCCTCCGTGCTTCTGAATGAGTGTACTCAACTCAAGTGCTTCTGATATTGAGAGTTTATCTGCTATAATTGTTGGCATTCGCTGTGAGAATGAATTTTCTCTAAATGGTGAAATGTACTCTTGTGTATTCATAGGTGTTTAAAATATGGTTGACGACTCTTATATATTATCGCAAAAATATATTTTTTTTACTTATTTACAGCTTTATACATACAAA
Organism: Bacteroidaceae bacterium; assembly: GCA_017938245.1. Classification (GTDB taxonomy): domain Bacteria; phylum Bacteroidota; class Bacteroidia; order Bacteroidales; family Bacteroidaceae; genus HGM04593. The sequence continues at coordinate 46,151 of JAGBBX010000004.1, forward strand.
TTTTTCTTATTCACAAAATAAGGTTAATTTTGCTACGTTATTATATAGCGCGCGATTGTATAAAAATGAATACACAATATAAAATAGAGAGAGTGCCCGAGCCCACGTTGCGACGATTGCCGTGGTACTTGTCGGTTTGCCGTCTGCTTAAGACTCGTGGTGAGACATACGTCTCTTCGACGCGTCTCTCCAAGGAGACGAATATAGTGGCTTCGCAGATAGCAAAAGACCTGTCGTGTGTAAATGTGGTGGGTCGCACGCGTGTAGGCTACGAGATTGACAACCTGCTCGAAGTGCTCGAGTCTTTTCTTGGGTTCAACACCTGCCACAAGGCGTTTCTTTTTGGTGCAGGACGTCTGGGCGGTGCTCTGCTGAAAGATTCGGGACTGCAACAATTTGGTCTCGAGGTGGTGGCGGCGTTCGATAATAATCCGCGTGTGGTGGGGCATAGTATTTCGGGTATTCCCGTCTACCACATAAGTGAGATTGGTGCAAAGATGCGTCGACACAATGTGAAGATTGGTATACTTACTGTACCCATTGAGAGTGCGCAGGAGGTGGCCGACCGAATGGTGGTGTGGGGTATAAAGGCTATATGGAACTTTACCCCTCTGCGCATACGTGTTCCCGACGATATTGTGGTGCAGAATACATCGCTGTATGCCCATTTGTCATTAATGTTCAACCGCCTCGACTCTCTTGAACAAGAGGGTGGGGCCGATAATACACAAGCAATATGAAAATAATAGCAGTCGGCAAGAATTATGCCGCACACGCAATAGAATTCGATGGTACGGGTGAAAAACCGCAGGAACCGATGATTTTTTTCAAGCCCGATTCGGCAATTATTAAAAATGGTAAGCATTTTTATCTGCCCGATTGGATGGGACGTATCGATTACGAGGCCGAGATAGTTGTACGCATCAGCCAGTTGGGACGTAGTATCCCCGAGCGTTTTGCGCATCGCTACTACGATGCAATAACCGTAGGCATAGATTTTACTGCGCGCGATATGCAGCGAAAGGCTATTGCCGAAGGGGCACCGTGGGCTCTCTCAAAGGGGTTCGATTGCTCGGCGGTACTTGGTGAGTTTCGTCCTGTCGAGAGTTACGATATTAAAAATGTCGATTTTTCGCTCACAATAAACGATGAGGCTGTGCAGAGTGCAAACACCGCGCAGCTGCTATTCTCGGTCGATGAGATAATTGCATACGTCAGCCGTTTTTGCACACTAAAGACCGGAGACCTTATATTTACAGGAACACCGGCCGGTGTTGCTCCGGTGAAGGTGGGCGACCATTTGAGAGGTTATATTGGGCAAGAGAAGGTGCTCGAATTTCGTGTACGCTGATGAACGGTCTAAGGAAAATATTCACAATTATATTGTCGGTGTTTGCTCTTGTGGCAAATGCTCAGTTCATTGATGTCGATTGGGCGATGATGGCGCGTGACACACTTCTGCCGCGTTATGCGACTATGATAGAACTCCCCGACGACTATATAATGTACGATTACAAGGTTGCGATAGAGTATCCCGAGTTTGTGCCTATGAGCAGTGCCGAGGTTGCACACTATCGCTTGGAGGCGCTGCGCGATTCTCTTCCGGCCTTTCCCGTTGTAGAGTCGGCGGTTGGTGTGTCGGCAAAGCGGGGACAGCTTGACGTGAGTTTTACCCCGGTGGTGTTCTCCGACGGGCACTTTATGCGCATAAACTCATTTAAGCTGGTTGTGACCCGCACTCTCGATGTCACTTCGGCAATGTCGCGCCTTAATACTCGGGCTGTCGCGAAGGAGCGTTATGCCAATAGCTCGGTGCTCGATTCGGGACGTTGGGTAAGGATTGCCGTTGAGGAGAGCGGAGTACACAAGATAACATCGGCCGAACTTAGAAAAATGGGATTCAAAAACCCCGAGAAGGTGCGTCTCTTCGGTTACGGCGGTCGTATTCTCCCCGAGAAGAACATCCATCAACTGCCCGATGACCTGCAAGAGATTCCTTTGTGGCGCGAGAATGGGTATGTGCTCTTCTTTGCCAACGGAACCATTCGTTGGGAGTATAGCAACGGTCGTTTCGTGCACCGCCAGAATGTCTATTCGAAATATTCGTACTATTTCTTGAATGAGAGCGATGCCGAGCCGTTGCCTTTCTCTAAACAGCAGTTGCAGGCATCAGGTGGAAAAGTGTATGATACGTATCCCGACTATCTGTTATATGAGAAAGAGGCAATGACACTTGCGACTTACGGTCGAGTGCTTCTCGATAGCTACAATTATGCTACAGGACGCTCGGTAAGCTATAAGTTCAATATCGATGGAGTGGTCGAGGGGCAGCGCGCCAATGTAGATGTCTCTTTCGGAAGCAATGCTACCTCGGAAAGTCGTGTGGCTGTAGATGTCAACGGAACACAGGTTGGTTCGTTAGGCATTTCAAGAGCCGGAAGCACCGACCACGGACGAATATCGAGTGTGTCGTTTGTGGCACAATCGGGGTTGACAGCAAATACAACAGTTAAACTCACACATACAGTCTCCGATGCAGGCCTGTCGGGTCACCTCGATTATCTGCGCCTTAATTTTATGCGCACCCTTGCTATGCGAGGTTCCGACTGCGAGTTTCGCGGTAACGCAACCTCGGGCAACGCCACATTCAAGATAGCACAGGCAACGTCCGACACCCACGTGTGGCGTGTTACCAACCAGGCGGCTACAGTTGAATTGGAATCACAATTTGCCGATGGAATACTCTCGGTAGTGGCGCCTGCCTCATATAAGGAACAGTTGGTGGCAGTGAATGTAAAGGGTAATTTCCCCTCGGTGAAGATGGTAGGAGAGGTTGCCAACCAGAATCTGCACGCAATGGGCAATACCGATATGATTATCTTAGTGCCGTCGAACGGACAATTTTTGCAGGCAGCCAATCGCTTGGCCGAGGCGCATCGCGAGAATGATGGTATTACAGTGGAGGTTGTTACAGCGCAGCAGGTGTATAACGAATTCTCCTCGGGAACGCCCGATGCAACGGCCTTCCGCCGCCTTATGAAGATGCTTTACGACCGTGCCGAGAGTGTCGAGGATGCACCAAAATATTTGCTCCTCTTTGGCGATGGTGTAACCGACAACCGCCTTATAACCTATCCTCGAATGAGCAGCGACAATCTTCTGCTAACCTACCAATCGGAAAATTCGGTGAGTGCAGTGCGTTCATACGTTCTCGAAGATTATTTTGCCCTGCTCGACGACGACGAGGGTAGTGATTTCTTACGTGATAAGATAGATATTGCGGTGGGACGTATACCGGCGCAGAATGTAGGTGATGCCTCGGCAGTGGTAGATAAACTTGTGGCATATATCGAGAATCGTACCCCGGGGGCCTGGCAAAATACCATTGTACTTATGGGTGACGATGGCGATAAGAGTATGCCTAACCAGCATATGAAAGATGCCGAGGCTGTTGCTGCGCATATTGCCGATACGAATCCCGCCTTTATGTTGCATCGTATCTACTGGGACGATTATCCAATGGAGGTGCTATCTACAGGAAACAGTTACCCGATGGCTACACAGGCTATATACGACCGACTTGATGAGGGTGCGCTTATTGTGAACTACTCGGGACACGGAAGCGCCAATCTGCTCTCGCACGAGCAGACCTGGAAAGCCTCGGATATGTCGGCGCTTACATCGCAGCGTGTACCTTTCTGGGTGACGGCTTCGTGTGATATAGGCCCCTTTGATATGGGCGATGGCTCACTTGCCGAGTCGGCTATCCTTAATCCATTAGGTGGTGCGATAGGACTCCTTACAACAACGCGTACAGTGCTACAGAGCTATAATGCAGTGATAAATCAGGCATTTATGAAGATTCTGCTAGCTCCCGATGCAAAAGGTAACTACCCCTCGGTGGGCGATGCTATGCGTATGGCAAAATGTGAGATTATTGCCAATGGCAGCGACCCATCCGAGAATAAGTTGGAGTATGTGCTTATAGGCGACCCTGCGCTGCGCTTGCAGATTCCACGCTACAGGGTGGTGGTCGATAAATTCAATGGCGAGGATATTGGAACTGTCGGAAAGGTTCAGGCGGGAGGTACTGTGCTCGTCGAGGGCTATGTCGCAATGCCCGATGGCTCTGTGGCCAACGGTTTTACAGGAACAATACAACCAACACTCTTCGATTGTATCGAGACGGTGTCGACGCGTGATAATACAGGCCTTGGTAAATTCGAGTATGTGGCCTATCCCAACCGCCTTTTTGCAGGCAGTGACTCGGTGGTGGCCGGACGTTTCAAAATAAAAATCCCCGTACCGATGGATATAACCTATCGTAACGACGAGGGTATGCTTAATCTCTTTGCCATAGATACTTTAGGTACATCGGCACAAGGATATTACAATAATTTCATTGTGGGTGGTACAGCCCCCTCTGTAGAGGACGATGGAAAGGGACCGCAGATAAAAATGTATCTTAATACCCCCGATTTTATCGATGGTGATGAGGTTAATTCAACACCTTGCCTCTTTGTCGAACTTTTCGACGAGAATGGAATAAATACGGTCGGTACAGGTGTGGGACACGATATTATGGCTATTGTCGATAATGATAAATACCACACTTATAATCTTAATAGCGCTTTTGTGCCATCGGTAGGCGATTATCGCAGCGGAACGATAGAATTGCCGCTTTCCCAATTGGGCGAGGGCGAACACACATTGCTTCTGCGTGCCTGGGACCTATTCAATAACTCCTCTACCGACACACTGACGTTTGTCGTAGTACCCGGTCTTGCTCCCGATTTTATAGACATAAAGGTTGCTCCAAATCCAGTGGAATATGGTCAAAAGGCAACATTCGTGCTCAGTCACAATCGCCCGCACAGCAATATAGATGTTACAATAGAAATCTTCAATCTGCAAGGAGTGAAGATGTGGCATCATAACGAGTCTATGTCGAGCGCAAATACTCAGTGTGTGGTCGAGTGGGATGTTACAACTTCGGGTGGACGACCAATGCCAACGGGGGTGTATATCTATCGTGCAAGTCTTGCCTCGGATGGTGGCAGTGTGCAGACAAAAACAGAAAAAATAATTGTACTAAACAATAAATAACAAAAATAATAGTTTAAATAGAACATAAGAAACTACAATGTATATGATGAAGAACAGAATATTCTCTATCCTTCTTGGACTGATACTTACTCTGCCGCTCTTTGCGCAGAAAGAACAGTTTAATCCTGTAAATACGGGTGTAACATCGCTCTCTATAGCCCCTGATGCGCGTGCAGGAGCTATGGGAGATATTGGTGTAGCTACCGAGGCCGATGTAAATTCGCAATATTGGAATCCTGCAAAATATCCGTTTAACATAGCACGTGCAGGACTATCAATGTCGTACACACCTTGGCTGCGTCAGTTGGTTGCCGACATCGACCTTGCCTATCTTGCAGGATTCTACCGCATAGGCGACTATTCGGCAATTAGCGGCTCACTTACCTACTTCTCGCTTGGTGAGGTTATTGCCGAGGAGTACACCATTAAACCATACGAGTTTGCAGTGGATGTAGCCTACTCGCGTATGCTCTCCGAGACCTTCTCGGCTGCGGTTGCTCTGCGATTCATATACAGCGACCTTCAGTACGACTATGCCGAGGATATGGAGGCCGGTTCTGCATTTGCCGCCGACCTTGCTCTATATTATAATAATTATATTATGTTGGGTAACCGTGAGTGTATGTTGGGACTGGGACTTAATGCCTCTAATATAGGTAGTAAAATTTCTTATGACGGCGGAAATACAAATGAGTTTATTCCCACCAATCTGCGTTTGGGTGCTTCTATACTCATCCCTATTGACGAGTATAATACAATAACCTTCAGTGCCGACCTTAATAAACTGATGGTTCCCACACGAGCTACATACGCGCAGTTCCTCGAAGAGGAGGGATACGATGCCGATGATAACTCTAAATACTCCGAGTATCAAGGGTGGCTCGAGTCGACCGGATATAACGATATTTCATCAATCTCCGGTATTTTTAAATCCTTTGGCGATGCCCCCGGCGGATTCAGCGAGGAGTTGAAAGAGATATATGGTGGTGTAGGTGTAGAGTATTGCTATAATCAGCAGTTCTCTCTGCGTGGCGGTTATCACTACGAGAATGAGTTTAAGGGTAACAGAAAATACTTTACTCTTGGTGCAGGATTCAAAATGAGTGTGTTCTCGCTGGATGCAGCCTATCTTATCTCTACTGCGCAGAGCAACCCTCTCGACCAGACGCTTCGTTTCTCACTGTCGTTTGATATGGATGGTCTGAGAGATATTTTCGGACGTTAATAACCTCTTATAAGTTTTCTCAAGGTATGATACGTGTAGGATTTGGAATGGATGTCCATCGTCTTGTCGAGGGACGCGATTTGTGGATTGGCGGTATAAAAATTCCTTATGAGCGGGGGCTTGACGGTCACTCCGATGCCGATGTCCTCATTCACGCAATATGCGATGCACTGTTGGGTGCAGCCAATTTGCGCGATATCGGCTATCAGTTTCCCGATACATCGGGTGAATTTAAGAATATAGATAGCAAGATTCTGCTTCGTCGCACAAACGAACTTCTTAAAGAGAAAGGTTATCGCATAGGTAATATTGATGCTACGGTTGCAGCACAGGCACCAAAGCTCAATCCGCATATTCCAACGATGCAGCAGGTAATGGCCGAGGTGCTGCAAATAGACCCCGACCTGTTGTCGATAAAGGCCACTACCACCGAGAAACTCGGTTTCGAAGGACGTAAAGAGGGAATTACTGCATACGCTACTGTGCTCATAGAGAAATAATCTCCATTCTGCAATGTCTTTGATGAAGTTTATAATAGTACGTGTGGCCGCAATCTTTTTTGCGGCCATACTCTTTGCATCGTGTGCAACACTCTCTTCTACAGGAGTTGGGCGTATAAAGCGCTACGAGGTGACTAGTGAGCGTTTGCCACAGAAGTTTGATGGCTGTCGTATAGCCTTTATATCAGATATTCATTATCCCAGCAAATTCACCCGAAAAAGGTTGGCAAAGGTGGTGCGTAAACTGCGTGACCTTAGGCCGCAAATGCTGCTTCTTGGTGGCGATTATGTGACTGCCGATGATTATATTGACGAACTTTTCGATTCGTTGGCAACAGTGAAGAGTGATTATGGAACATTTGCTGTGCTAGGCAATCACGAGTTCAGCAGGCGAAGTGCTGTTGAAGAGGCTATGAACAGTCGTGGAATAAGACTTTTAAAGGATGAGGCTCATTCATTGACGTCCGACAGCGCGGTTTATATAGCCGGTGTTGCCAACCCTTTTAGAATAGATTCTACAACAGTGTCGCCTTCCGCAGCTGTAGTCGATAGTGCCTATACAATTCTGTTGGTGCACACCCCCGACTATGCTCAGATGGTTGATGCTCCTGCCGATATTGTCCTCTCGGGTCACACACACGGAGGTCAAGTGAGTCTGTTTGGACTTTACACTCCTGTTAAAAACACACGCTATGGCACTCGCTTTCTGCGAGGAATGAATAGTACCGACAGTGGTGTATCTGTTATCACTACAAACGGAATCGGAACCTCACGCCGTAAGATTCGTATCTGCGTCCCCAGCGAAATAGTTGTTGTTACCTTACGTCGCGCCGAGTAATTGTTTCGAAATATCTGCTTTGTAGAAACATTTCCGCGGATATAAATAGCAACGAAATAATGTATCTTAATATAAAAATACTATTTTTGTAAATAATTACGAAAATAACCTCTTTCGTTCAAAGAAAGTGCAAATATAAAATAAACAGAAATGGCAAAGTATGATGTTTTTATAAGCTGCTCCTTAAAGGATAGCGATGAGATAAAAGAGTTTGTAAACCTGCTTACCGACTGCATCCCGGGTATTCTCTATTATACCGACGCAGAAAAAGATGAGTTTGATGAAACGCAAAAAAATGCGCTTAACGACTCAGAATGTCTCCTCTTTATGCAGTCTGACGGTTCGCTTCTTTCATCAAGGATAAAAGATGAGGTTGTCTATGCCAAAAGTATTGGCAAGAAGGTTGTCCCGGTGCTTCTTAAGGGTGCGAAAAAGAGCGGTTGGTATATGTTCAAATATGGCAGCCTTGGGTTCGTCGACTCAAACGATTCTGCTGAGATAGATAAACTTATTAATAGTATTTCTGAGTGGACGGGGAAAAACATAGAAAATATCGTGACTGACGAAGTTTTGGTATCTACTGAGATGGTGGCAGATGCTGCCGGCGAGGTAAAATCATCCACAGATAAGGATAACGTTGTTGAGGAGAAAAATAATACTCACTTTAATGAACTGTTTGTTTATGAGGTATTTACTCCTGAGCCAACGGTTGAGGAACCGCCCGTTGATGAGTGTATAAATGATGAATCCTTCGGTGAGTACACAATAGAGGAGGGCTCGACGGCGCAATTTGAGGAGTTACCGGGTGAGTCTTATGATGAGCAGAACGGTGGACAATATTCCGATACAAGCGTATTTGATGAATCTTCTAATGATTCTTCTCTTTCTTCTTATGAGACAATAGGTGAACGTGATGCTACCGAAGCAGATACAGGAGAGTATATCAATGAACCGCAGTCGGCTAAAGCCCCCGAGACTACTTCCAATGCTTCCGGGAAACAACCTCAGGAACAATCGTCATTGGGTCTTAATCTTATTCTTATGATTATAGCAATTGTTTTCGTCTTTTTTAGATTTTGTAGCTCGGACGAAGATAATACAACTAAAAGAGCCAACACCGAGGGCTTTATTGCTGTTAGCAAGAACGGCAAATGGGGATTTGTCAATAGCCGTAATAAAAAGGTGGTTCCAATAAAGTATGACATTGTAGAGGATTACTATAATGGCTTTGCTATTGTCGGACTTAATGGTAAGTGGGGTTATGTGAATAAGGTTGGAAAGGAAATCGTTCCAATAAAATACGAAAAGGTTTTTCCATTTATGAACGACAGAGGATGTATTAAGTTTAAAGGAAAGTATGGTCTCGTAGATACCTTTGGAAGAATCCTTGTAAATCCAAAATACGACAATCCAATATCATTTGCTTATGGTGATTATGCTCCGGTTGCGGTTGATGGAAAGTGGGGCATTGTAGATAAAAACGGTAAAGAGGTTCTCTCTTTGAGATATGATGATGTAGGTGCCTTTTTCGATGGAGTCGCTCGAGTTCAGAAAGATGGAAAGTATGGGTTTGTCGGCATAGATGGAACCATTATTGCCAATCCTATATACGACAAGGCCAGAGAGTTTACCGAAGGCTTCGCAGCTGTGCAAAAGAATGGTAAATGGGGATTCGTAGATTATAAAGGAAATACTGTCACCTATCTTAAATACACCGAAGTCAAGGACTTTAGAAACTCTCGTGCGGCAGTAATGTCGGACGGTAAATGGGGATTTATAGATAATAGCGGCAAGGAGGTTGTTCCGCTTAAGTACGACTCGGTTGGCTCCTTTATAACTAACTCCTATGGTACATTTGCGAATGTTACCTTAAATGGAAAAGAATTTTTTATAGATGAAAATGGGAATCCAATTAAGTTCTCTTGACGAACAATATATAAGCCGTTGCCTGCAGTTGGCACGATGCGGTCGTGGCAGTACTTCGCCTAATCCTATGGTGGGTGCGGTTATCGTTTGTGATGGGCGCATTATAGGCGAGGGGTATCATATTCGTGCAGGTGAACCACACGCCGAGGTTAATGCTGTTCGCTCGGTAAAAGATTGTGACAAAGAGCTGCTCTCCGGTTCTACTATTTATGTCTCTCTTGAACCCTGTTCGCACTATGGGAAAACACCACCTTGTTGCGACCTTATAATCTCGTGCAGGATACCGCGTGTGGTAATTGCTGCCACTGACATAAATGCACAGGTAAATGGTGCGGGCATAGCGCGTATGAGAGCTGCCGGCATCGAGGTTGTGACAGGAGTGCTCGATGTTGAAGCGTACGAACTTAATAAAACTTTCTTTACTTTACATAAAAAGGGCCGCCCTTATATTACACTTAAATGGGCCGAAACGGCCGATGGATTCATTGATAAATTGCGAGGAAGTTTCTCTGAAGGTAAACCGCTTGCAATATCTACACCCGAGTCACTTGTGGCAATGCATAGGCTGAGAGCCGATTGCGATGCAATTATGGTTGGCTCGCGTACGGCGCTTCTCGACGACCCCTCTTTGACAGTGCGTCATTGGGGCGGGCGCAATCCGATTCGCTTGGTTGTCGACCGAGACAATTCTCTTCCTGCTACACTGCGTATCTTTGACGGAACCGTTCCAGCTATTCTATATACCTATGCTCCAATGAATGGAAAGTATGGTAAAAATGTTGAACAAATTAGACTCTTGAAAGAAGGAGAAATTCTCTCGCAGATTATTGCTCATCTTGCCGATATGAAAATAAACAACCTTCTTGTAGAGGGTGGTGCTGCTTTGTTGAATTTGTTTCTCGATTCCGGCTTATGGGATGCAATAAGGGTAGAGCGCAATCCTTCTCTGTTTATAGGCAATGGAGTGGTGGCACCACAATTGCCCGATGGGTTAAGTGAGGTCGTAGAGTGTTGCGGTGGTAATGAAATTCACCTTTTTGCACATAAAAAAAGCTAAATTATTATAAATAACACGCAAGTTTATCGTACTAACCAAAAAATGTTGCTATTTTTGCAGGTTGTAATTAATTTAAAAAATTATGAGAAAACTGCTGGCAATATATTTGGCAATCTGTTCTACTGCTTTTTTGTGTACATCTTGTTTCGACGACGATGAGGAGAGTGTTATAACCTATCCCTTTGCGGCGCTGAAATCTTTTTCCATTGGCTCGTTTTATGTGAAAACAAAAGCTACTACAAGCGAGGGAAAAGATACTGTGGTGGCAAAAAAGTATTCGGGTAGTTTCTATCCATTCATTATAGACCAAAAAAGTCTCGAGGTATATAACCCCGACTCATTGCCTATGGGTGCCGATGTTACAAAACTTACTACAGGTGTTGATTGTGATGGAATAGCCTATTTCTATACCGATAGTACCGATACATACGAACTCATATCTTCGGCCGACTCTATCGACCTTAGCAAACCTCGCAAATTACTTGTTGCTTCGACAAACGGTATAACACTGCAGGCTTACACGGTAAAGGTTAACGTTCACGCTGTAGACCCCGAGGTTATGTATTGGCAGCAGCTTGATGCAGCTCCTGTTTCAACTCCTCAACGTGCCGTTCTATTGGGCGATAAAATATTGCTTTTTGGTCGCAATGGCGATGGTGCACCTGTTGTCTGCGACTACGATGCAGTCAATGGTTGGAGCTCTATAGTGGAACTTACGGTTACAGGGTTAGACGTAGAAAATGTTCAGTTGTTTGCAGGGGTGTTGTATGCAACAGATGGAAAATCACTTTATAGCTCTGGCAATGGTACCGATTGGAGTGTGATCTCTGCTGATGCATCTGTTGCTTTGCTCTTTGCTGCAACCAATAGCGGGTTATGGGCAGTGACAACTTCGGATAGCATAGCATATAGTGTCGATGGCATCAACTTCGAACCGGTGCAACCTCTTGATGAAAATTTTCCGGTCGAGAATATTTCAGTGGCACAGTATCCTCTGCTGACAAACCCCGATATAATGCGTACAGTGGTTGTCGGTTATCCGGCAGTGGAGAACTCTCGCCCTCAGGTGTGGAGCCGTCTCTCTACCGAAAATATATGGGCGCACTACAAGCCTTTGGGTGATGGTGCTTTCGACTGTCCTGCGCTTAGACCTTTGTCTGTGGTGCATTACGATAATTCTCTTTATGCTTTTGGCGGTAAGGGAGTGGTTGTCGACGAGGTTGTAATGCCTTTCGAGACAATCTACTCGTCTCCCGACAACGGACTTACCTGGAAAGCACTTGCCAAAGTGAAACTGCCCGAACAACTCAGGGATAGCGATGCTCCGTTTGCGACTGTTGCCGATAGCAATGGATATATGTGGATTATCGCAGGTGGCGAGAATCCTATAGTGTGGCGTGGACGAATCAACCGCCTGTCTTTCTGATAACCAATCAAATAGTACCGGGTATGAAACTTCTTGTACGCAAAATAGGATTGTTGCTGTTGGGTGCACTTTTGTGCCCGACGATGCTGTTGCGTGCCGAGGAGCTTGAATACCGTTACGAGATTGGTGCAATGACGGGTGGCAGTTTCTATCTTGGCGATGCAAACTACACAGGGATGTTTAAAAATTTGAACCTGATGGGTGGAGCTTTGTGGCGCTACAATTTGAATCCTCGAATGGCAATAAAAGCCAATTTGGCATTGGCAAGAATATCGGGTGATACAGCAGGCGATAATAAGTTCCCTGGCGGGGATACCTCTTTCTCGCGCACGCTTTACGATTTGGGAGCGCAGTTCGAATATAACTTCTTTGCATACGGCGAGGGAACGGGATACAAGCGTACACACCGCCTTGCGCCTTATATCTTTGGAGGATTAGGCTTTACATTTGCGCCCGAACCAAAAGATAATGTCTTTACGGCAAATATACCGTTGGGGGTGGGAGTGAAATATAAGTTTGCACCACGAGTGAATGTAGGTTGTGAACTCTCGTTCCGTTTCTCTCTGAGTGATAAATTGGATGTGACAGATGCCAATCTGCCACAGCTCGACGACCCTTACGGAATAAAGAGTGATGGACTGAAAAACAAGGATAGCTATGCTTTCCTCGCTATATTTTTGACTTACGACCTATCGCCTAAATACAGACGATGCAATAATTGATACACGACTATGGAATACAACGAGATTATAGACCGAAATAATGTCCCCCGACATATAGCCATCATAATGGATGGAAACGGACGTTGGGCGCAGCAGCGTGGATTGGAACGCAGTGAAGGCCATCAGGCAGGTGCTGCAACAGTACGTAAATTGGTTGAGAATGCACTGAAATTGGGTGTACGCTATCTGACACTTTATACATTCTCGACCGAGAACTGGAACCGTCCGCAAGCCGAGGTTGCCGCGCTTATGGTGCTTCTTTTCGAGAGCATTGAGGAGGAGATTTTTATGAAGAACAATGTCGGGTTCCGTGTAGTGGGCGACCTCTCCAAACTACCCGATAAGGTACGTGAGCGCCTCCACGCCTGCGAAGAGCGCACAAAGAACAACGATGCAATGACAATGGTGCTTGCACTGAGCTATTCGTCGAAATGGGAGATAACCGAAGCTGTACGCTCTATTGCGCGTCGGGTGCAAGAGGGTACTCTTTCGTTGGATGCCATCGATGATAAGACAATATCAGATGCGTTGACAACAAACTTTATGCCCGATCCCGACCTACTCATAAGAACAGGAAAAGAACAGCGTTTAAGCAACTTCTTACTGTGGCAATGTGCCTACTCCGAGTTCTACTTTACCGAGGTTCTGTGGCCCGATTTTGACAATAACGAACTATGCAAGGCTGTTTACGAATATCAACAACGTCAGCGTCGCTATGGAAAAACCGGCGAACAGATAGTCGAAGAGAATAAAAAATGATAAAACTGCAAGAGATGATATATAATCCACTAAGAATGGTTAAGGCAATCCGCCTTACACGTGTGGCTGCACTTTTGTTGCTGCTTCTGTTCGGTTCGGCCGAACTTTTGGCACAGGCAAACAAGGTCGTTAACCCCACGATACTATATTCGGGTACTCCGCGCAAATATATTATTGGCGGAATAAACCTTACAGGTATTGAGAATCAGGAACCATACGTGATAATCGGTCTCTCGAATCTCTCAGTGGGCGACGAGATTACCGTACCGGGCGAGGCGATTACAGCTGCTGTAAAACGCTATTGGCAATTTGGTCTCTTCTCGGATGTAAGCATCACAGCCGATAGTATCATCGGTTCCAAGATTTATCTTGGCATACATCTGAAACAGAGCCCTCGTGTGTCGCAGATAAATATAAACGGTGTAAAAAAGAGCGAGCGAGAGGATATTGAGTCGCAGATAGGACTATTCAAGGGTAATCAGATTACCCCCGATATGGTAAGTCGCGCCAAGCGCATTATAGAGCGTTATTTCGAGGCCAAAGGATATAAAAATGCCGAGATAACCATTCTTCAGCGCCCCGATGTTAATGCCGAGAATCAGATGATTGTCGATGTAAATATTGATAAGAAAGAGAAAATCAAGATTAACAAGATTTACATCAATGGTCTGGAGGCACTACCCGATAAAAAGGTGCGCTATGCAATGAAAAAGACACGCGAAAAGACCACATTCAAGAATTTCTTCCATACATTCCTACGCTCCAAGAAATTTACTAAAGAGCGTTACGACGAAGATAAAGAGAATATTATATCGCTCTACAACGAACACGGTTACCGCGATGCTCTTATTGTGTCGGATAGTGTAGTACCTGTTAATGATAATAGGGTGAATATCTATCTGAATATCGAAGAGGGTAATAAATATTATCTTCGTGGTGTAAATTGGGTGGGTAACAGTGTCTATTCAACAGCACAGCTTAACTACCTGCTGGGTATGAAAGCCGGTGATGTCTACAACCAGAAACAACTTGACGAGCGTCTGAATACCGACGAGGATGCAGTACAGAAAATGTACTATAACGATGGATATGTGTTCTTACGTTTGGTCCCCATTGAGATGAGTGTGGATAATGACTCTGTCGACCTTGAGATTCGTATGCAAGAGGGTTCACAGGCTACTATAGACCGTGTCAGAATAAGTGGTAACGACCGTCTTTACGAAGAAGTTGTTCGTCGCGAGTTGCGTACTCTGCCCGGTAACCTCTTCTCAATGTCAGGTGTAGAGCGCTCTTATCGAGAGATAGCACAGATGGGCCACTTCGACCCCGAGAAGGTAAACCCGAATATTGTTCCCAACGAGCAGAAGGGTACTGTTGACATCGATTGGCAACTCGTATCAAAGAGCAGTGACCAGATAGAGGTCTCGGCTGGATGGGGACAGACCGGTGTGATTGGTAAGCTATCGCTTAAGTTCACCAATTTCTCTATGCGCAACCTCTTCCGTAAAGATGGTAATCGTCGAGGTATTATACCGCAGGGTGATGGCCAGACGCTTACCATCAGTGCTCAGTCGAACGGACAGTACTACCAGTCGTACAGTGTCTCATTCTTCGATCCCTGGTTTGGCCGTAAGCGTCCCAACTCGTTCTCGGTATCGGCATTTATGTCGGTACAGACCGACGTGGCAAGCAGCTATTATAACTCGGCCTACTACAATAACTATTACAACTATCTCTATGGCTATGGTAACTACAATAACTATGGCTACGGATATAATAATATGACATCGTACTACGACCCCGACAAATATATAAAGATGTATGGATTGTCAATCGGTTGGGGACGTCGTCTGCGTTGGCCCGATGACTTCTTCCAGTTCTCGGCCGAACTTAACTATCAGCTCTACTCGCTGAAGGATTGGCAGTACTTCCTTATTACCGACGGACACTGTAATAACATCAATCTGACCTTGTCGCTCTCTCGTAATTCGGTAGATAACCCCTTGTTTCCGCGTCGTGGCTCTGAGTTCTCGCTCTCGGCATCATTTACGCCTCCCTATTCGGCATTCGATGGAAAAGATTATGCCAATCTTGCCAAGAATCCCAAGAGTTCGACATACAAGCAGGAGCTTCGCGAGAAACATAAGTGGATAGAGTACTACAAAATTAAGTTCCGCAGTAAAACATATACCTCACTTACCGAGGGAAAGTACAATCTAGTGCTTATGACACGTGCCGATTTTGGTATCTTGGGTAGCTACGACAAGAACAAAAAGTCACCGTTCGAGACATTCTATATGGGTGGTGATGGAATGAGTGGATATTCATATAACTATGCGACCGATATGATTGCTCTGCGTGGATACGATAACGGTAGTCTTACTCCGTACGGTTACGAGGGTTACGCTTATACCCGTTTGGGAATGGAGTTGCGCTTCCCATTTATGTTGCAGACATCGACCAATATCTATGGTCTTGCCTTTGTCGAGGGTGGTAACACTTGGACAGATGCTAATAAGTTCAATCTGTTCGACTTGAAACGTAGTGCCGGTGTGGGTGTCCGCATCTATCTACAGATGATTGGTCTTATCGGCATCGACTGGGCTTATGGTTTCGATAAATTGTTTGGCTCATCGCAGTATAGTGGCAGTCAGTTCCATTTTATATTAGGCCAAGAGTTTTAACAGAGTATTAACAGGTACTCCGGCCGAGTACCATAAACGTTATGATTATGAAGAAGTTTTTGTTGATGACAATCCTTTCGTGTTTTGTGGCGATAGGAGCACAGGCGCAGAAATATGCGTTGATAGATATGGAGTATATATTAAAAAATATACCTGCTTACGAGCGTGCCAACGAGCAGCTGAACCAGCAGTCGAAGCGTTGGCAGGGCGAGATTGATGTATTGGTCGAGCAGGCGCAGACACTCTATAAGAAGTATCAGAGCGAGTCGATGTTCCTTAGCGACGAGCAGCGCACACAGCGCGAAGAGGAGATTCTTGCTACCGAGAAGAAGGCGAGCGAACTTAAACGTCTCTACTTTGGTGCCGATGGTGAGTTGTATAAGAAACACGAGAGTCTCATTGCACCTATTCAGGACGAGATATATAATGCGGTAAAGGATATCTGTGAAACAAAAGGCTACTCAATGGTGATAGACCGAGCCTCGGCTGCAAGCATAATATATGCCTCGCCAAAAATAGATATAAGCAACGAGGTGCTCTCTAAACTTGGGTATTCCAATTAATTGTGCTATCTTTGAAATAAATTTCGAAGATTTAGGCACTCGCTGCAAAATATTCAAGCAAGCTTGGCTTTATTTCGCTCGTTTGTTGCTATCTTTGAAATAAATTTCGAAGATTTAGGCACTCGCTACAAAATATCCAAGCAAGCTTGGCTTTATTTCGCTCGTTTGTTGCTATCTTTGAAATAAATTTCGAAGATTTTAGGCACTCGCTACAAAATATCCAAGCAAGCTTGGCTTTATTTCGCTCGTTTGTTGCTATCTTTGCAGGCCGATAACGTAATATAACAAGAAGTTAATAATTTAATAATAAAGAAAAATGAAAAAGTTTTTGATTCTTATGTTGATGATGGCTCCTTTGAGCATCATTGCACAGACACAGAAGTTTGGTTATGTAAATGCTAATGCCATTATGCAGATAATGCCCGAGTTTACTAAAGCTCAGGCCGACCTTAAGACTCTTGAGAAGCAGTACTCGGATGAGCTTGAGCGTTTGCGCACTGAGCTCGAGAAGAAGGGCCTTCAGTTCGAACAACTTAAGGATTCGCTTCCTCAGAACATCCTTCAGCGCCGCTACACCGAGCTGCAGGAACTTAACACACGTCTCGAGCAGTACTACCAGGAGAGTGTTCAGAATCTGAAGCAGGCCGAGCAGACCAAGATTGTCGAGGTAAGCAAGGTACTATCGGATGCCATACAGCGTGTAGGTCGCGACGGTGGATACGTTTGTGTATTTGATATCGCCGGTGGCGTACCCTACATCAGCGAGACACTCTGCGAGGATGTAACAGAGAAGGTTAAAGCTGTATTAGGAATAACCGGTTCGGCTGCTCAACAGAAGAAGTAATAAATCAACGTAATAGATAAATGAGAGGGTGGCCCGAAAGGCTTCCCTCTTATATGTTTAAAAGCTACTTAAACAGCTTCTAAAGAACAACAAAGGAAATACTTGAAACAATGCGAAAGATATTTTTAATTCTACTTATGCTCCCACTCGCAGCAGTGGCACAGATACGCTTCGGATACCTTAATTACAGCGAAGTAATGCAGCAGGTGCCCCAATATAAAGAGGCGCAAAAACATTACGACGAACTGTTGAAACGTTGCGAACAGGAACTTGTGCGTAACGAGGAGGAACTGACCCGTAACTATGTGTCGTTTCTCGATGGTCAGCGTGAGTTTCCCGAACCAATATTACGCAAACGCCAGAAAGATTTGCAAGACCTCGTCGACCGCAGTATTGTGTTTCGCGACCAAGTGAAGAAGTGGCTTGTGCAGGCGCACGATTCGCTATTTGCTCCTGTCAATGCAATTGTCGATGATGCTATCGCACGTGTCTGTATGCATAACAATCTTGCTTATGTTATAGATACCGAGAAGTCGGGTTATCTGTTTGTGAATCCTGTAATGGGGTATGATGTGACAACTGCTGTGGTAAATACTATATTAATGAGTGGTGAGCCACAGAAAATTCAGCTAATAGATGACAGACAGTTCGTTATTAAGGATTCTCTTCCCAATGATTCTGTTCCTCCTGTAGCAACAGATGAAGTTGAGATTGTAGAGGAGGAAGAGGGTAGTAACGAAGGTGAGAACGAAGCTGCCGAGGGTGCATTCCATTAAGGAGTACTTTAATAGTTAAGTTATGTCAGCAATAGTGCAACTGCCACAAGCGCCGGGCCCGATAGGTGTGTTTGATTCGGGTTACGGGGGGCTTACGATATACAGCGAGATAAAAAGGCTGATGCCCGAGTATGACTATCTCTATTTGGGAGATAATGCGCGAGCACCATACGGAACACGCTCTTTCGATGTCGTGTACGAGTTTACGCGTCAGGCGGTGGAATTCCTTTTCAAGCAGGGTTGCCATCTGGTTATTCTTGCTTGCAATACAGCCTCGGCAAAGGCATTGCGTAATATCCAGCAGCTCGACCTTCCCACTCTCGACCCTTCACGTCGTGTGCTCGGTATTATACGTCCAACGGTAGAGTCTATAGGTAGCATAACAAAAAGCCGTCACGTAGGAGTGTTGGCAACCGAGGGCACGATAAAATCGATGTCCTATCCGCTGGAGATAAAGAAACTGTTTCCCGATATTCAGGTAGCTGGAAAAGCCTGTCCTATGTGGGCGTCGTTGGTTGAGGCCAACGAGCATCTTACACCCGGTGCCGACTACTTTGTGCAGCGCGATGTAGAGGCATTGCTCGAGCGTGACCCCGATATTGACACCGTAATACTCGGCTGTACGCACTATCCGTTGTTATATGATAAGGTGCGCAGTTTCGTTCCTGCCGGGGTAAATGTGCTTACGCAAGGCGAAGCTGTTGCAGTCTCTCTAAAGGATTATCTTTGCAGGCACACCGATATTGAAGCACTTTGCACAAAAGACGGTGAGACGATATTCTATACTACCGAGTCGGCCGAAAAATTCCGTCAGCAAGCATCGCGATTCTTGAATCATCCTGTACGTGCAAACAGAATATCATTGGTGTAAGATTATAATATATATAATATAAAAGGCAGTCTATCAAGGCTGCCTTTTAATCTTTATATCCACCATTTAGAATCTTTTTCGTGAGCATTTTTACCGGTACAGCCACTGCTACAAGTCCCACAGCAACTACCGTACCAAAGACAAGCGCAATGTCGATAAAGTGAACATCTACAGGGTAGCTGTCTACCAATAGATTATCTCCTGAACCGCTAAGTGCAAGCAGTCCCCAATGCTCCTGTGCAAGAGATACAGCTACACCAGTGATAATTCCTATTACAGCCCCTATAGATGATATTAGAATTCCCTCACAGACAAAGATGTTTATAATAAGTTTGTCACTTGCACCTAAACTACGTAAGGTTGCCACATCTTTGCGCTTTTCCAGAATGAGCATAGATAGTGAGCCTATAATATTAAAACAGGCTACCAAGAGGATAAATGTGAGGAATATATACGATATGAACTTTTCAATCTCCATAATTCTGAAGATGTCCTCTTGCTGCTCGCGGCGGTCTTTTACCTCATATTCGTTGCCCATAATCCCGTTAATAACCTTTTTACTTGCCTTAAGGTCGCTACCGGGTGCGAGACGCAGTTCGAGACTGCTCACTTGTGAAGCACTGCGCCCAAAAAGTTTACGGGTGAAGTCAATAGAGGTTAGTATGTAGTTGTCGTCATACTCGGCTTGGTTCACTACAAATATATACCCTGATGCTTGAAGGTGTCCCTTGTTGAAGTTTGCTGCCGGGTTTGTGAGGCTTACTTTTCTGCCTCGTCGTGGGGCGAAAATCTCGTATGGGTGAACAAAAGAGATGCCGCTGTTCAGTGTCGTCACAAGGCCTGCACCGGGAATTGCATAGTCGGCAATGCTGTCTTTGAGTGTGGTGGTGCCGTTGCCAATTAGCGCATCGGTTATGTTTGTCTGTTGCGTGTAATTGTTCTCTACACCTTTTAATGTGACCATTGCCTGTAATCCGCCATACTGCACCATTGCTTTCTCCTCGATACATTGAGTGACAACGCTTATTTGCGGTAGGTCTCTTAGTCGCGACAGCATTGTAGTGTCGGCTGTAAAAACCTTGCCCTCTGTTGCCGTTATTCTAATGTCGGGGTTAAATGCTGTCGACTGTATCTCTACCAGTTTTCCGAATCCATTGAAAACCGATAGGGTACACACCATTGCAAGGGTGGCAAGAGCCACTCCTGCTATTGATACCCCCGAGATAATATTTATAACCTGGTGGCTCTTCTTCGATAGCAAATACCGTTTGGCTATGTAAAGTGGCAGGTTCATTGAAACGGTAACCTTTTTAGTCCTTCAGCAGTTGGTCGATGTGCTCGATGTAATCGAGTGAGTCGTCTTGATAGAAGCGTAGCTCGGGGATGATACGCAATTGGTGTCTCACGCGATTGCCAAGCTCGAATCGGATTGCCTTTGTGTTGTTGGTAAGGTGTTCGATGATTTCTGCAGCCTTCTCCGAGGGGAATATGCTAAGATATGCTTTGGCAATACCCAGGTCGGGGCTTACGCGTACCACGCTCACCGATACCATTACACCACGCATCTCTTTTGTCATTCTAAGGAATATGTCGCTTAGCTCCTTTTGTATAAGGCGCGAAATTTTGTTCTGTCTTGTACTATCCATTTTTTAAATCTTTTTTCTTATTATTGTTAATCCGTCGCGCAAGGGTAGTATAACCTCCTCTACACGCTCATCGGCGCGAACATAGTCGTTGAAGGCTCTTACACCGTTTGTCTGTGCATCTTTGTACGTGGGGTCTATTACGTGGCCGTCCCACAGAGTGTTGTCGGCCAGAATCCATCCGCCTTCGTTCAGATGTTCCAATGCCATTTCGTAATAGGCTATATACTCGCGTTTGTTTCCGTCGATGAATGCAAGGTCGAATTTTACACCCATCTGAGGCACTCTCTCCAATGCGCTGCCTATTGTGAACTCAATCTTTTCGGCCACGGGCGAACCCTCAATCCAACGGCGGGTAAAGTCCTCGAGTTCATCGTCGACCTCGAATGTGTATAGACGTCCGTCGTCGTCAAGCCCCTCGGCCATACATATTGCCGAATATCCTGTATATGTGCCAATCTCAAGGATATTTTTTGGGCGAATCATCTTTACCAGCAGTTTCAGCAGGCGTCCTTGTACGTGCCCCGATGCCATATGAGGGCTCAGAATCTCAATATTGGTGGCGCGGTACAGACGGTAAAGATAATCACCCTCGGGACTGCTGTGTGCGGCAATGTAGTCGTCGAGTCTTTCGTCTATGCTCATTATTCCTAAATTTATGCCGCGAAGATACACAAAAAAATGCAATTTCCTTTAAAGAAATAGGAACAGCTTCCCGATTTTCAAAAATCAAGTGTTATTTTTGTCCCAAAATAGAGGAAACCGACTATGTGTGCAAAAAAGAAAAACTCTCCGCTCGATAGGTATCGCATCTATCTTAGGCTCGAAAAGGGACTTTCGCCACGCACCCTTGAGGCTTATATGAGCGACGTCGAAAAATTCGCCGCTTATATTGCCGAGGAGGGTGGAGACCTGCTTACGGTAGAGCTTGAACAGTTGCGTGACTATCTTGCCACACTTGTCGATGTGGGTATTCACCCTCGCACGCAGGCGCGACTGCTGTCATCGCTGCGCTCGTTCTATGGCTTTCTTAAGATGGATGGATACATCGAGTCGAACCCGACCGAGCTGCTAAAGTCGCCCAAATTGCCGATGCATCTGCCCGATGTGCTGACTCTTGACGAGATTGACCGAGTTATCGATGCAATAGACCTCTCGCAACTCGAGGGGCAGCGCAACCGCGCTATGATAGAGGTGCTTTACAGCTGCGGATTGCGTGTCTCGGAACTGTGCAACCTGAAAATATCCGACCTCTACCTCGACGAAGAGTTTATCCGCGTTACAGGAAAGGGTGACAAACAGCGCCTAGTACCAATATCGCCGCGCGCCATTGCCGAACTAAATTACTATTTCAACGACCGCGACCACATCGAGATAAAACCCGGGTATGAGGATTATGTGTTCATCAGTGAGAGACGCCGTAAACCGCTTTCGCGAATAACGGTCTTTCATATTGTTAAAGAACTCGTCGAGGCTGCGGGGATTCAGAAAAATGTCAGTCCGCACACTTTTCGTCACTCCTTTGCCACTCATCTTCTTGAGGGTGGGGCCAACCTGCGTATAATACAGGCTATGTTGGGGCACGAGAGTATCGCAACTACCGAAATTTATGCGCATATCGACCGAACACGCCTGCGCGAAGAAATTTTTGAGCACCATCCGCGTAACAAATATTGCAAAAACAACAAATAAAAACATTTTTTTACATACTTATATGGTATGTATTGATGTTTATATTGATATTTTTTCTTAACTTTGCAAAAATTTTATGCGCAGGTGCGCTTAAATGTGACAGAACTATTAATTAAATACTAAAATGTTGAAAAAATTATCTCTTTTGTTCACTGTCGTAACAGTGATGCTTCTTAGTTCTTGTAGCTCAAAGATGAAAGAGCTCCAGTCGAACTATTTTACAGTGACACCTCGTGTCCTTGAGGTTAACGGTACTCAGATTCCTGTAACAATTGATGGACGTTTCCCACAGAAATTCTTTAACAAGAAGTCGGTGCTCACAATTACTCCCGTTCTCAAGTACGAGGGTGGTCAGGCAACTGCCGAGTCGGTTACATTCCAGGGTGAGAAGGTACAGGGTAACAACCGTACAATCTCTTATGACAATGGTGGTAACTTCACAATGAAGATGAACTTCGATTATGTTCCCGAGATGGCAAAGTCGGCTCTCTATCTTAACTTTACTGTTACAAAAGGTAACAAGAGCTACACTCTTCCCGAGGTTAAGGTTGCCGATGGCTGTATCTCTACATCACAGCTCTACCGCTCTACTGTATCTACAGCAAGCACAGCTGTTGGCGAGGATGCTTTCCAGCGTGTAATCAAGCAGGCTCAGCAGGCTAACATTATGTTCCTTATCCAGCAGACCAATCTTCGTAACAGCGAGATTAACAGCGAGGCTATCAAGGCTCTTCGCGACTCAATGAAGGCTGTTGCAACAGATACCGAGAATAAGATTCTTGACAATGTAGTGGTATCGGCATACGCTTCACCCGATGGTGGTATGTCATTGAATACCAATGTTGCTACAGGTCGTGAGAAGAACACAGCAAAGTTTGTCGAGAGACAGCTTATGAAGAAGGCTAAGCTCGAGGGTAACCTTGATACCGAGTACACAGCCGAGGACTGGGAGGGTTTCCAGCAACTCGTGGCACAGTCGAACCTTGCCGATAAAGATGTTATCCTTCGTGTACTCTCTATGTATAACGACCCCGAGGAGCGTGAGCAGCAGATTAAGAATATCTCAAGCGTATACAGCGACCTTGCCGATGTAATTCTTCCCCAGTTGCGCCGTGCACGTATCACATTGAACTACCAGCTCATTGGCCGTAGCGACGACGAGATTATGGAGCAGTTTGCATCAGACGCTCGCGTGCTCAGTCTCGAGGAGATTCTTTACGCAGCAGTAGTTGCCGAGGATGCTGCTAAGCAGGAAGAGATTTACAAGACTGCTGCAAAGCACTATCCCAACGACTACCGTGCTTACAACAACCTTGCAATGTTGTCTTACAACAAGGGCGATTATGCAAACGCAGCAAGCTACCTTAAGAAGGCTGCATCGTTGGCACCCAACGCTCCCGAGGTAAATGTTAACCTTGGTTATCTTGCTCTTCTCGAGGGTAATGTTGCCGATGCCGAGACTTATATGGCAAAGGGTTCTGCCGCTAAGGTAGGTAACGAGGCTCTTGGTAACCTCTATATTGCTCAGGGACAGTATGTTCGTGCAGCTTCAATGTTCGAGGGTCAGGCAAGCAACAGTGCGGCATTGGCTCAGCTCCTTAACAAGGACTACAGCACAGCAAAGAACACTCTTGCAGCTATCAAGAATCCCGATGCAACAACATACTACATCACAGCAGTGCTTGGCGCACGCACCGATAACGCAGCGCTTCTGTACGACGGACTCAGAAAGTCGATCAAGCTCGACCCCTCTATGGCTGCAAAGGCTTTGGGTGACCTGGAGTTCTCTAAGTATGTAGCAAGCGACGCTTTCCAGTCAATCATAAAGTAATAACACTCCAACGTGGAGGAGAGAAATCTTAAAAGACAGCTCTCAATCCTTGCGCTCACACGAGTACGAGGATTGGGAGCTGCCGCTATTTGTGCAATCTTACGTACGGTAGAGCACCCGGAACTTCTATTCGAGAATCTTGATTTTTTGGGTGATATTATTCCTGATGCAGGAGCCGAGTTGCGTGCGGCACTCTCTGCTCCCGAACCTATGGAACGTGCAAAGGCCGAACAGGGGTTTATTGAGGAAAAAGGGATACGTGCCATCTGCTTGGGAGACGATGACTACCCCTATCGCCTGAGCGAATGTGACGATGCACCACCGGTAATATTTACATTGGGAAATGCCAATCTGAATGCACCGCATATTGTCTCTGTCGTAGGTACACGTCGTGCAACCGAGTATGGTAAAGACCTTTGCAGCAGTATGGTGTCCGACCTTGCCCGACTGCTGCCCGATACGCTGATTGTCAGTGGATTGGCATACGGAATAGATGTCTGTGCCCATCGTACGGCCATAAAGAGTGGGTTGTCTACGCTTGGAGTGCTTGCGCACGGACTAGATAGAATATACCCTTCGTCGCATCGGAACGTTGCAAAGGAGATGCTTAATAACGGTGGTCTGCTAACCGAATATATGAGTGAAACTGAACCGTTGAAACATCATTTCCTACAGCGCAATCGTATAGTGGCAGGCCTTGCCGATGCTACAGTGGTGGTTGAATCGCCGGCGTACGGCGGTTCATTGGTTACAGCATCAATAGCGCAGAGTTATGCTCGTGATTGCTTTGCTTTCCCGGGTCGAGTGAATGACCAATATTCTATAGGTTGCAATGAACTTATCGCACGTAATTCGGCTGCACTCATCACCTCGGCACACGACCTTGTCGAGGCAATGAACTGGGGTGGTGCGGTAAAAGAGAATGCTCTCATCGAGCAGGAACTTTTTCCACAACTAAGCCAACCGGAACAGAATCTGCTCGAGCTTTTGAGAGCACATAGCGAAGGTCTTCAGATTAATCAGATTGTTATAGCTCTTGATATTCCCGTAAGCAAGATAATGCCACTGCTGTTCGAGTTAGAAATGAAAAATCTTGTTCGCGCAGTAGCAGGAGGTAATTATAGGGCTGTTGTGTAAGAGTATTCAAACAGTTTCGATATACCCTCTTTTTGTTATATAACAGCTTGCAGTAGTAATATTGCAGGCTGTTCTGTTATTTTAGCACCATATAATTTCGCCATCATAAAAAAATATCATTATCTTCGCATTGAATTAAGTAATAGTAGATGAAAGAATTTGTCATTTCAACCTCCAAAAAGGAGACTGCCATACTTGTGGGAATAATAACTTCCACACAAAATGAACGTAAAACAAACGAATATCTCGACGAACTTGAGTTTCTTGCACATACCGCAGGAGCCGAGGTTGTCAAGCGTTTCACACAGCGTATCGAGCATCCGCATCCTGTAACATACGTCGGAAGCGGTAAACTCAAAGAACTTGCCGACTTTGTCGAGATGCGCAAGGATACCGACGACGAAATCGGAATGGTTATCTTCGATGATGAACTATCGGCCAAGCAGTTGCGCAATATCGAGAAAGAGATAAAAGTAAAGATACTCGACCGCACATCACTTATCCTTGATATTTTTGCGATGCGCGCACAGACAGCGCACGCAAAAGTGCAAGTAGAGCTTGCACAGTATAAATATATGTTGCCGCGTCTGCAACGTCTGTGGACTCACCTTGAACGCCAGGGCGGCGGCTCGGGTAGCGGTAGCGGAAAGGGCGGTAGTGTGGGATTGCGCGGTCCCGGAGAGACGCAGCTCGAGATGGACCGTCGAATAATCCTTGGACGTATGTCGTTGCTCAAAGAACAACTATCGCAGATTGACCGTCAAAAGTCGATACAGCGTAAAAATCGAGGTCGTTTGATACGTGTGGCTCTTGTAGGTTATACTAACGTTGGAAAATCGACCCTTATGAACCTGCTGGCCAAAAGCGAAGTCTTTGCCGAGAATAAACTTTTTGCAACACTGGACACTACAGTGCGTAAAGTAATCATAGAGAATCTGCCGTTTCTTCTTTCCGACACGGTCGGGTTCATACGCAAACTGCCTACCGACCTTGTTGAGTCCTTTAAATCGACTCTCGATGAGGTACGTGAGGCCGACCTTTTGCTGCACGTGGTAGATGTTTCCCATCCCGACTTCGAGGAGCAGATAGAGGTGGTAAACAAGACTCTCGCCGACCTCAACTGTGGCGACAAACCAATGATGGTGCTGTTCAATAAAGTAGATGCCTTCACCTACACTCCTAAGGACGAGGACGACCTTACCCCAAAGACACGCGAGAATATTACTCTCAACGAGCTTAAAAGCACCTGGATGGCTAAGCTCGAAGATAATTGTATCTTTATCTCGGCACGTGAGAAGCAGAATATAGATACACTAAAAGATATTATCTACAAACGAGTTTGTGAGCTACACGTACAGAAATATCCCTATAACGACTTCCTCTATCCCACAATTGATGAGGACGAGCAATAATAAAGAGACAATTTTACGAACCTAAATATAAAAACTTATGGCAACAATTCCCGAATTTAAGTACGCCCATATGTTCCAGCAGGGCGCCGACACTACAGAGTATTACCTTCTGACAAAGGAGGGAGTATCGGTAGGCGATTTCGAGGGTAACCCCATTCTGAAAGTTACTCCCGAGGCATTGACACTTCTTTCTCGCACTGCTTTCCGCGACGTATCCTTTATGTTGCGCCGCGAACACAATGAGCTGGTAGCAAAAATTCTAAGCGACCCCGAGGCAAGCGACAACGATAAATACGTAGCGCTTACATTCTTGCGCAATGCCGAGGTGGCCTGCAAAGGTCAGCTGCCCCTGTGTCAGGATACAGGAACAGCCATCATACACGGCGAGAAGGGACAGCACGTGTGGACAGGATTCTGCGACGAGGAGGCTCTTGCTCGTGGTGTCTTTGATACATACACACAAGAGAATCTGCGTTACAGCCAGAATGCCCCTCTTACAATGTACGACGAGGTAAATACAAAATGTAATCTTCCTGCGCAGATAGATATCGAGGCTACCGAGGGAATGGAGTACAAATTCCTTATGGTAACAAAGGGTGGTGGTTCGGCAAATAAGACCTATCTCTATCAGGAGACTAAAGCGCTGCTTAATCCCGCGACACTCGTACCTTTCCTTGTAGAGAAGATGAAGAGCCTGGGTACAGCCGCTTGTCCTCCCTACCACATTGCATTTGTTATTGGTGGAACCTCGGCCGAGAAGAATCTGCTCACAGTTAAGTTGGCGTCTACACACTATTACGACTCGCTGCCTACAACCGGCGACGAGACAGGCCGCGCCTTCCGCGATGTTGAGCTCGAGAAGCAGGTGCTCGAAGAGGCTCACCGCATAGGTCTTGGTGCACAGTTCGGTGGTAAATATTTTGCACACGATGTACGCATTGTTCGTCTGCCCCGTCACGGTGCAAGCTGCCCCGTAGGTATGGGTGTAAGCTGCTCGGCCGACCGTAACATCAAGTGTAAGATAAATAAGGATGGTATTTGGATTGAGAAGCTCGACGATAATCCCGGTCGTCTTATCCCCGAGGAGTTGCGTAATGCAGGCGAGGGTGAGGCTGTGAAAATCAACCTCAACCAACCTATGAGCGACATTCTTAAGGAACTTACAAAATACCCCGTATCGACACGTCTCTCTCTTAATGGTACTATTATCGTAGGTCGCGATATTGCACACGCCAAACTGAAAGAACGTATCGACCGCGGAGAGGGTCTGCCCCAGTATATTAAGGATCACCCCATCTATTATGCGGGTCCTGCAAAGACTCCCGAGGGAATGCCTTGTGGCTCAATGGGTCCCACAACTGCCGGTCGTATGGACTCGTATGTCGACCTTTTCCAGGATAACGGTGGCAGTATGATTATGCTTGCAAAGGGTAATCGCAGCCAGCAGGTAACCGATGCTTGTCAGAAGCACGGAGGTTTCTATCTAGGCTCTATCGGTGGCCCTGCTGCAATTCTTGCTCAGAACAATATAAAGAGTATAGAGTGCGTCGAGTATCCCGAGCTTGGAATGGAGGCAATCTGGAAAATCGAGGTCGAAGACTTCCCTGCATTCATTCTTGTAGATGACAAAGGCAACGACTTCTTCAAACAGATAAAGCCTGTTTGCTTGGGTAGCTGTAAAAAGTAATAGTTTTATACACATAACAAGGGGCTCTAATATAGCTTAGGGACCCCTTGTTATATAAATTTAACAAAAATGGTCTGTTTTTTCTGTTCAAATATTTGTATGAATCATATAAAATCACGATAATTGCACAGAATTTATAACACAATTACATAACAATATTACAAGATAAAATTATGGAAAAGTCACTTAAAGGTACAAAGACTGAAGCTAATCTTTGGAAAGCATTTGCAGGTGAGAGCCAGGCTCGCAACAAGTATACATATTATGCAAGCAAGGCAAAGAAAGAGGGTTATGAGCAGATTGCTGCTATCTTCCAGGAGACAGCCGACCAGGAGAAAGAGCACGCTAAGATGTGGTTCAAGTATGTGCACGGTATCGAGGGTACAGCCGAGAACCTTGTAGATGCTGCAGCAGGCGAGTATGAGGAGTGGACCGATATGTATCCCACAATGGCAAAGGAGGCTCGCGAAGAGGGTTTCGAGGAGATTGCAATCCGTTTCGAGCTTGTATCTAAGGTAGAGAAGGCACACGAGGAGCGCTATAAGAAGTTGCTCGAGAATGTAAAGGGTAACCTTGTATTCAGTCGTGATGGCGACTGCGTATGGCAGTGCCGCAACTGTGGTCACCTGCACTTTGGTAAGGCAGCACCCGAGATTTGCCCCGTATGCGTTCATCCTAAGGCATACTTCCAGATTAAGCCCGAGAACTATTGATTTAGGACGCTATAAAAAGAAATGCCAATCTAAATATTTAGGTTGGCATTTCTTATATTTTTACCAATGGAACAGATACATATATAACAGGTACACCACTATTCCTATTACTGTGAGCAGTATGCTTTTTTTTATTATATGTAGCAGATTTTTCATACTCCTTTGTAGAATTTCTGTGAGGACTCTAAAATTAAGGAGGGCAATCAAATTTTTGATGCCCTCCTGTTTCATTCGGCACGTTGCCGATAAGCGGTTATATATTTTATTATCCCTCGATAATAGCCTCTGAAGGACAAACGCCTGCGCAAGTACCGCAGTCGATGCAGAGATCGGGGTTAATAGAATACTTCTCGCCTTCTGAGATTGCGCCCTGAGGGCACTCGTCGATACATGTGCCGCAAGCAACGCAGCTGTCTGTAATTACGTAAGCCATAGTTGTAAATTTTAAATTTGTATTATCCGATGCGAAGATAGTGCTTTTTGTAGATATGACACCTTTTTATAACAATTTTAACATTTTTTTATAGTAAAAAACATTTTCTACTCCTCTGTTTAGCATTATTTGTTCTTCAGCTTAATGAAATATCAACAATTTTGCGCACTTTTGCAATAACTTTATAAAAAGTGCGTTATAATAAGGTAATGAGCAAAAGAGCATATATATATACATTAATACTGTTGCTGATGTTACCGGTTGTGACATTGGCACAGGAACGCAAAGTGCAGAATAAACCATATATCGATTATCGTCGTCTGCATTATGGTTTCTTCGTGGGTGTGCATATGCAAGACCTTGAGCTTGTAAACAATGGTTACGTTACCCCCGAAGGGCAACAGTGGTATGCCGATGTTCCCTCCTACAGCCCGGGATTCAGTGTGGGAGTGCTTGCCGACCTTCGTATAAACAGCCATCTCTCTCTGCGCCTTATTCCTACAATGCATTTTGGCGATAAGACTGTGGTGTTTCGCGAACAGAATAGCGGCGAGTTAGAGCGTCAGCAGATAAAATCAACATACGTGTCGCTGCCTATCGAAGCTAAGATTGCTGCCGAGAGGTTCAATAACTACCGTCCATACGTGATTGCAGGCGTTAGCCCTATGCTCGACCTCACAGTGAAGAAGCAGCGTCCTATTCTTGTAAAGCCTTTCGATCTTATGCTCGAGGTTGGTCTCGGTTGCGACTTTTATCTTCCTTTCTTTAAATTGAATCCCGAGGTGAAATTTGCTTTCAGCATCCTCGATGTCCTAGATAAAGACCGTAAGGACCTGCTCGATGCCAACTACTTGAAATATACGCAGTCGCTCGATAAGGCGGTTGCCAAAATGATAGTATTTTCGTTTTATTTCGAGTAAAATGATAAATAATACCCTCTTTTTGTTTGCAAAATATAAAATTATGCGTATTTTCGCAAAGTCGAAGAAAGAATACAGATGAATAGAAAATTGAATACTCTTTGGTGGTGGCGCAGCTCGGGATTTATTTCGTGAGCCGTAAGCTTATGTACCTAAGTTTGTTATTCTTTTAGATACTGCGGTTTGCCTCACATTTTGCGGCAAGCCTTTTTTTATTGAAAAAAACAAATAAAGAGATATTATGGATAAGAGACAAAAGCGCTATTTCCTTAGTGAGAATGAGATTCCAACAAAATGGTATAATATACAGGCCGATATGCCAAACAAGCCTGCGCCGATGATTAGTCCCGAGACACGTCAACCCATAACGGTAGAGGAACTCTCGAAATTAATTTCGAAAGAGGCGGCACGTCAAGAGCTAAACATCACCGATGCTTGGATAGATATTCCCGAGCCTGTGCAAGAGATGTACCGATACTATCGTTCTACCCCTTTGGTTCGTGCTTATGGTCTCGAGAAGGCTCTTGGCACCCCCGCGCATATATACTTCAAGAACGAGAGTGTAAGCCCAGTGGGTTCTCACAAACTAAATTCTGCACTTCCGCAGGCCTACTATTGCAAGCAGGAGGGTGCAACGAATATCACAACGGAGACAGGAGCGGGGCAGTGGGGATGCGCGCTCTCCTATGCTTCGAAAGTCTTTGGCCTGGAGTGTGCTGTTTATCAGGTAAAAATCAGCTACGAGCAGAAACCCTATCGCCGCAGTGTGATGCAGGCTTTCGGTGCGCAGGTAACTCCTTCGCCCTCTATGTCGACACGTGCAGGAAAAGATATTCTAACAAAGTACCCCAATCATCAAGGCTCGTTGGGAACGGCAATCTCCGAGGCGGTAGAGCTTGCACGTACAACACCCGGTTGCAAATACTCGTTAGGCTCGGTGATGAGTCACGTGAGCCTGCACCAGACAATCATAGGTCTTGAGGCCGAGTTGCAGATGCAAAAGGCCGGTGAATATCCCGATGTTGTCATCGGATGCTTTGGCGGTGGCTCCAATTTCTCGGGAATAGCATTCCCCTTTATGCGTCATAACATTTTGGACGGCAAAAAAACGCGCTTCGTGGCTGCCGAGCCCGAGTCGTGCCCCAAACTCACTCGCGGAAAATTCTGTTACGACTATGGCGACGAGAGTGGTTACACACCGCTTATGCCGATGTTCTCTTTAGGACACAGTTTCAAGCCTGCCAATATTCACGCAGGTGGTCTGCGCTATCACGGTGCAGGTGTCGTAGTCTCACAACTGCTGAAGGATGGTCTTATGGAGGCTGTAGATATAAGTCAGCTTGGCTCTTTCGAGGCCGGATTGCTCTTTGCCAAGGCCGAAGGAATTGTGCCTGCTCCCGAGTCGTGCCACGCCATTGCTGCCACCATTGCCGAGGCTAACCGATGTAAAGAGACGGGTGAAGAGAAGGTACTTCTATTTTGCCTTTCGGGTCACGGACTTATGGATATGTCGGCCTACGACCAATATATCTCGGGCAGTTTGGGCAACTATACCATAAGCGACGAGGATATTATGTCAAACACGCAGAATTTATAATCTATATAATCTATGGATGAATTTGTAAAAATACTATATGTTCACGGCTTTGCTTCATCGGGAAATTCGGGAACGGTGATGGCACTGCGTCGCCATCTTCCCGAGTGCCGGGTTATTGCCCCCGACCTGCCTGTTGACCCCTTCGAGGCGCTCGAGCTTCTTCGTTCTATCGTCGAGGAGGAGAAGCCTGCCATTGTAATAGGTACCTCTATGGGTGGAATGTATACCCAACAACTGTGGGGTGTACCCCGTATAGTGGTGAATCCATCATTTGAAATGTCGCGTACACTGCTCTTTGGCAAGATGGGACGTAACAAATATATGAATAAGCGCAAGGATGGTGCTACCGAGTTTCGTGTCGACAAAGCACTTGTAGAGCGTTTTAAACTGATGGAAAAGAGTCAGTTTGATGGCATTACGCCCGAGGAGAAAAAACTTGTTGTAGGGCTCTTCGGCGACAAAGACCCAATTGTGCATTTTAAGCCTTTAATGGAGAGTCTCTATGGAGCCGACCGTTGTCATTGGTTTAAGGGAGAACACCGTTTGAACGATAAAATAGTGAATGAGGTACTGCTTCCGCTTATTCATAAAATGTTGTCCGATAATGATTAATTGCTTTAATGGTTGATATTTAGAATTATAAATGCTATCTTTGCACAAGTGTTTATGAAGTAGGAAACACTATCTTAGTAATTTAAACAGTTTCTATATTATGGCTAAGAAAGTTTTTGTTTCGGGATGTTACGATATGTTACACTCGGGACACGTGGCATTTTTTAAGGAGGCTGCTACGTATGGCGACTTATATGTTGGTATAGGTTCCGATGCAACCATCCGCGAACTTAAAGA
>JAGBBX010000035.1 GCA_017938245.1 Bacteroidaceae bacterium
AGCCGAGTCACCTATATGAGAAATTTCCTTTGGAAGAACTATTAATACACCTTTATAGGCATTTTTACTCTTCCAGTTATAAAATGCCTTTCGAGGTATTGAGTCAATCGTAGCATCGCGCAGGTTCAACACCTCCATATTCACAAGATTGTCTTCACGTATGAACCTGTAATCCTCGGCCGACATTGTACCTGTCACCGTTAGTTTTGTAAGTGTACTTTTCTGCTCCTCGGTAAAGGCATTTTCCAAACGTATTGTATCAACATTCACCGTTGCCTCCTGCGCTGTTGCAGCCATTGTTGCAACTGCCATTATTGTAAAAAGTAAAATACCTTTCATAAGCATTACTGTTTAAAGTGTTTGACAACTGTTTTTATCTCATTCAGTCATAAAGGTAGGTTCTCTATTTTTTTAGAATCTTTTCTCCATTTATGATATAAATACCGGGCGATGTAATCTCTTTTAGCCTCTCTCCTCTAAGATTATAAATCCCTTTTGGTCGTTTAGGGTCTATGGTAGTCTCTTCTATACTTTCCATTATGCCACCATGATGTTCAACTCTCCAATAGTCGCCATCAGGCATAGCTTTTATAGTGCCATCGGGCATCTGTTTCCAATACTTGCCATTTTGTCCTATTTTTATAGCGGCTTTCTCTTTGTCTACTGTAATGGTGTAGGCCATCCTGTTTAAGTAATGGATGCCTTCACTGCATCTAATAAAATCATTGTCATCGGTGATTACATCACCCAAAAGAAATCCATCAGCAATCCAATATTCATATTCATCTTCTTCTTGTATATTTATATAACCGTCAATGTTAACATAGGTATATTTTTTAGTTTTTTCAAATTCCCAATAAGGCAATTCAGTATTATGAAAATCCATATCTTCTATCTTTTTGCATCTTAATAAAGCATCTTTGGATAAAGCATCTTCTTTATAACTTCTGTTATATTTGAAATAGCAGTAATCACCGGTTCTCATATTTCTTAGAGTAGTAAAATGTAATACTCCGGTACCTCGCGTTCGAATCGGAAGTTCAACAAAAACCGATTCAAATTTCCTTATTTTATCTTCTAACTCATGCAAAGCCTCTTTTATCTTTAATAAACTACCTTCGTTTAAGAAAAGACTCATAAGACTCAATTGAGTAATTTTCACACTGTCAAGATAATTTATAACGACCTCTTGTTCGACAAGAGGAATACCTATAAAATAGTCACGGTCTATTAGAAAGCTTATCTTATTACTTGTTTTATCGTCAATCTCTTCGGTGTCGCTATTATTGCTTGTAATTATAGCATCTTTATTTTGTGTTATAAACAACTCGGCATTCACCGTTTCCTCCTGCGCAGTTGCAGCCATTGTTGCAACTGCCATTATTGTAAAAAGTAAAATACGTTTCATAAGCATTGCTTTTTAAAGCGTTTGACAGGTATTTGATATGGCAAATGTATATAAATTTATTACAATTCCAAAGAAAAATTCATTAGTTCTTATGGGGGTGAATGGCTGTGTATCAATAATACACAAATAGCGCCAAAAGGCGCTGTTTGTGGTTATTTTACGATAACAACATGCAAGTCTCTGCTTACCCTCGTATCCTCGACAAGCCTGCCATTGACTTTTATGGTACGGTCAACTATTGCTTTCTTATTTTTTACTTTGCTATAATTGCTGAATGAGAGATTATCGGTTGTGCCATCGCCCCAATGGATTATTATCTGCTCATCGGTTACATTCTCATCTCCCGAGAACTCACCAAAAGAGAGAATATAATATCCATCCTGACGCATAAGTTTGCGCAAACCATAGAAATAGTGTTCCATAAATGTTCTTGTTTGCAGATTCATGTCATTCAGTGAATCTACAATGTTATATATTGTTCCCGAGTATTCAAACCTGGTGTCGTTGAACTGCTCAGATGCTAAAAGGTCGTTACCTACTGTATCTTGCACAGCAACAATTATATTGTAAGGAGCAAAATCAAAAATATAATTACCATAATCATCTTCGTCACTGCACGAAAATAGGGTTAGTGATATTAGTGCTAATGAAAATAGGTACAAAGCTTTTGTTTTCATAATATAGATACTTTTAATTTGTTTTATTATCACATAAAAGCTAAAGTGTTATTTGTCGTTCTTGGAAAGTTATTAGTAGATAATAATATTCTCACTATTTTCTATTTAACTTTTTGTAATTTTGATTGTCACTATAACATACTAAGTCTATAATGTGTTAAATTTGTCACATAAAAGTTAAAGTCTTCTTAAATATCGAAAAGACATCCGAAAAACCTTTCTTCAATTTTCAATACAATTCTGTAAGAACCGATGGGGAGCTGTGTTAATGGTAGTTCTATCTCAACACCTGTTGAAATAAATATCTCGTCTTGTTGCAATAAAGAACCATTTCTGTCAATAATATAATATGTAACGTTATCAAATGTTGCGAAGTCACTTTTAATATATAAATTGCCACTTACTGAATCAATAAATACCTTAGGTAATATTGATATCAAATCAATGCATCTTTTCTTGTTTAAATTATCACCTACTTCAATATTAACAATTTCTTCAAGAGGAATTAAAATAGAATCATTGCTTGACCGTGAAAAGGCATTAACGCATAACAACGAAAAAACAAGGGAAAGAATAAATGTTTGGATACTCCTCATAATCATTAATTTTAAATTTGTATTAACGTAATTTAGATTCTTCTATTGCAAAGAAACAATACCTTTTTTAAATATAAGGGGATTTTGCATCCGACAATATCCGATTTTCAATAAAGAGAGGTTCTAAAGCCACTCTGCAATACAATATTCGGATATACTCGGATAAAAAGCGCTTCAATTTATTCTGTAATTAGACAAATAGATGCTAATTTTGTATAATTAACAAAATCGACAATTGCAACACAAACTATATGATTAGGACTATTTACTATCTGTTTATAACATTCGCATTTCTTTCTTGTTGCGAAAGAGATATTAAAATGCAGTTATCACTTATATCAGACATCGAAGCAATGGGAGACACTATGCCTGAGATTGCAATGATGCAGCTCGATTCTATACGAACACAATTCGAGAAAGGAACTGAGTATATGCAAAAAAAAATGGCACTGCTTGATATCAGATTACGTGACAAGGCTTATTTAACACATACCTCCTCTAAAGAGATGAAGGAGATATGTAATTATTTCGAAGAAAAAGGAACAACAGAAGAAATACAAGAAGCATATTATTATATGGGTAGTGTATATCGTGACCTTAATGATTACCCAAACGCAATAACTTTCTTCTTAAAATCTAAGTCAATTGCCGAGAGCAACAGTAATATTGATACAATATTATGGGAAAATGCTTGTTCACAATTAGCAGGACTATATAATCAACAATATAATTACACTGAAGCTCTAAGAATCTCGTTACAAGAACTTGAAATAGCTAAAAGAATCAATCATGATGATTCGCATACGTATATGTATGTTGCAGAATGCTATTGGGATTTGATGGACACAATTAATTCTCTTAAATATACAAAAATTGCTTTGGATAGAATCAACGATAGGATAAACAAAAAAAATGCAGATGTAATAGCAAAAGCTATGGAAATATATGCTTATCTCGGATGTAACAATGAAGCATCACAATGTTTTAAAAGGTTGCAACTATTACCAAAGGATGAGATTCCATATAATTACCTCATTAGCCTTTCTATTTATTATAGAAAGTGCGTTTCTCCCGATAGTGCAGCAACAGTTATGCAAGAACTTTATGATAAGTCTATAAACATCGAAGGAAAATACGATGCATCTTATTGGCTTACATTATACTACGCAAGCAAAGGAGAATACAAAATAGCTACTCAATATGCAATAAAATTCATCTATGCCAATAAAGATATAATAGAAAAAAGGAACTTTGAGCATACAACAAATGCAAACAATTTCTTTAAATATCAGCGTGACAAAGAGGAAGAAACAAGAATTATACAACAAGCTGCCAATGATAGGTTTCACCTTATGTCTGGCATATCGGTATCACTAATATTTATTACCATAGTATTATCATTCTACTACTACCGCAAAAAGCAGATGATAGAAAAAATATTAAGCACTGAGAGATATATTAAAAATGCGAATGAACTTATAGAACAGAAAGAAAATGAGATTGTAAAGAAAAAAAGTGAATTAGAGTTATTATCTACAACTAACGATAAACTATCGGAACAACTACTAAAGGCACAGGATGACTTTAAGATGCTTGTCGCACAAAACCGCGAATTGACAAAATTGACTTTAATGGAAAACCTATCGATTAATGCAGGCGAAATAATCGAGAAATGCAAAAGGACAATTAAAGGTAAATATTTATTAAACGATGAAGAATGGAAAGAGTTACTTGGCGCCATAGACAAGCTATACCCAGAATTTACATACGAGGTGCAAGCCAAGTTCAAACGAATTAAAGAACCTATGCTACGTGTTTGCTATCTTGTAAAAATAGGGCTATCGAATCCTGAAATAGCCAAAATTACCGGTTATCCTCCACAAACAGTATGGGATAGAGTTAAAAAGGTGCGAAACACGCTGAACCTTTAGAAGGTACCATCCATATTTTTGTGTAAATGGATAAAACAGGGTGCCGGCAAACATAGTTTACCGACACCGCTTACCTTATTATTAACAAGAAAAAGAGTTTTGTATTTTGCCCTATTAATCAAAAGTTGAACAAGGAGTTAAGAGTCTTATTATCGCTATCTATCTCTACAAAGCCACTGTTATCGTCTTTGGCATAAAGAATGAGTACTTTCATACTGCCCTTACGTTTATTAAGATAGATACTGAAAAATTGCTCATCGTCGCCCATACGCATAAAGCTTTCGTACCCTCGGGGAACAGCCTCGAGCACATCCCTGGCAAAACGTGTTCTGACTTCGGCGCTACACTCTTGTAACTGTAGCATACGCATATCCTTAACACCAGCTTCGCGCATCTTGGCAATGAGTTCCTCGATGCCATCGTGCTCTTTGCCTTCGTTTTTAACAACCACTTTTGCGCTATATTGGTTGCCAAGTTTTTCGACCTCGTCTATTGATGCAGCATACACCACTCCATCGTATTTCTTATATTTACGTGCCAATTTATCAAGGGTATCGGCATTGGCTAATGCTGAAACCAACAGCATCAGCGGCAAAAGAACAAGTTTCTGCATAATCATAAATTATAATGTATCGGTTGGTTCCATTATCATTTCATCGTGTGCATCGCCGTCATCATCGTTGTCGTCATCTATTCTCACATTGAACTTCTTCTTAAGCGAAAGGCGGGTACTGACGGGCTTGACAAGTAGTCCATTGATAGTGTCGTTGCCATAAACAGTAAGCTCGGGAATAGCATTTCTAATAAATTTCATCTCCAATGGAACCTTGCCATAGTCCATTGCATTACCATACTGCACACTATCCGACAGTTTCAAGTAACGCAACTGAACCCCCTCGGCACTCGACTCAATACGCATAGAGGCGCCTAATGTGGCATCCATACTCACAAGCAGTTCATTGGCAATGCTATCCCATACGAAACGAATATCACCAACACTGTCACCCCAAAGATATACATCCATTGAGCTTGCATCAAAATAGTGATACTCGGTATTCCCGCTACTTCGCCAGTCGTTGCGGTCTATAAACCTTAAACAAACTCTATCATTATATCCGCTGTATATTTTGGCATCTATGGCAAAAGGCAGAGCATCGTCGTCCCACGCCGTATATGTCTCGCTTTGCGCCTGCTCCAGATTTTCCTTTATAACTTCTTTCCAGAAATCCTCGTCAAAGAAGCGTTTGTCGACAATCTGTTGCTGTATCTTCTCCCATCCGCCATTGTTCTCAACAACTGTATATATTTTATATCCTGCAAGCGCAAGTGTGACAAACCAACCTATTATAATAGCTAATTTAACATAAA
Organism: Bacteroidaceae bacterium; assembly: GCA_017938245.1. GTDB lineage: Bacteria > Bacteroidota > Bacteroidia > Bacteroidales > Bacteroidaceae > HGM04593. Next base: position 5,981 of record JAGBBX010000035.1, read on the forward strand.
TATTGAGAGGACGGCATACCCCGCATTTTTTCAACACCCAATGCACGACAGCAATAAGTGGCAGAAGGAAAAGAATAACCACATACACATTCTCGAAAATAGCTGTACCCACTGTAGTAAAAACAGCAAAGAGGAACACTCCAAAAATAAATAATATTAATGCCAATACAAACAGAGCAGGAATCGCTATCACAAACAGAAGCATAAAGAATATAATCCTTATTCCTCCCGACAGACAACCGTTTGTCTTGGGAGCCGACAGTTCGTCCATAGCAACATCATAGTTGGTTTTCCAGGCTGTCTCTATCCCCGTAGCACTATACTCCAAAGAGGCAGGCTTACGCATACGGGTTAAATCGACTATGCTACGTGCCTTTGGGATAACAACCCAAGAGATACAATAGGCCAAGAGCAACAGAAGACCACCTCCGCCTATAGAGCAAGTTGCCAAAAAGAAAAGGAAAAACAGTACACGTGTCAGCGCAATGCTCCATCCGCAATATTTTGCAACACCGGCGAGCACACCACCAAGAATTTGATTGTAGGGTTCACGGAACAATTTGGTACCCAGCATCATCGCAGCACGCCAGGGAGCATCATCGGCCGACGAAGAGCCATTGCTCTGTCCCGATGATTTTGCAGCCTCGTTATCAGCAGCAGCTCCACCTTGTTCGGTTACACTCTCGCAATCGACAGCGCCAAAAGGCAGACCAATATCATCAAGAACACCCCTCAACAATTCTAAAGTAACGATACCATCGACACCTGCACGTTCCTTTAACTTTGCAGCAATACTCTCCTCGGTCTCGGCTACTTTTAGTTCTTCGCCTTTATCTTTGAAGTAATCGCCTACCTTTGCAATATATCTCTCTAACAGTTCCAAAGCATCCTCATCGAAACTAAAGGCTACCCCACCTAAATTAACATTGAAAGACTTTTTCATAACTATGTTATCTAATTTTATTTACCTATTTACCACTCTCGACCCAGCCGTTGTAACCCTTATCGAGTTCTACCACATCGAATCCCATCATTGAGAGTATTTCGGCCGCTTTTTTACTGCGACGCCCACTGCGGCAATATATTGCCACCTTATTCTCTTTGTCGAGCAGACTATCGGCATCCGCACCAAAATGTCCGCTGTTAACATCAATATTTATGCTGCCGGGGATATTTCCTTGAGCAAACTCCTCGTGGGTACGCACGTCAACCAATTGAACATTGGAATCGGATATTGCAGTTGCAAACTCCTCGACCGTAACCGAGCTGATTTCACCCGCGCCACTCACACTCCTATTGAAAGAGAACTGGCAAGAGGTAAGCAGCAATAAGACAGAAGCAAAATATAACTTTTTCATATTATTAATAAAATACTGAACCTAAAGTAAAATACCCAACACCTGCCGACATAAACACAGCTACCTGTATCAACGCAAGAATCCAATCGATAAGCAACAATAGCTTAGCCGAGCCGCCAACGGTACTCCATCGGTTAGAGAGCACAAGCACTATTGCGATAACAGGGATAGCAACCAAAGATATTACACCAATCCAAGTGAACATAAAAAGGATGGGCAAAAACTTGAAATTTGCAAATATCGAATGAGAAGAGACACCAAAGACAAATGTGGTAAGAAAAAGCACACAGCCCAAAATTATAAGCAGATTAGTCAATCCTTTATTGTCGACCTCTTTTAGGTTACGGATAACCTTATCTATTGCCGGCTCTTCAACAGTAATCTTCTCGGCTATATTCTCGGGAGTAGGCTCGACACCCTGCATACGCAACTTATCGGTTGTAGTTACTGCCAAAGGCACTACAGCCCACATTACAAGATAAATAAGGAATGTCCAGAATGCTGTCACAAAAAACAGAAAGACTGCAATCACGCGAAGCAACGTTACATTTACACCTAAATATGCCGATAGTCCGGAAATTACTCCTGCGATGAGTTTATTGTCGCCATCGCGGAACAGTTTCTTCCCCATAGACATTCGTCTTATATACTCCTCGGCCGAGAAACCATTATCATTTTGCCCCTCAGCTCTATTTTCAGAGCCGTCTGTTGTGTCCGACGGTTGTTCGGGTTCATCCTCAACTATCGACTCGGGATTTCCCATACGTGCTATCATCTCATTGACAAGAGAAATAGTAATAATACGTGTGCCATCACCCACACGCTCCTCGAATAGTTCGCCAAGACGTGCCTCAATATCGGCAGCAATCTCCTCGCCGCACTCATTATTCATAAAGCAGGTTCTGAGGCTCACAAGGTAGTCGTTGAGCTTCTCATAGGCATCCTCGTCTATCTGGAAAATTCTTCCACCGAGGTTAACATTAAATGACTTTTTCATATGTGTGGTATTTTTCAATTATCTAACTAATAAACAACGCCAATATTAAAGACTTTTTATACCCTCGACCGTACCCGAGAGAAGTTTCCAATTCTCGTCGAGAGCTGCGAGCACCGCCTTTCCCGCATCGGTAAGCCTATAATATTTTCGTGGTGGCCCCGATGGGCTCTCCTGCCACTCATAATCGAGCAGTTCCTCTTTTTTTAATCGCGACAGCAATGGATAAAGAGTACCTTCGACCACAATAAGATTTGCACGCTCGAGTTCGTCGATAATATCGGAGCTATAATAGGACTTCTTATCAAGAAGCAGCATCACACAATACTCAAGCATTCCTTTACGCATCTGCGATTTTACATTCTCTACATACATATTATTAACTATTTATATTCCAATCGAGCGCACTCAGAGTGTTATACCCGATTTTCACACAACAAATATATGTATTACATTAGTACCTTGCAATACATAGTAAGCATTTTAACACTATTTTAACAAAAAAAAATAAAAAGCTGTTTAAATTTATGTCCTTGAAATTTTTATAGGTCTTTTTTAGGATGTTTTTTTATTTTTCAAAGGCGCATAGCGGGCTATGTAACTGCGAAAAAGGGGAAAACAGACAAAAAAGAGCATAAAAAGGCAAGCACAACTCGCGGTCAATGTAATCATTTTTTTTCGAAAGAAATTTAAACAGTTTCTAAAAAAAAGGGTACATCAAAATATAAATTTTGACATACCCCGCTATAATAACACTTTTAGAGGATTTAGTCGGCGCTCTTATGCATCTTTTGTCGACGCACAATTTTCTTTTCAACCAGATAGTGGCGAATCCTTTCGACCTTCTCGCCCTCGTAATGTTTGCAATGAGCAATATCATAAACATAATCGGGCATACAACCAAATTTTATGGCTGTCATAAGATAGAACCACTTATGAGAAGAAGATAAGAATCTAAACATTTACTTGTTATTTTTTATTTGTAAACAATAACCAACTTATACGATAATGCAAATATATTCCATCTTTTTAATAAAAGCAAGTATCTATACACTTTAATTGGACGTAAGAGCAGAGAACTGAATTTTGAACATAGACACATAAATTTTGTTATCGTATTTGTAGTATTAAACCAAAAAAACAATAAACAGTTCACTCTTATGTCAACAAATTCAGGAAAAACGGTAAAGTTGGGTGTTATCACACTCGCTATCATGAATGTCACAGCAGTAGTATCGCTGCGTGGCTTGGCAGCCGAGGCCGAATATGGTCTTAGTTCGGCATTTTACTATCTTTTTGCAGCCCTTGTATTTCTTATCCCCACATCATTCGTTGCAGCCGAGCTTGCTGCAATGTTTCAGGATAAGCAGGGAGGAGTATTCCGTTGGGTTGGCGAGGCTTTTGGCAAACGCACCGGCTTTGTGGCAATATGGTTACAGTGGGTCGAGAGCACAATATGGTATCCTACCGTGCTTACATTCGGTGCTGTATCGTTGGCGTTCATCGGTACCGACAGTGCAAAAGATATGGCGCTTGCATCTAATAAAGTGTATACGCTTGCAATAGTACTGCTTATCTATTGGGCAGCAACATATATCTCACTAAAGGGACTGGGTTGGGTGAGTAAAGTAGCTAAGATAGGTGGATTGGTGGGAACAATTATTCCTGCCGGACTGCTTGTTATTCTTGCCATCGCATACCTTGTGAGCGGAGGAGAGTCGCAAATGAATTTCGGTGGCAACTTCTTCCCCGATATTGCGCGATTCGATAATCTTGTACTCGCCTCGGGAATATTCCTTTTCTATGCAGGAATGGAGATGTCGGGTGTGCACGTATCAGAGATGGAGAACCCGACACGCAACTACCCTCGCGCGGTATTCATTGGTGCTGCAATCACTGTAGCGATATTTATTCTTGGAACATTTTCTCTGGGAATAATTATACCACAAAAAGATATTAATCTTACGCAAAGTCTGCTCGTTGGCTTCGACCGTTATTTCGACTATATACACGCCTCGTGGCTATCGCCCATAATTGCCATTGCCCTGGCCTTCGGTGTGCTTGCAGGAGTACTCACCTGGGTTGCAGGCCCCTCGAAAGGTCTTTTTGCCGTTGGAAAAGCAGGATATTTACCACCTTTTATGCAAAAGACCAATAAAATTGGTGTGCAGAAGAATATCCTGCTGATACAGGGTGGCCTTGTGACATTCCTCAGTCTGTTGTTTGTTGTAATGCCATCGGTACAGAGCTTCTATCAAATTCTATCGCAGCTCACCATTCTACTTTATCTTATAATGTATCTGCTTATGTTCTCGGCTGCAATATATCTGCGATACAATATGAAGGATTATAAACGTCCTTTCAGAATAGGCAAAAGTGGCAATGCTCTTATGTGGATTGTAGCCGGTGTGGGATTTTTAGGAAGTCTTTTGGCATTTGTACTTAGTTTCATTCCTCCTGCACAGATTGCAGTGGGAAGCAGCACTGTGTGGTATCTTGTTCTTGTAATTGGCTGCATTGTTGTGGTTGGTGCACCGTTTATAATATATGCGATGCGCAAGCCCCATTGGGTCGACCCCGAAACAAAGTTGGAGCCGTTCCATTGGGAAGAGAAGAAATAGAGTATTCAGGCTGTAAAAAGCAACGAGGATGGCTCAAAAGTCATCCTCGTTTTGTGGGGGGGGTGAATAAAAAGCAAAGTTCGAGCTGACGAAAAGAGAAGTTGCAATGATTTCTTTTTTCACCAGCATATTTTGCGCTGTCAATGCACAAATAAGTTTAGTCCGTTTTGGGGTATATAGCCAATGGGATAAACTAAACTTGTTGATTCATTTGTATTATTTTCTATTCTCATAAAACACTTTTTAACTTTTTTGTTTCGATATGGAGCGGCTATATGCAGTTTCAGATATTCTATTGCCTTGAGGTTTTGTAGAATTTTGCACCGAGTTTAATGAATAAAAAATAGGTGTAAAATGAAACTGAAAAGTTTATTGGTAATGATGTTCACCATCGGAGCTGTAGAGTGTATTGCTCAAAGCGACACTCTCACACTAAAACGGTGCATCGAAATTGGCATTGAGAATAATCTCACGCTACAGCAAAAGCAGCAGGATATTCACATTGCTGAGATTGGACAGAGTGAGAATCGGCATAAACTGATTCCCGTTATTCAAGGATATGCAAATTTCGTCCACAATGTTGAACGAGCCACATCTGTTACAGATGGTTCAAACCTAAGTAAGTTATTGGGCGTTGATGCTCCATATATGGTAGGTCAAGGCTTGGATTTTCAAACAACGGGAGGGTTTCAATTATCGATGCCTCTTTATAATCAAACACTCTATACGGGAATTCAGATTGCCGACAAGATGAAGGAGATTAGTGAGGCATCTTATGAGAAAGCTAAAGAGGATTTGACGGTAGAAATTTCTAAACTCTATTATTTAGCTCAAACTACTGCCAAGCAGATAGAACTCATACGCTCAAATATTGGGCGAATGGAGTCATTGAAGAGTATCACCTCAGCATTTTATGATAATGATATGGCATTGAAAGTAGATGTGCAGCGTGTAGATATAAATTTGGAGAATCTACGCACACAACTTACCAATGCCGAGGCAATGTATGAGCAGCAACTAAATCTATTACGCTATACGCTCGATTTCGCCCCCGATACACCAATATTGTTATCTACACTTAAAGGTTATATAGATTATGACGACAGTTATCTGTTGCGTGGTCTCTCCCCTGACCTATATGAAATGCAATTGCTTAATATGCAATCAGAGGTGTTGCAGAAACAGAAGAAGATGATTAATCAGGGGTATTTGCCTACACTCTCGTTGGTAGGAGCAACACAGTGGACGGCTTTTACCGACAAGTTTGAGAACTATTTTCATACTCACCCGACAAATAAGTGGTATAACCATACCTATTGGGGGTTACAGCTGAATGTGCCTATTTTTGACGGATTGGCAAAGCGAAATAAATCCCGCAAAGTGGCGGCTCAATATACCCAACTTCAAACAACCATTGCAGATACTGAAAAGAAACTTCAGACGCAATATCAAAACTCGCTTAATGATTGGCACAATAACATTCGTAATGCCGAGCGTCAGCGAGAGAATTACCGCTTGGCAGAGAGCGTCTATCTTGTAACATCAGACCAATACAAAGAGGGGGTGGCGTCAATGAGCGACCTGCTGCAAGATGAGATGCGTATGACAGAGGCACAGAACGGATATATATCGGCACTCTACAAATATATGGTATCAGAACTTTCTCTATTGAAATTGACAGGACAATTAAATCGCTTAACTGAATAACAAACAAAGTAAAAGGAATAAACAATGGAACAGAAAAAGAATAAATCGGGTAAGATATTTACCATTTTGGGTGCAACCATCCTCGTAGGAGGTTTGGTGTGGATTGGGACACTCTTTTTTGGATTTGATTCAACAACCACTACTGACGACGCACAAGTTGAACAATATCTGTCGGCGATCAATGTGAAAGTGCCGGGATATATTGATGAGATTAGATTTACCGAGCATCAATATGTTCACAAGGGCGACACACTGCTTATCATCGATAACCGCGAGTATAAGATTCGTTTGATGGAGGCTGAGGCAATGCTCAAAGATGCAGAAGCAGGTAAGAGTACAATCGGAGCAACGCTTGACCGAACTGAAAACAGCGTTTTGGTTTTTGACTCCTCGATTGCTGAAATTGAGGCTCGCATAGCCAAACTGCGAAAGGATAAGGCTCGCTTTGAGAATCTTGTTGAGCGTAATGCAGCTACACCAATTCAACTGGAGCAGGTCGAAACAGAACTTATTGCATTGGAGGCCAAATTGGAATCTGTTAGGCAGCAAAAACGCACAGCAAACTCTTCAGTAACAGAGGTCGTTACCAAAACAGAGAGTATTGAGGCTGCCATTCTGCGTGCTACGGCAGCAGTTGATATGGCAAAGCTTAATCTATCATACACCGTCATTACTGCCCCCTGCGATGGCTGGTTAGGTCGTCGAGCTTTAGAGGTTGGTCAGTTGGTTAATGCAGGGCAAACCATTACTAATATTCTGCCAGATGAACAAAAGTGGATTATAGCCAATTACAAAGAGACTCAAATCAAAGAGCTGACAGTTGGTCAGCGAGTTAAGGTTACTATTGATGCGTGGCCGGATGAGCAATTTGAGGGTATCATTACACATATTTCAGCCGCAACGGGTTCTAAATACTCGATGGTTCCAACCGACAACTCGGCAGGAAACTTTGTAAAGATTCAACAACGCATACCGGTTCGCATTGATTTTACACACCTCTCAAAAGAGGATAATAGAAAACTTGCCGCAGGAATGATGGCAGTAGTTGAAACTATTAATGACTAACGACAATGACAGCAGAAACCGCTAACACTCCCCGTCCAAAACTTTTCTACGATTGGGTTCCAAAGTGGCTGGGCGGCTTAATGTTCTTCTTCATCTTTATTCCCACAATGTTCTTGAGCGGTGCTTACAGTAGTAACGCTGCCGATATTGTGGGCGGATTGGGCATACTCTCCGAGCATATAATGATGGCAACCTTTGCTGCTGCCATCGGATTGGTGATAGCCGGTCCTTATGTATTGCCCGTACTACAATCGTTTGGAGCAAGACGAATATACATAATGGGATTCACCATAATGTTAGCACTTAACATCGTCTGTGGATATACAGAGTCGGTTATTGTGCTCTCGGTGTGTAGTTTTGCAATGGGTGTAGTACGAGTGTTTGTTATGTTGAATACGATATTCAGCCTGATTAAGCACTTTGCAGGTATTGATCCTATGTCGATGCTATCGCCTTCGGGAGATGTATCTCCAGAAGAGAAAAAAAAGAAGAATCAAGGTCGTGCAATGTTGCAGAGTGTAACATTCTTTATTTTCCTGACCATTGGTCAGGTTGGTTCATATCTCACATCAAAGATTGCATACGAATACCGTTGGCAATACGCCCATTGGTATGTGGCAATATATGTTTTGGTTGCAATCTTGTTGGTTATGCTGATGATGGTGCCATCGCATACCCGTGATAAATCCAAAATTGTGTGGCCACCATTGGGTCAAGCCTTGACAGCAACTGCATTTTTCTTCTCGCTGACCTTTGTCTTTGTATATGGCAAGACTTACGATTGGTTTGATGATTGGCGCATTTCGTTGGCTGCCGGAGTGTCTCTTGTCAGCGCCGGTACATTTATTCTACAACACTGTTTCAGCCGAAAGCGATTCATTGATCCCAAGGCGTTTACAGCTCCAAGTGTAAAAATGGCTGCCGTATTCTTCACTTTGGTGATGATACTCAACTCCTCATCGGCTCTTTCATCCGCCTTTATGGGTATGGCTATGAAACTCGATTCGGTGCAGACTGCATCAATGGGTAATTGGCAAATACTCGGGTTCTTTATAGCAATGGTTGTCAATATCACACTCATCAAGAAAGGGACACATCATCGTTGGGTGATTGTAGGAGGTTTTACGCTAATAACAGCCTCGTCAATATATATGTATTTCCTATATCAGGGAATGGCAACCTACGAGATGATGATTTTACCTACGGTGCTACGAGGAGCAGGAATGTGGATGATATATGCCTACTGCGGATGTATGGGAATGAATGATTTGGATGCAGGCAAGCAACTCGGTTCGTGGGTATTTATAATGTTGATGTTTCGAGCCGTATTAGGCCCCGTGGGAGGTTCATCTCTCTATTCCAATGCTGTGTATCAACGCTCACAAAATCACATTGAGCGTTATGCCCAAGATATGGATGTAAGTAATTCCGCTGCGGCATCTTCGTTCCAACGCACACAGATGGGTATGGTGATGCAGGGCAAGAGTTATGTTGAGGCTACACAGATGGCATCAATGTCGGCAAAAGGTAGCGTACAGTTACAGGCTACGCTTGTTGCGCTGAAAGAGATTTCGGGTTGGACAATCTACGGAGGTATTGCCGTGATAATATTTGCACTGATTTTCCCTTATGAGAGAAGACGCAAACGATTGTTGCCAGATTCGGCAGCACCCTAAATGTTTCGTTCACGATACTCGGTAGGTGATAACCCTGTCTCTCGTTTGAAGAACTTGGCAAAGAATGAGGCGTTCGGGAAGTTCAATGAGTCTGATATTTGCTGCACAGTATCGGAGGAAGATTTCAGTTTGGATTTTGCATAGAGGATAACGGCATCGGATATGATTTTCGATGCCGGCACCCCTCGCACATCTTTAACTGCCACATTCAAATAGGTGGGAGTAATGCAGAGTTTCGAGGCATACCAGCCCACACTACGCTCTTTGTCATAGTGTTTGAAAACAAGCGAAATATAATCACGAACAATCTGCTCTTTTCGCGATAATTCAATCTCTTTTCCCATCATACGATGATTGTCGTAGATGGAGCATACACCATAGAAGAATGACATCAGCAGATTCTTCAACAAACCGTGATTGGCCGAAGGTTGAAGCCTTGAACGATGATAGATGCGTGAAAAAGTAGAATAGAGCTCGGTTACAAAAACAGATTCATCAGAAAACAATCCGACAACAGGATTTGCACTGATTGTCTCCATATTGGAAACTATCTGGCGCACTAAGTCAACATCTTGCACATAGTCGGGAGAGAATGCAATTACATCGCACGCAAAATCCTCACTTGCATTCGCAATCTGAATAATACTGTTGGGGAAAATCATTACAATACTATTCGGAAGAAGAGAGTATTCAGATAAGTTGATAGATAGGCGAGCAGTGCCTTTGGTGGTAATCCACAAACAGCACAACTCCATCCTATGAGGTTGAAGATACTTGGCAACTTGTTCCTGTTGAACAATTGATTTGAGGACAACACCATCTTCAAGTGATACTGCCGGAATGGTATTCTGCACTGTTTTCATACACTGAAATAAATTGTAAGAATACAAAATTACAAACAAAATGGATTGGTTCAATATCCGAAAATGTTAAAAGACCTGGGATTATTCTATTTTTATCGGACAGTAATATAAAAATATAGCAGGCGCACCACTTGAGAGGTGCGCCTGCTATATTTGTTTAACCGACAATACTTACTTTACAAATACTTTCTGTCCGTTAGATGTTACGTAAATACCGCGAACAGGAGCCTTAACCTCGCGACCGTTAAGGTCGTAGAGTTTAACATTCTCGCTATCTGTAACGACAGTTGAAATACCTGTTGCAACCTCGCTGAGTTCGAGAACATCGGCATTGCCGCTACCTACATAGTAAGCCTTGTTTGCAGCAATATTACCATTGGCAGCCGAACGCTTTTTCATTGTATTACCCGACAATGTATAAACATCGCTACCCGCTACAGCTGCTGCCTTAAGAGTACCTTTGAGAGTGTTTGCATAACCCTCGGGCCGCTCAGTGGTTGCTGTGGCAACAAGAGCAAGACTATACTCGCCTGTCTCGGCAGCAAGAATCAACGGGGTGTTGGGAAGAACTGTCTCACCCTTATACTCGCTGATAGCAAGAGCCTCAACACCCTCAACAGTAATAGTCTCACCTGCAGTGTAAGCCTTTACACCCTCGGGGAGAGTATAAGCAAAGGGATAGTTAACCGCTGCAAAGCCATCGATATTAACAGCATACTCGTCAACAGGCTCAATGAACCAAAGCGAAGCCTCGGCATCGGCAGTCCAGGGCACAATACGAGTGTTATCGCCTGCGAGGTGCAAACCTACGTGACCACCGGTTTTGTTCTGACAAACTACTGAGCTCTTACCATTGTTGCGAGTGATAAGTGTCCAAACACCTGCGCCATCGGTAGAAGCTGTTACAACAGGCTGTGTCTCGTTGTTTCCAAGAGGTCCAAGGTAGTACTCGAAGTTACCATTATAGAGGTAATACTCGCCCTCGTTCTTTGCAGGAACAAATGAGAAGAGCTGGTCGGCATCGGCAAGGTCGCCCTTAGCTGTTGATACGCGAGAAGCCTCGGGATTCATATATAGTGTAGCATTGCTACGTGCAACATTACGCAGACGATACCAAGCATTAGGAACAAGTTCCACTGTGGGCAGATTGCCAAGAAGAGCATTGATAGCCTCGTAAGCCTCACGTGAGGGAGCCTCTTTGTACTTATTGATAGCCTCGTTGACTACATCCACTGCTGAAGGAAGCACACTACCAACATATTTCTCCTCGCCAATCTCAAGAGAAGCGGTCTTTTCCTCGATACCCTCGACAACGATTGCATTGCGATCGACCTCGCCACAGTATGTATAAGCGCTGTCTGTGATATACTCTAAGCTATAATTCTTATATACGATAGTGTAACCGCCACCGCTTGTTCCGTATGTATCCTCCTCGTAAAGGAAGCCGATAGTGCTATCCTGCTGCCAGCACATTGTAGAATAGGCCGAAGAGAGGTAGCTCGACTGATGGTCGCCATCCCAATCGGCTGCAATCTTGGCAGGTGTTACAAAGTCGGCAAGAGTCTCAAGTTCCTTATAATATATACCTACGTTAGAACGGCTGGGACCAAAAGGAACCGACTGTAAGATAAGATACATCTTCTTCTCATCGGCATTGCGAACAACGGGCACCAACAGCACCTCACCGTTACAAGAGTTAGAAACAGCTGTTACACCATTGTTCGATGAGCCCGAGAATGCCATTGTACCCCAAGAGCCCTCGGCTTTCTCGCTGTTTGTGAACGAGAAGATATTGTAGTAACGTCCGCCGGTGCAACGTGAACTGATGATAACAGAACCATCGGGGAGCTCGTCGGCCTTAGGCTCGTCACCACCACTGGGAATAGGAGATGTCTCTACACCACCAAGAACATCCCAAGTCTCACCGAAGTTATCGCTGTAGAGAACAAAGTTTGTATTGGTTCCGCTGTTATTCTTAAGAAGCACAGCGCAGTAGAGACGATAGTAGTCATCTACCTTGATAGTCTTGCTCTGAGTAATCTTACCCGAACCAATGAACATCGCCTTTACAGGACCGTGATTCTTGCTCTTATCCCACATTGCATAAATATCATCGGCAATGTCAACAGGCTCGCTCCAGGTAGCACCATTGTCGTTACTATAGAAACGTGCGATATTCTGGTGGTTGTTACGGGTACCGCTGGGGAACGAAACGTTACCTGCACAGCTGAGAACCATCACCTTAGAGCTTTCTCTATCGGCAACGATGCAGGGGTCACCAAAGCCTACGTTCATAAAGTCGGGCGACTGCTTGCCCTTACCCTCGACGATGGGGAAAATCTCGCCCCAGGTCTTACCGTTATCCTTGCTTATACGAGCGTGCAGGTCGATACGGCCATAGCTTGCCATTCCAATATCGGCACGACTGTGACGGTAGTCGGCAACAGCAATAATATCGCCATTCGATGCTGTTGCAATGGCAGGGATACGATAAGGAATAGCCGCCGATGTAGGTGTGGGGAACACCTCGAAGTTAGGCTCGGGCTCCTTAGTATCGGGACGCAATGTCACGCGGAAATCAGAGAATGTGATACCCTTGTTTGCACCGCTCTGTACAAATGAGACAATACGTGCAGGTTCTTCAACCTCTACAGCAACGTGTGCTTTTGTTGCCGAGCTTGTATATGTCTTTCCTTCGATAGAGAGTGTGAGCGAATAAGAGGCATCGCCACCTGTGTTTGCATAGTCGAAGCTATATGCCGAAACAACATAACCCTCGGGAGCAGTAAGAGTATATGTAGAACTCTGTGACTGACCCGAATAACCGGCGATATAATCACCTTCGACAGTCATATTGTTGGCACTTGTTGAGAGTGAGAAGCCATCGCATTTGCTGCTCTCCCATTTCGAATGCCAGGTTTTGTTTGCATTACTTGCAGTGAACTCACCCTCGGCAGCAAGAATCTCGATTGACATTACAGCTGCCTCGAACTGTACAGTTGAACCTGCGTCCATACCCTCGGCCCAGAAAGCAAGTTTACCAATACCTCCAAAATTGTTGATAGCATAGTTGGTACCGTGAATTTTAACAAAATAGCCCTCGACACCCTCGATTTTATTAGATGTTGCAACATCCCAAGTACCTATGTAACCGTCGGGAAGAGCGTCAACGGGCTGCATTGTTGGATAGGTGGAACCACCTGTGCCACCGTAACCGGCGATAGCGCTCATCTTTGTGTGTGAAGCAAGCACCTTACCCGAACCGGCCTGTTTGTTATAGATTGCATAGCCATCTGTGCCCTTGTCAACAAAGCACCAAAGGTCTTTATCCTCGTATGAAGTTGTTGCACGACCTACCGAGATATATTCGGCACCATCGTTGTCGGTAATAACAGCATTACCTGTACCGATTCTCATCAGATACCAGGTAGTAGCATCGTCAAACTTACCATCTGTAATGGTAGTTGTCTCAAAAGGAACCTGCGCACTCGCAAAGAGAGCAACAAAAAGTCCCAGGAAAGTGAATAGTAAAGATTTTTTCATAAATAAGTTTTAAAAAGTTATGTTACGTTTTTATCTGTTCCGATGTATAGCAGATGTCTTACACGACACGCATTCCCTTATTTTGCAAAAATAAACCAAAATTCCATATAAATTGTTATATATATAGTTAAATTTAATAAATATCCGATATTATAGAAAATCGCCCCTACACGCAATGAATTATATCGATGAATATTAAGCGTTTATTTAGCAAACAGTAGGGGCGATTTTCAATCGCACACAACACGCCAGCAACAGTAAAGTTATGAGTAAAGTTATGAGTAAAGTTATGATTCGGGCGATTGAAAATCGCCCCTACACGCAATGAATTATATCGATGAATATTAAACATTTATATTTCGCGAACAGTAGGGGCGATTTTCAATCGCCCGCAACACGCCAGCAACAGTAATAATTATAGAATGAAACAGAGCCTCGATTATTCAGAACCCTTAAAACAGAATCGGGTAATTATGCCATCTCAATGACAGTAATTCCTGCACCTCCGAATTGTACGTGTTCATCGTGGAAAGTGCGCACCGACGGAACCGTGCTAAGATATTGACGTACAAGAGTGCGCAATATTCCATTTCCTGTACCGTGCAGAATACGCAGCTGATGAACACCGCACACTGTGGCATCATCGAGGAAGAAACTCACCGCTTGCATCGCCTCATCGCCACGCATTCCTCGAATATCAATCTCGGATTTGAAATTGAGGCGTTTGTTATGCAGGTTCTCCTGCGTCTCGCTTGTAAGGAACGAGACTTTGCGCACCTCCTCCTTTGGAGCTTCGGCAGGTTGCAGACGCGAGAGTGCCACCGTCGATTTTATGGCGCCGAAGCGCACCACAGCACAATTTTTGTTCACCGACATTATCTCGCCTACACTTTGCTGCCCCACTATGCGCACATACATTCCCATCTCGAGCTGCGGCTGCCTTGGTTTCTGTTGCTGTTCGGCTGTCTGAGGTTGTTGCGCAACTGCTTTCTGCTTTTCGTTCTTGCTGTTCTTGCGACGCTCCTGCCGCGCAATGATACGTGCCATCTCGCGGTCGGTGCGCATCTGTTGTTCCTGCGCTGCAAGCGCCTCTATCTCCTTGCTAAAGTCGGCAAGTTCTTGACGCGCCTTGCGGGTGCGCTCTTTCTCGGCCTTAGCCTCAACGATAGAACGTATAGTATTCTCTATCTTTGCATTAGCCTCACGCAAAAGTCGCTCAGCCTCGTTTTGTGCATCGCGCAGAATCTGTCGGCGACTCTTTTTCAGCTCATCGGTAGAGCCCTGCACCTTTTCAAGCAGTTCGTCAAGTTCCTTCTCTTTCTGATGCACATTGCGACGTTTCGTCTCCCAATAGCGCTTGTCGCGCACAATATCTTGCAGATATTTATCGCTCTGAATATAATCGCTGCCGACAATCTCGGAGGCATCTTTTATAATCTCCTCGGGCAGACCTATTTTGCGTGCAATCTCCACAGCAAACGAACTTCCCGGGTTGCCTATTTGCAGCATAAAAAGGGGGCGCATTTCGGCGCGGTCGTAAAGCATTGCTCCGTTAACCACTCCCGGAGTAGAATCGGCAAAATGTTTCAGATTCTGATAGTGGGTGGTAATTATTCCGTAAGCACCGCGACTGTTGAAGCGTTTGAGAATAGCCTCGGCAATGGCGGCGCCAATGAGCGGTTCGGTACCGCTTCCAAACTCATCGATAAGAATTAGCGAACGACTGTCGCAGCTGCGCAGCGTCTGCTTCATATTCAGCAGATGGCTCGAATAGGTACTGAGGTCGTCCTCTATACTTTGTTCATCGCCAATATCAATAAAGAGATTACGAAATATTCCTGCCTTACTGCGCTCGTGAACAGGGATAAGCAGTCCACACTGCAACATATATTGCAGAAGTCCCGCAGTCTTTAGACAGACCGATTTTCCACCTGCGTTAGGCCCCGAAATTAACAGGATACGAAGTTTCTCGTCGAGTGAAATATCAAGGGGCGACATCTTGCGGCCGTGTTTATGCAACGACAGTTCGAGCAAGGGATGCACTGCCGCTCCCCAATCAATCAGCGGCTTGTCGGCAAGCACAGGTTTTATTGCCCCGAAGCGTTCGGCAAGCAACGCTTTGGCGCGGATAAAATCTATCACACCAAGAAATATATATGCTTGAAGAAGCTGTGGCACGTGCGGGCGCAATTCGTCCGAGAATTTTGTAAGAATTAGAATAACCTCGCGACGCTCCTCGGCCTCAAGTTCTCGTATGCGGTTGTTCGCCATCACCACCTCGGCCGGTTCTATAAAAACCGTCTTTCCGCTTGCCGACTCATCGTGCACAATACCTCCCATCTTACGTTTGAGGGCCGGTGCAACGGGAATTACCAAACGTCCGTCACGCAGTGTGGGTGACGCATCTTTTTCGACAAGCCCCTCGGCCTGTGCACGTCGCAGAATGTTATTCAAAGTACGCGAAATGCCGTTTGATGTACGCACTAACTCGCTGCGAATGCCTGCCAGCGCAGGTGAAGCGCTATCCTTTACGTGTCCGAATTTATCGACAATAGCATCAATGGCACGAATAATCTGAGGGAACGCCTCGACATCCCCCGCAAGAGCACGCAGACGCGGATATAGGCTGACTGCACCATCCACTCCTCCATCGTCGCTCTGACGGCGCAGGAGCGATAGCATACGCCCTATTGTATCGAGCGAACGGCGCAGAGCAAAAAGTTCCTCCTCACCCATATACATTCCCGGGATGCGTATGCGTTGTAGCGGCTCACGCACATCGAAATAGAAATCATTGGGAAAATTCTGCTCTACACGCAACAGACGCACAAACTCATCGGTCTCGCCCAAACGTCCCTCAATGGCAACGTAGTCGGTAAGGAACGACATTTCATCGACGCACTCCCGTCCCAACGTACATAGACACAACTCCTTGAGCATTGTGCGAATGGCATCAAACTCTATCTTCTTCTCAAAATTCTGCGGATAAATCATAACATCTAAATTCTGCGCGAAGATAGTAAAAATCAACCATATAAAAAATACAAATTAAATAACCTGCAAAAAACATACTTTATCATATAAAATTTTTATATTTGCACTTACAATTAAAAATATACGACAAAAGACACAACCCCTTAAACAGAATTATGCGAATCAATTATTTAACAAAAGTGTCAGCTATAATGCTGACAGCGTCGATGCTTATAATGGGACACCTATCTGCTCAAGCTACAATCGACGACGAGAGAGTTTCGAGCGTAGTAAGCGTCAACAAGATTAACCCCACCACCGTCGAGGTGAAACTAAAAGAGGGGAAACGAATGACAATTGACTTTTATGGCGAGAACATCTTCAGACTATTCCGCGACGACAACGGTGGCATTCTACGCGACCCAAAACCCTACGATGGTTACCCAGAAGCACAAATTTTGGTTGATAACCCCCGTAAATCTGTAACAAGCCTAAACATCGAACAGACAGACAAAGATTACACAATAAAAACCAACAAAATCGAAGTCTCAGTTTGTAAAATAAGCGGACAAATTAAAGTAAAAAACCTTGCAACCGGCAAAGTGGTTATTGAAGAGACAGCCCCCGTCTTTTTCAAAAAGGACAAAGCTACAATCACTCTTAAAGGCAACTCTCAGGAGTACTTTTTTGGCGGTGGTGTACAGAATGGGCGCTTCTCGCACGCGGGCAAGATTATTGCCATTGAAAATCAGAACAGCTGGACAGATGGTGGCGTTGCATCGCCCGCTCCTTTCTTTTGGTCGACACAGGGCTACGGCTTTATGTGGCACACATTTATGAAAGGCAGTTACGACTTTGGCGCTACCGAGAGCAACAAAATAACACTCACACACGACAGCGACTATATCGACGTATTCTTTATGGTCAACAGCGACGGCATTGCACTTCTGAACGACTTTTATCAGCTCACCGGAAACCCAGTCCTTATCCCTAAATTCGGATTTTACGAAGGACATCTTAACGCCTACAATCGCGACTATTGGAAAGAGAGTACCGATGGCAGCGGCGTTCTCTTCGAGGATGGCAAGCGTTACCGCGAGAGCCAAAAGCACAACGGTGGTACACAAGAGACACTCAACGGCGAGAAGAACAACTACCAGTTCTCGGCACGTGCTGTTGTCGACCGTTACGAAGCACACGATATGCCCCTTGGCTGGATTCTTCCCAACGACGGTTACGGTGCAGGCTATGGACAGACCGAGACACTCGAGGGCAACATACAGAACCTGAAAGAGTTTGGCGACTACGCACGTGAGCGAGGCGTCGAGATTGGCCTTTGGACAGAATCGAATCTGCATCCTCGCAAAGGTGTTCCCGCACTCTTGCAGCGCGACCTTGTCGGCGAGGTGCGCGATGCCGGAGTACGCGTCCTAAAGACCGACGTAGCCTGGGTGGGCGCAGGCTACTCATTCGGTCTGAATGGAGTAACAGATGCTGCCGGCATTATGACCTACTATGGCAACAACGCGCGTCCTTTCATCATTTCACTCGACGGATGGGCAGGCACACAACGATTCGCAACAATATGGAGCGGCGACCAGACTGGTGGCGATTGGGAATATATCCGTTTCCACATCCCAACATACATCGGCTCAGGACTTTCGGGACAGCCTAACATCACATCAGATATGGACGGAATCTTCGGAGGTCGCCATCTTCAGGTAAACATCCGCGATTATCAGTGGAAGACCTACACCCCAATGGAGCTTAATATGGACGGTTGGGGAGCAAATGAGAAATATCCTCACGCTCTTGGCGAGCCTGCAACATCAATCAACCGTATGTATCTTAAGATGAAGAGCGAGCTTATGCCTTACGCCTACAGCATAGCACGTGAAGCGGTAGACGGCAAGCCTATGATTCGCGCAATGTTCCTCGAGGAGTCTAACCCCTACACATTAGGCGCAGCCACACGCTATCAATATATGTACGGTCCCTATCTGCTTGTAGCACCCATCTACCAAGAGACTGCAATGGACAAAGAAGGCAACGACATACGCAATGGAATCTACCTCCCCAACGGAGTATGGTTCGACTGGTTCAGTGGCGAGAAATATGAGGGTGGTCGCATCCTGAACAACTACGCTGCCCCCTTGTGGAAACTACCCGTATTTGTAAAGGCCGGAGCAATAATTCCGATGAACGAGCCTCACAATCAGCCCTCACAGGTTGACGCAACAATGCGCATATACGAACTTTACCCCGCAGGAAACAGCTCATTTACCGAATATGACGACGATGGCAAAACCGAGCTCTACCGCTGCGGAGAATTTACAACCACCCTCATCAACAGCAGTTGCGACGAGAAAGGCAACGTAACCGTAACAATCAACCCCACCGAAGGCACATTCGAGGGATTTGTAAAAGAGAAAGCAACTACCTTCCGCGTAAATGTAAGCGAACAGCCCAAGAAAGTAAGCGTAAAAATTGGCAAAAAAAGCATCAAACTTATACAGGTCGAGAACATAGAAGATTTCAACAACGGTACAAACGTATATTTCTACGACGCAGCACCACAGTTAAACCGATTTGCAACCCCAGGTAGCGACTTTGCAAAAGTCAATATTACAAAGAACCCCGTTCTTATGGTAAAGGTAGAAAAGAGCGACATTACAGCCGCAGCCACCACCCTCAGCATCAAGGGCTATAAATTCGAGACTACCAACAGTCTTCTTACACAAGAGGGTACACTCGCAGCACCAACAGCCACTGTTACCGACGAGAATTGTCAGGCCTATACAATCACCCCAAGTTGGGAGAAAGTAGCAAATGCCGACTATTACGAGATTATGTTCGAGGGTCGTCTATATACAACCATCAAAGAATGCAAGCTACTATTCGAAGACCTCGTTCCCGAAACCGAGTACGCATTCCAGGTGCGCGCGGTAAACAAGAGCGGTGTATCGGATTGGACATACATCAAGAGCACAACAAAGAGCAATCCTCTTGAATTTGCACTCACAGGCGTAAGCGCACAGACAACCTGTCCTAACCAGGGCGGTCAGGGCCCCAACCGTCTTTTCGACTTCGAGGAGGGTAATATATGGCATACCGCATACGGCGAGAATGCTGTTCCATTCGACCTTATCATAGACCTCAACTGCAAGGCAACATTGGACAAACTCCACTATCTTGGACGCGAGGATGGCGGTAACGGTACAATCCTTGAGGCTACAATAAGCTACAGCACCAATAAGCGCAACTGGAGCGAGCCCGTTGCCATAAGTTGGGAGCGTACACCCGAAACTAAAATCTTTACATTCGACAACAAGCCTGTTGCACGCTACATCAAGATTAGCGTAAGCAAAGCTATCGGCAACTTCGGTTCGGGACGCGAGATGTATATCTTCAAAGTACCCAACACCGAGACCTATATCCCCGGTGATATCAACAAGGACAAGAAGGTAGATGAGAACGACCTCACATCGTACCTGAACTACACAGGATTGCGCAAGAGCGACTCCGATTTCGACTACATCAGCATAGGTGACATTAACGAAAACGGCCTCATCGACGCCTACGACATTTCGGTTGTGGCAACAAAGTTAGAAGATGGAGTAAATGCGCACCGTGCAGCCGTAGCAGGAGCCCTCTCAATCAGCAGCGACAAGAAGAGCTACAAAGCCGGCGACAATGTTGTTGTAACCATTAAGGGAACAGGACTTGCACACGTAAATGCACTGAGCCTTGCACTCCCCTACAGCACCGACGAGTATGAGTTTGTAAGTATCGAACCCATCACTGTTGGCACACTGCAGAATTTCAGCAAGAACCGTCTGCACGGCAATGGCGAGACTGTAATTTATCCCACATTTGTCAACACAGGTGAGAAAGCCGTACTCGAAGGCGACATCGAGATTGCCAAGATAACATTCAAGGCAAAGAAGAACATCAAGTTCAAGCTCGAGGCCAAAGACGCTGTCTTAGTAGACAAGGCTTTGAATACAGTAGAGTAATTCTATCACAACAAAAGAGTTTCTGATAACTATTTATAATCTTTACCCGATAGTGCACCCCACACTATCGGGTAAAGATTTTTTATAAAAAATCGGGCAAATTCGCACAAATTACATTACTTCTTGCTATCTTCGCAAGAATTTAGAAGAGTAGCACCAAACAGTATGATTTTCAGATATAACAACCATAATATATTCATCGACAAACAGGGCGAAGGAGAGCCTGTGCTGCTGTTGCACGGTTGGGGCTGCACACACGAGATTTTCAAGGCATTGCAGTTGCAGTTGGCACAAAAATACACAGTCTACAATTTCGATTTTCCCGGCTTTGGCGCCTCGGACGAGCCATCTGAGGTATGGGGTACCGAGGAGTACACCCGTATGGTAGAAACTTTTGTCAGGGAACATAATATTGAGCGTCCCGCCCTTGTAGGACACTCGTTTGGCGGACGAATAAGCATAATATTCGCCTCGCGTAACGAGGCGAGCCGTGTAGTCCTTGTCGATGCGGCAGGCATAAAACCCAAGCGTCCACTGAAATATTACTACAAAGTATATACCTTCAAACTGCTAAAGTGGCTGTGCAACACATTCCTACCAAAGAAAAAGGCACAGGAGATAATAGAAAAGCGCCGCAAGGGCGCAGGGTCGAGCGACTACAATAACGCATCGCCCAAGATGCGCGCAATACTCTCGAAGGTTGTAAACGAAGACCTTACGCAGCTTCTACCTAAGATAAAGGCCCCCACTCTGCTCTTTTGGGGCAACCTCGACACCGCGACTCCACTGAGCGACGCAAAGACAATGGAGCGTCTAATCCCCGATGCAGGACTTGTGATTGCACACGGAACAGGGCACTTCTCGTTCCTTGAGAATGCGGGACTTTTTACAACAGTAATGAAGAACTTTTTTAAGATTAACTAACTATGGAGAAATTCAATGTCATATATGCGGTAATTGCAACGGTAATGTATCTTATCGTTGCAAAGTACGACATTCATATGTTCCAGCTTAATTCCTACCGCTATAGCCGTTATTTTCGTTGGTTGGCACCGGAGAATATCGTCTCGACCAAGAGAGTATTCGCCCTGCTTGCCCTTGTATCGGCCTTTTTACCCGATTACTACGGATTGGGATGCTTATCGGGTATAACAGTTGTTGCACTACTACACGCCCTAAGAGAGAAATTCAAGACACCGCTTGTGTTTACAATGCGTGTGAAGCGACTTTTTGCCACAAATATTGCGCTATTTGCTATTGCTGCAATTTTGTCGATGCTCTTTGCAGATACATACGCAAAAATAATCATCGGCGTACTCCTTACACTATCTAACCTTATAATGTTACTTGCCAACCTTATAAACACACCCATAGAAAAGGGTATCAATCGTCACTATTACAACGACGCAAAGAACATTATCCGCTCGCATAAAGGGCTTATTATAATAGGTATAACCGGCAGTTTCGGAAAAACGAGTACCAAGAACTATCTTGCCAGCCTATTGGCCGAAAAATACAACGTACTTGTAACACCCGGCAATTTCAACACACTGCTGGGAGTTGTACGCACAGTGCGCGAGCAGTTACGTCCATACCATCAGGTGTTTATTGTCGAGATGGGCGCCAAACAGCCAAATGACATAAAGGAGATTTGCGACCTTGTAGAACCCACCATTGGCATTGTGACTGCTGTTGGTGAGATGCACCTTGAAACATTTAAATGCGTCGAGAACATACAAAAGACAAAGTTCGAGTTAATTGATTCGTTACCCGCAAACGGTCTTGGGGTAATAAATTACGACTCACAACTGATACGAGAATACAAAGGCAGCACAAGCCCCTGCAAAATGCTTAAATATGGCGTTGAGCAAAAAGCCGATTTTTGTGCCACCGACATTATCTATAACGGAAGCGGAGTATCATTCATACAGGGCGACGACCGTTTCGAAAGCCGCCTTTTGGGTCGAGGTAACCTATTGAACATCCTTGCCTCTATTGCCGTTGCCGATTATCTTGGCGTACCACGCAACAAGCAGAGAAATGCCATCGCCCGACTGCAACCCGTCGAGCACCGCCTATCGATGAGCCGCACAGGAGGCCTCACCATCCTCGATGACGCCTATAATTCGAACCCTATGGGAGCACAGATGGCACTCGAGGTTCTGAAGAATTTCTGTGTTGGCGAGGGCAACAAACGCATAATCGTAACCCCGGGATTTGTCGAGATGGGCAGCCGTCAAGCCGATGCCAACAGAGAACTCGGACGCGCCATTGCCTCGTGTGCCGACTATGCGATAGTGGTCAATGCCACCAACCGCGAAGCTATAAAGGGAGGCATCGACGAAGGAGGAATGTCGGCCGACAAAATATTCCTTGCCGATTCTCTTGCCGAGGCACGTGCCCATATGGCTACAATTCTAAAAGTGGGCGACGTAGTATTATACGAGAACGACCTTCCCGACAATTTTAAATAAAAGATAACAAACAAAAAAACATATATAACACAATGAAGACAAATGTAGGCGTAGTTTTTGGCGGCCGCTCCGTCGAGAATGAAATTTCGGTAATTACAGCCAATCAAGCAATACAGGCAATGGATAGGGAGAAATATAACATTATCCCCATCTACATAACAAAAGAGGGTAAATGGTACAGCGGTGAGGCACTCTTCGACGTATCGAACTACCGCGACACAAAGAAACTGCTTGCAATGTGCGAGGAGGTATATATGAAGCCTATCTACGGCGACACCAACCTTTACCGCACAAAAAAAGGATTCTTCGGGAAAGAGGTAGTAGCCAAACTCGACGTTATTCTGCCTGCACTGCACGGCACAAACTGCGAGGATGGCACCTTCCAGGGTGTGATGGAATTTTCGGGCATTCCCTATACAGGCTGCAACACCCTTGCATCGGCAAACGGAATGGATAAAATCACAATGAAGATGATTCTTAAAGAGTGCGGTATTCCCGTTGTCGATTACTGCTGGTTCAGCGATAAGGAGTGGGACGACAAGAAAGACGACACAGTGGCACGCATCGAGAACAAGTTGGGTTATCCCGTTATTGTAAAGCCCGCTAACAGCGGTTCAAGCGTGGGCATACGTGCGGCACACAACCGCGAAGAGCTTATAGATGCCATCGACTATGCAATCTCATTCACCAGCCGAGTGATTATTGAGAAATATGTGCAGAAGCTGAAAGAGGTAAACTGTGCTGTACTCGGAAACTACTACGAGTGTCAGCCATCGGTGTGCGAGGTTCCCGTGCGTAGTGGCGAGATTCTCTCGTATCAGGATAAATATATGAATGGTGGCGGCAAACAGTCCGAGGGTATGCGCTCTACTGTGCGCGAGATTCCCGCCAACCTCCCCGAGGAGAGCACGAAATTCATTCAAAAAGCAGCCTGCGACACCTTCCGCGCTCTCTCGTGCGACGGTGTTGCCCGCATCGACTTTATCATCGACGAGGCTACAGGTGAGATTTTTGTAAACGAGATAAACACAATTCCCGGTTCACTCTCTTTCTACCTGTGGGAGTACAGTGGAATAAATTTCGGTACACTCATAGACAAACTCATCGACATTGCCCTGCGTCGCAAACAGGATGCCGGATTCAAGGCCGTCAACTACGGCGAGAATATCTTTGCGGCTGGAGGCAGTGGTGGTGCCAAGATGGGCGGCAAAATGGGTGGAAAATTCGGGAAATAAAGATATATTTTAACCACACAGACGGTGCGCCTCTCGAATAAAGACGATTGGTGCACCGTAGTTTTTTTCGACAATATGAGAACAATAGCAACCATTATACTATTTCTATCAGTGATATTCGGTGCAACAGCACAAGAGTACATTCTATCGACCCCAACAGGCAAGATATATGGAGAATTGCTTATGCCCGAAGGCGACACCCCCTGTCCCATCGTACTTATTATAGCAGGCAGCGGCCCCACAAATATGGATGGAAACAGTTTAGGTACCGACTACAAGAGTAACTCACTGCGCTACCTTGCCGAAGAGCTTGCAAAGAGAGGCATTGCCACCCTTCGCTACGACAAACGAGGTATTGGCAAAAGCAGAGAAGCCCAAGCGAGCGAAGAGAATCTGCGATTCGAGCATTATATCGACGATGCAGCAGCGTGGGCCGACACACTTTTTAAAGACGGTCGCTTCACAAAAGTAATAATTGCCGGACACAGCGAGGGGTCGCTCATTGGAATGGTAGCAGCCCAAAAGAGCAACAACATCAAAGCCTTTGTCTCTATTGCAGGCTGCGGCAGCCCCGCACATCAAATTATAGAGGAGCAGATGAGCAAACAACCCGAGCAGATACGTGATGAGGTTGCAAAAATAAACAAAGAACTGTGCGAAGGACGTACCGTCGAGAATGTCCCCTCCTATCTTGCATCACTCTACCGCAAGAGCGTACAACCCTATCTAATATCGTGGTTCCGCTACGACCCGTCCAAAGAGATTGCAAAACTGAAGATTCCCGTACTGATACTGCAAGGCGACAAGGATATACAGGTAGGAGTAAAAGAGGCACAGAAACTATATATGGCACGTATCTTCTCGTCGTTCTATATTATAGAGAATATGAATCACGTACTCAAAGATTGCGACAGCGATAATACGCTTATGCAGTTAGAGACATATAAAAACCCCGACCTTCCCATAAAGAGCGAACTTGTTGAGCATATAACCCGTTTCATAAAACAATGAGTGACAATCTTAACATATACAGCCCCGATGCCGATAACGGCATAGAAATTCCCTTATCGGACGAGCGCGTGGCAGCAGGCTTTCCCTCCCCTGCCGATGACTATGCCTCGCTTAAGCTCGACCTTAACAGAGAGCTAATTAAAAACCCTGCATCCACATTCTATGCACGGGTGAGCGGACTCTCAATGGTAGACGAAGGAATAAACGAGGGCGACCTGCTTGTTATCGACAAAAGTCTTGAACCACGCGACGGCAGCCTTGCCGTCTGCTACATCGATGGAGAGTTCACCCTTAAACGGTTCGAGCGGCACAGCGAATATGGGCTTCTTATCCCTGCGAACAAGGAATTTCGTCCCATCAAGGTAACAGCCGAGAACAACTTTATCATCTGGGGCATAGTCACCTATATCATTAAGAAAGTATAGTATAGCAATGCTTGGTCTTTGCGACTGCAACAACTTTTTTGTCTCGTGCGAGAGAGTGTTCAACCCCTCACTCGAAGGGCGTCCCGTCGTTGTACTCAGCAACAACGACGGATGCGTCGTCTCGCGTAGCAACGAAGCAAAAGCATTGGGAATAAAAATGGGGCAACCACTCTATCAGATACGCGACCTTGTAAAGAGAGAGAATGTGGCGGTACACTCGGCCAACTACCATCTCTATGGTGATATGTCGCATCGCGTGATGACAATGCTGAAAGAGAATGTCGAGTACATCGAGATTTACTCTATCGACGAAGCCTTTCTATGGTTCGGTGGAATACCCTGCGAACAACTGAAGGAGTTTGGCGAGAAACTCGCCCGCACCATTCGCAAAGGGACAGGCATACCTGTGAGCATCGGCATCTCACACACAAAGACCCTTGCCAAGATAGCAAGCAAACTATGCAAAAAATACCCCAAACTGAACAGTTGCTGTCTTATGCAGCGCGACGAGGAGATTGCAAAAGTTCTATCGACCTACCCTATAAGCGATATCTGGGGCATCGGACGCCGTCACAGCAAGATGTTGGAGGGGTGTTATATACGCACAGCGGCACAGTTCTATGCACTGAGCGAGGAGTGGATACGCAACCGAATGAATATCAATGGTGTACGCACGTGGCGCGAACTACACGGAACACCCTGCATAGAGTTCAACCATCAGATAGCCGACAAGCAGACAATAACCGTCTCGCGCTCATTTGCCAAAGAGCTATATGAGTTTGATGATATTCACGAGACAATATCCACATTCGCATCACTGGCCGCCGAAAAACTAAGACAGCAACACTCGCTGACACGTATGCTGCAAGTGTTCATCCTCACCAACCGCCACCGCGACGACCGGCCACAGCACTACGAGGGAGCAGCGGTGCATTTTCCCGTACCCACCGACAGCTCATTAGAAATCGTTAAGGCAGCAACCACACTGCTAAGAAAAATATACCGTAAAGGCTACGGTTACAAAAAGACAGGTGTCACGCTTGGAGACATATCATCGGCCACAATTATTCAAGGCGAATTATTTGACACTATAGACCGGCCCAAGCACCGAATGTTAATGGAGGCAATAGACAAAATAAATGCCACACAGGGTCACGAGGCAGTGCGATTAGTATCGCAAGGCAGCATATCGGACCACAGCAACCGACAGTATCTATCGCCGCAATATACCACAAAGTGGGAGGATATTCCACTCGTAAAGGTGTAAGAAGCTGACTTTTCATTAGGTTTGTTTGCATTCTTTCATTATTTAACCACCATTTGCCCCCTCTTTTCATTTTTTTTTATTATTTTCGCAAAATTAGCGAAAAGCATACGCTGTATGCCGCATTTGACCGACAAAAACTATTAACCAAAAAATATTAAGTATGTCAAACAACCGTTTAAAACAGGGCTTTGCGCTTACACTTATGGCACTTTTCATTGCCATCGGCAGTTTTGCACAGACGACCTTTGTAAAGGGCAAGCTCTATCACATCTACGCATCGGGCGACAAAGGAAATGTCGTAACCGAGAAGAAAGACAACTCAGTGGTTCTAAAAGACCTCGAGAATGGCAACACCGCACAGTTCTGGAGAATTTCGGAACTATCGGGCAGTTGGCGTTTCATCAACCCCATTACCAATAAGGCACTGCGTGTGAGCGGTAACCGTGTCGAGGTTGGCGAGAACAACGGTTCGGATGAGGCACAGCTCTGGAAATACGAGAATGGCCTTCTTATTCCCAGCAACAGCCCCGAGGTAGCAGTGGCAAAGTCTAAGGGTGCGCTTGTACTCATAAGCAAGGAGAAGGCCGCCACACACAAAGCGGCACAGTTCCGCATCGAGGAGGCTATGTACGCAGGTTTCGACGACGACCTCACCTATCTCATCCACTCGGCATCTATGCCAAACGTGGTAATTGGTAACAACGACTCGGGCGAGAACAATGCCCGCATCGTAGGCGAGGAGCGCAATGCCGACAATCGTGGTCAGTATTGGAATATCAAAACTATCGACATTCATACATTTGCAGTACAGAATGCATTCTACGGACAGAATTTCGACGATGGTGGCGACAATGCAAGCATTGACTATCTGCTTCAGTGGCCGGCAACAACAGGTGTATGGAACAACGCAAAGTTCCGTTTCGAGCCTGTAGAGGGCAAGAAGAATGTCTATCTCATTGTGTCGGCAGGCAAGGAGGGTACAATGTACACTCTGAAAGATGGCCGTATGATGCGCGTCGAGAAGAATCACGCCGACAGCTGTGCCTGGTTCACATTCGAGGTTGTAGAGAAGCCCAAGATTGCATCGCCCAAATGGGAGGACGAGACTGTCTTTGCCGAGAATAAAGAGCGTGGCGTTGCAACATATATGCCCTACAACAACGAGGCCGAGATGCTTGCCGATGCACGCTACTATGCAACACCCTGGACAAAGCCCGTCAACAAACGTTATATGACTCTTAACGGTACCTGGAAGTTCAACCTCGTAAGCGAGCCTTCGCAGCGTCCTTTGACATTCTTCGAGGAGGGATTCGACGTAAGTTCTTGGGATAACATTCCCGTTCCCTCGAACTGGGAGATGCACGGATACGACAAGCCTATCTACAACAACGTAGAGTATCCCCACTCTAACACACCTCCTTTCATCAATGCACGTCCCGTATACAATGACGGTGGCAAGAACTACGGTATCAACCCTGTGGGTTCATACGTTCGCACATTCGAGGTTCCTCAGAATTGGGACGGGCGCCGCACATTCATCCACTTTGGCGGTATATACTCTGCTGCCTTCGTATGGCTCAATGGAGAGTATGTAGGTTACACACAGGGCTCGAACAACGTTGCCGAGTTCGATATCACAAAGTTCCTTAAGAAGGGCGAGAACAAACTTGCCGTTCAGGTATTCCGTTGGTGCGACGGTTCGTACCTCGAGTGCCAGGATATGTTCCGTATGAGCGGTATCTTCCGCGATGTATATCTTTACAACGTTCCCAAGGTTTCGGTACGCGACCACTATATTACAAGCACACTGAGCGACGACTACAGCAGTGCAAATGTAAATGTAAACTTTGAACTCGACAACCGCGACTATATCGCAGGTAAAAAGACCATCAAGGCTGCCATCTACGACACTAAGGGTCAGTTGGTAACAAGCGACTCGGTTACACTTAACACAGCGGCACGCATTGCAGCCCTCAGCGGCGATATCAAGCTGACTGTTGACAATGTTCAGTTGTGGAGTGCCGAGATTCCTAACCTATACACTGTACGCATCACACAGTTCGATGAGAACGGCAAAGAGGAGATGGCATTCTCGACAAAGCACGGTTTCAGAAATATCGAGATAAAGAACTCTATCGTATATATCAACGGTGAGCGTGTATTCTTCAAGGGTGTTAACCGCCACGACACACACCCCGTTTATGGTCGTGCCGTTACAACAGCATCTATGGTACGCGATGTTCTGCTTATGAAGCGTAACAACATCAACACCATACGTACAAGCCACTATCCCAATGCTGCACGTATGTATGCAATGTTCGACTACTTTGGTCTCTACTGCTGCGACGAGGCCGACCTTGAGGACCACGCCAACCAGTCTATTTCGGACCGCGAGTCTTGGATTCCCTCATTTGTCGACCGCATCAACCGTATGGTTCTGCGCGACCGCAACCACGCAAGCGTTATTATGTGGTCATTGGGTAACGAGGCCGGCAACGGAAACAACTTCGGTCCCTGCTACGACGAGGCTAAGCGCCTCGACAGCCGTCCCGTACACTACGAAGGCACACGCTCGAGAGGCGATTATGGTGGTGGCCGCTTCAGCGACTTCTACTCTAAGATGTATCCCGGACAGGCTTGGATGAACAAGTACACCAACGACCTCGACAAGCCTATGTTCATCTGCGAGTATGCACACTCAATGGGTAACGCCATCGGTAACCTCAAAGAGTATTGGCAGAAGATTGAGGCATCTAACTCTTGCATCGGTGGATGTATATGGGATTGGGTCGACCAGGCAATCTTCGACCCCCAGGAGATGAAAGAGGGTATCTACCGTATTCACACCGGTTACGACTATCCCGGTCCTCACCAGGGTAACTTCTGCTCTAACGGTATTATCTCAGCTACACGTCAGGAGAGCGCCAAACTTAAAGAGGTAAAGGCTGCTCACCAGTTTGTAGAGTTTACAATGCCCGAGGTTAACCGCGAGTACGGTATTGTAACCATTGAGATTAAGAATAAGTATAACTTCAAGAATCTCGATGAGTTCGACATTGCTTACGATGTAGTTAAGAACGGTGAGATTGTTTACAGCGGCCTTGTTGCAGCCCCCGCAGCCAAGAGTGGCGAGAGCGCAAAGGTATGGCTCAGTGTTAAGAAAGCAAACATTCTTAAGGCCGAGAAGAAGGGCGATGAGCTTCTCTTCACCGTACGTCTGTTGCACCGCGCTGCTCAGCACCACGCAAAGGCAGGCCACGAGGAGGCATTGCAGCAGTTCAGCCTTGTAGAGCGCGCTCCTTTGGCAGCCATCAAGGCTAAGGGCGATGCTCTTGCAGCTACATCATCGCTTCACGAAACAATCATCGGCAACGAAAAGGTCTCTTTGAAATTCGACAACGAGACAGCACAGCTCACTGCTCTTGCATTTAATGGCAAGAATGTTATCAGCGAGGGTCAAGGATTCATCTATAGCAACCACCGTTGGATTGAGAACGACCGTCAGGGTTACGACTATCAGTATGAGCGCCACAACGTAAATAAGAAATATGCTCAAACAGAAGATGGTCTTGAGGCTAAGGGCGAGATAAAGGTTGTTGAGGAGAATGGTAACACAGTAGTAAAGACTGTACGCAAGGGTTCTATCTGCGACACAGAGATTAGCTACACCATCTATCCTCAGGGTATTATAGATGTTGAAGCGACATTTGTACCCAAAAGAGGTAACCTGAGACGTGCAGGTCTTGTTTGCGGACTCGACTCTACACTTAACAACATACACTACTACGCTCTTGGTCCCTGGGAGAACACTGTAGACCGCAAGGACGGCGTTGTTGTAGGACGTTACAGCACTATCGTCGATGAGATGGCCGATTGTTATGTTAAGCCCCAGAGTAGCGGTAGCCGCGAAGGTTTGCGCGAGGTTGTATTCACCAACGCACTTGGCGAGGGCGTAAAAATTGAGACCGAGGGTAATGTAAGTTTCTCGGCACTCCCCTACACCGACGAGGATCTTATGAGAGCCGGTCACTACTGGGAGATGACAAAGCGTCCCTACACAGTTGTTCACTTCGACGCGTGGATGCGTGGAGTAGGTAACGCATCGTGCGGCGCCGACGTTGACACCCTGCCCGAGTATCGCGTACCCAATAAGAAGATGAGCTACAAGCTGCGCATCTCGGCAGTAAAGTAAGATAAAGCTTCTTGATACCCTAAGCGAGTGAGCCGCAAAAATCGACTCACTCGCTTTTATTACATAACTTATTGATTTTCAACAACCTTACAAGTGTAATCAAAGCTTAGCCTATAACACATTGATAATCAACAGATTACAAACAACAAAAATTCCTGTAAGAAAACAAAATTCAAACAGCGTTATATGTCATTCATTATCAGCTGCTTACAAATAGTACTTGTAAGATTTTGAAAGAGTGTTTTTTGTAATTGTTTGGAAAAACTATACTATTTTTGCAATGTGAATAATGGGATTCTGTAGCGCTGCTGCATATCATTATTATATTAGACAAAAGAGTAAAGCGATAACAAACAATTTAAAATTTTAAAATATGAGTAACGAGAAAAATTACATCGAACAAAAGAAGAGCCGGTCGGCTAATCTTGAGACAAGAAAGACCACTTGGTTGCTCTTGGGTTACATTATGGTATTCGCGGTATTGTTTGCCGCTTTCGAGTGGACCGCTACCGAGAAGAAGCACACAGGTGAGATTATTCAGCAGGGTATACTGCTCGAAGAGGAGATTATGGTGCCTATTACACTACCCGAGAAGAAGGTGGTACCTCCCCCT
>JAGBBX010000036.1 GCA_017938245.1 Bacteroidaceae bacterium
ACGTAAAATGCTCACGATGTTTTTTGGGTGCTGCGGAACTCGCTTCGCTCAAACATCCTCGCACTTAATCCAAAAAACATCTACCATTTTACTAATTTTCATACGGCGCACCAATGAACAACCTTATGATTTTATGAAAAGTGGGCTTGCTTTTGTATTTTTGAGGTAAACCTCGAAAATAGACTGCACTCGCTTTGAAAAATATTGAAGTGAACTTCATTTTTCTCGCTCGTTTGTTAGTATTTTTGAGGTAAAAGTGGCAATATAAGCTTCGTCAATAGCACTTTTTGGGATTATTCTATTTTTATCGGACAGTAATAATTAACAATACCACGTAAATAATGTTAAAAATCGAACTATTTTTTCTTCAATTTAATATAATTATATATTTTTAAGCGCTGAAATATGAATTAGCAGCAATTATCACTTAACTTTTTATAAATAAATATTCAACTAACAACCTATGAAGAAAATTCTACTATCGCTTTTAGCCTGTATCTATGTGCTTGGAGCGTTGGCCGACGGGCCTTTTCGTAACCACAGGTTCGACTCCTTTAAGATTCTTGAGCCTGCCGAAGGAAGCATCGTCTTTATTGGCAACAGCATCACAGATATGCACTGTTGGCCCGAGGTATTCAAGACCTCTAACGGCGATTATCTACCTATTGTAAACCGAGGCAATTCGGGCACCTACTCAACCGAGCAGAGCGACAATCTCGAAAGTTATCTTGGCAAAAAGCCCAAGAAAGTGTTTATGATGATAGGCACAAACGACCTTGCCACAAGTGGAGGACTCAATTTCACCGGCGAGCAGATTCTCGACTACATCAGCAGTATGGTAAAGCGTATACACGCACGCTACCCCGATACAAAAATCTATCTCTACAGTATTCTTAACAACAATACCTCGAACCGCGTAGCCGAGACCTGGCTCCACGCAAATGAGGTTATAAAGAACTACGTAAAAGAGACAAATGCCGATTGGCTGACATATATCGACCTTTACGATAAACTTACCAACGTAGCATCGGGTGGCGCGTGGAGCTACGACAAACTGCATCTTACTGCCGGTGCCTATCAGGTATGGTGCGAAGAGATATGTAAATATCTGCAAGAGGACGAGGATTACACCGTAAGCAGCCTTTACCCCTCGAACACACTATCGGTACAGAACAGCGGAGGTCTTAGCGGTGTACACGGAATGCGTGCAACATATTTCAGCGCACTGCCCATCAACAGCGAGGATATCCTTGTTTTTGGCGACGAGATTGTAAAGAACGGCGAGTGGCAAGAGCTATTGGGCAACCCCAACGTAAAGAATCGCGGCACAGGCTGGGGCTACGGTGGCGACATTGAAACAACAAGATTAATAGTAAATGCCACTTTCGCAAGTGTCTCAGGAGTAAAGAAAGAGTACCCGAAGGCAATTTTCCTTTATACAGGAACAGCTGATGCAAATGGCACAAAAAACATCGCAATGGTAAAGAATTATTACAAGATGTTAGTAGACAACATTGCATTTCATTCGCCATCATCCACTATATACCTGATGGCACTCTGCCCCACCAAGAACTCAACAACGAATATCAACCGCATTAAGGTTCTTAATGAATATATCAAGAGTCTTGCCACCGATAAAATAAAATTTATTGACACATATACCCCATTGGTAAATGGTAATGTTGCCAACAGCGAGTACTTCTATCCCGACAACTATCTTGGAGCCTTTGGATACCTAAAAATAGCACAGCTGATGCAAGCAGCACTTGCTGCCGATTTTCCCGAGTTTGCTACAAATGTAGTGAGCGAAACAATAGCCCAAAGACGCTACTTACAGGCCGGCCTGCGTAACAAAATTTCACAAGCAATAGGCCTTGGAATCAACCTTACTCCGGGAACAAAAGTCGGTGAATATTCTGCCGAAGCCTTAGAAGCATTCAATGCCCAGGTTCAGAAAGCCAACGAAATGCTAAACTCCGGTGGCATCTGGGAAGCAGAAGCAGAAGCTATGGTGAAAACCCTCACCGAGATACTTACAACAAATGTTATTAAGCCCACTGCGAGCAACGATGATAACGAGTATTGGTATCAGATTTCATCGCTGCGTTCAAGTAATCTGTATGTCTCGGCCGAGGGAGCATCGGCAGGAGTTACAGGCAGCGAGGAATATGTAAAATATGCCGAATCGATGTGGAAACTCGTCAATCGTGGCGACGATACATACGACATTGTCAACCGCGAGTATAATTGCTACCTAAGCCCCACAGCGAACTACAACGCACAGATACAGACAACAAGCAGCAAGCCCTCGAAAGGATGGACAATAGGAAACTCGGGAACACCCGGATACTTTATCATCAGTTCGGGCGAGGTGCAGCTCAATCAGACAGGTTCGGCACAAAACTATGCCATCTACAACTGGAGCAACCCCAACAACAAAGGTAACGACATCAGCGATACCGGTTGTCAGTTTAAGATAACAGAATCACCCGAGCCCGAAGCAAAGCCCGAGGCACAATCGGCTATTGAATATACCGTTGACAAACTCAACGGCGACCTGTGGCGCGGTACCGCAAAGAACCAGGCGTGGAACAGTACCTGGAAGAGTACAACCACCCCGCAGTTACAGTTCGGCTGCGGCACAATAAACAATATGAACTGGAACGGAAACAACGTGCAGTTGATGACAGGAACAGCAGGCAGCGCTACATATAGCATAACACCTCCAGCTGGATACGTTATTACCGATTACACCTTCACATTCACCAACAGCGGACACAGCACTGCCCTGTCGCTGAGTATGGACGACGGCCGTGAATATACAACCAAAAGCACGGCACAGACAATAAATGCAAGTAATGTAAAACTTTCATCGGTTGCCTTTACCCTTGCAGGCAGCAACGGCAACGGCGTCACACTCACCAACTTCGTTGTAAAAGTAAAAGAGGACAAGATTGAGGCACCAAAGATAAGCACCGATGGTAACGAGCACTGGTACTACATCACTAATGCCTCGTCAAAGAGCTACTGCGCAGGAAAAGCCATCTACCACGACACCGAGAACAACCTTCTGCGCTTCGGCGACAAGGTATTCAGCGCAGACTACATCTGGAGTTTCTGGGATAATAATGGCAAGATTGCCATCAAAAACTATAACGGCAAATATTTCGGAACAGCAGGTACAGGTACAGGCGGTTCGACACAGTTTGGTGCAGTGGATACTCCCAACCACATCTACTCGATAAATGAGTCGTTCGGTTTCTTCGTTATAAAGGACAATGCTGTGGAGCTTCACGCCCAACAGAGCGGTTCGGTAATTGTACGTTGGGCAGCCGAGGCCGACGGAGCATCGCTATGGCGCTTCGACGAGGTTGACACAAGCAACTCATTGGCAGCACTTACAACAACAAAAGTTGTTCAAGGAAAGGTATCTACCGGAATCGGCAACAAGAACCAGCCCATCATACGCTCTGCAATGCGCGTCAGCGGACTCACAGGCAACTGTAAACTCCAAGCAGTCAAAGGTCGCTTTGTTGGCGATAGGAGAGAGGATATTACCAATGTAAAAGCCTATTTTGCAACAAACGAGCGTGAACTATTTATCGACGATGAAAAGGCAACACCCTGGCGCGAAGAGAACGGCGAACTCTTTGGAACACCCGTTGAGCTTGCCGCAGACGGCTCATTCACTATCACAGGCGAAAAAGAGCTGACTCCGAAAGAGTACTATCTGTGGATAACCTACGACATTGCCGAGGATGCTGTTGAGGGCAACACCGTAGACGCAACTATTGATAGCTATACAATAGATGGCAAAGAGGTTGCCGAAAGCAACGGCAATCCCGAGTACGAAGTAACCATCTTCCTCTCCGAGGGTGCAGTGCTTATGCCAATGGATAAAGGCTCGCTCTACTACCGCATCCCTGCAATCACAGTTACACGCGACGGCAAGCGTCTTGTTACCCTCACCGACGACCGTAAGGGTCACAACAGCGACCTACCCTCGCACTGCTACCTTGTAGCACAATATTCCGAGGACTTTGGCCGCACCTGGAGCGAGCCCGTTACAGTAGCAGGAACAGCTACCACAGGCGGCAACTACGGTCACGGCGACGCCTCAATAGTAACCAATCGCGACAATGGCGAGATTGTCGGCATTATGACAAGCGCCGGCACCTACGGGCACGGATTCTTTGCAGGCACAGCAGCCGAGCCTCCACGTTGGAAGACAATCACCAGCCGCGACGGCGGACTCACCTGGGAGGCCCCTGTCGACCACACCGACGACCTCTTCGGTGCCAACTGCTCGAACCCCAAGACAAAGACCTGGAAGAGCGGATTCTCGGGTTCGGGAGCAGCACTGCAAAAGCGCGATGGAACACTCGTATCGAGTTTCGTAAACCGTCAAGCCGACAACAGCCAGCACTTCTACTTCTTTATGAGTAAGGATGGCGGAAAGAGCTGGTACGTTAGCGGTAACAGCGGTACAAGCTCGGCCGACGAGCCCAAGTCATTAGAGCGCAACAACGGCGACCTTGCCATCAGCGTGCGCGCCAGCGGTTACAACTACTACAACTACACCTCGGACGACGGTGAGACCTGGCACAAGCCCTCGCAGACACGCTTCACCTCGGGTATCTCGGGTAACGCCTGCGATGGCGAGTATATGGTATGGTGCTCTACTCTCGAAGGCAACAAATGGGACATCGCCCTTCAGACACTGCCCAACAGCAGCAGTCGTCAGAATGTAAGTATCGCCCTATCTACCGATGAGGGAGCAACATTCGGCACTCCAAAGACCATTTGCCCAAGAGGTTCGGCCTATAGTGCAGCCGTTGTTCTTCCCGACGGAACATTGGGTGTATATTACGAGGAGAATGGTGTATTCGGAGGCTACACAATGCGCTTCGTACGCTTCTCACTCGATTGGGCAAGCGGTGGCAAATACAAGTTCACCGAGGAGAACCCCTTCTACCCCATCAAGTCGACAAACACAAGCGGTATCGAGTGTATCACCTCGCCCAGTGAGAATAACTCGGGCGTAATCTACGACCTCAGCGGTCGTCGTGTAGAGAACCCCACAAAGGGCATCTATATAATGAATGGAAAGAAGATTTTTGTTAAATAAACAGAATACCTAAGAACATTAAAAAACTTCCCGAGCCGGCTCGGGAAGTTTTTTAATATCCGATAAAAGTTTTTATTACTGTCCGATAAAAATAGAATAATCCCCAAAGGATGTTTGAGCGAAGCGAGTTCCGCAGCACCCAAAAAACATCGCGAGCATTTTACGTTAAGATTTTCAGTGCTTGTAGGGGCGATTTTTAATCGCCCGAAATGTTGCACGAAAAGTAGGAGAAAAAGAACAATGAAAGGCTGAATTTAGCAAACAAGCCTAAATGAGAGACTGAAAAAGTTTTACCGGACACCTCTATGTTGCTTTCCAAATAATAAGACTATATTTATTGTTTATTAACCATTTATTATCAAACAA
>JAGBBX010000037.1 GCA_017938245.1 Bacteroidaceae bacterium
AGGATTGATGCCGATTTTGCAACACACGAAACAGAAAAACAGCATTTTTTCCCCTTCGAACAGAAATTCATTTTAGATAAAAACAGATATGTTCATATATACGAAGAATAGTATTTTACCGCCAAATATGTATCTCTCAAACACATTGGATTAAATTAGCGATATTGATTATCAACGTATTAAAAGAGAAATATAATTCCTAAACAATACAACCGGCAACAATTTGAATGGTATGTTGACAAAGTGCCTGGCAGAACCGGTATAGCGATACACCGAGGTACATCTGGAGAAAATACAGAGGGGTTTTTAATGCCAGGAACAGAGTTTTATTACGACAGAATTATTAATGACTACAAATTAAAAGGGTCTAGAAACAAAGAAAAAGAATTGTTCGATTTCTTTGGCAAATATGGACAAAATGGAATTAGAATAAATATCGGCATATAAACATTATGAACAGTTTTACTTTAAAGGTTATCCTAACCATTGCTATTACCCTTATTACCACCTCTTGCAGCTTCGTAAACGAGAGACCGTACGTAAATAAAGATGTAACATTATGCGACAAAGAATTTTTAAAAGGAAAAGTGTCTTCAATTATTTATGATGATGAACAAGGATATGATTCAATCTTGTTTGTGTATAACAGCAAACAACATCTTGTAAAGACTGTTTATTACTCGGATAAAGAGGAAAGGGGTTACTGTAGATATAGCTATAATGGTTTCAACAGAATAGACCAGCATTACTATGACAACAACCAGAAGGAAACTTCGTATAGCATTATTGAATTTGATGACAATAAGAATGTTACTCTATGCAGAGATTATGGCTATATATATCCCGATACAACCAAGATAATCTTGTTGTATATGATACAGAAATCATACAACGAAAACAATCAACAAAGCGATGCTTTTGAATACCATTGCGATGGGATACCACCATACAAATACTATTACAGCTACAATAATGATGGGACAGAAACAGAGGAGTGCTTTCTGGCTGTAACCGGTGACATATACAGTATCACAAAAAGGAAAAAGGATAACAGAGGAAATATTATAGAGGAAATCAAGAACTTTCCGGGTGACACTTATGACCGGACAAGTTTAAAAATAGAATACAAGTACGACGATAAAGGCAATTGTATAGAGCGTAGATTTATGGCTGAAGCGCCGGTAAGATACCTTAACAAATACTCAAAAAGAAGAATACACTACTTGGATGAATAGTCTTTCTTGCCCTTTACAGTTAGATTCGTATCTCGCAAATACACTCACAAGCGCTTACACTTTCACAATTGAAAAAAGGCTTATTGATAGTAAGAGTTACTATATGAACACTATATTATTTTAAAACAGGACTATCACTGCTTATTCGCACCATCACCGCGCTATCGGGCCAGAAGCCAATTTCTTTTGCGGTTTTAAACAAAAGGGTGTTGTCGCTGAAAAGTTCCAATGTAACCCCGCAATCGGCATCCAAAAAGAAACGCCCTGTGGCAGTATTTCCACGTGTTGGAACAAGCAGATGAGCTTGTGGTAAGTAGTTGCCATCACCGCTAATCTCCGGCATTTGTATTCTTGCACCACCTAAAAACACACCACCGGCTACAAGCAACAGCGAATCACCCTTTGCGGCTATGCCTATACTAAAATCTTGCCAAGGGCCGTTATTCTCCCACCCCCACTCTCCTACAAACGGGGTGGGCACAATGCCCGCAACTTCAAATTTATTTACAGACGAAACATCTGCATCGGGTACAAAGGCATTCTCTTTATATAAATCTACCACCTCGGTTGAAAAAGAGTAATTCTCGCTGTTTTTACGCACAAGCACCCCGCTGTCGGGCCAATAATTTACATTACCGCTTATTTTAAACGTAAGCGTATCGAGTGATTTTAACTCAAAGACAAGAGGATGGTACTCATTCTTTGGATATTTCTGGAACACACTAAAATATTGGTTCACAATTGTGCCAACTGCACTGTTACCACTTTTTGGAACAGGAATACAAACCTGAGGTATGGCATTGTCCTTGCTATCGCTCAATGGGTTACCCGTCATATAAAAAGGTTCCTGCCTCTCCCAGAAAAATGCCACAAGCAACGAATCGCCTCGCTCGCCTATGCGCACCGAGAGATTTTGAATAGTATCATTCGCTCCTACACACTCCCAACAACCCACAAACGGTGAGGGAGAGATGCCCGCAACATCAACCTGTTTATTGCCACCGCAAGCAATAATAGTTAACACATTAAGAATCACTAATAATCTTTTCATAAGTTACTTTTTTAGGTGCCTGCTTTTGAAAATAGTATCACAACCGAACTTATTGCCTATATCATTTATACGATAAAACCAACCTTCTATATAACGTTTCTGTTCAGGATGTTTGTCTATTATAGCATCACAATGTTCGGCACGAGACTTCAGCAGTTCTTTCTTCAACCATTTTTCATCCACAGAGTTCACCGCTTGATTAGTTTTATCGCCAATGTAACCATCTTCCTTTAAATTATACCCTATCTTATTTAAGGCCTTCTGCAAAGAACGAATTGCAGTACTTGGACCTGAATTAACAGAAAAATCATAAATAAGTTTCATTACATTCTCATTATCCAATAATCCAAACCCCCTACTATCCCATTCTGCTTTATATAATTTTATAGCATCGCTTTTTGTTAAGTTTTTAACATTATCAATATTAACACCTGCTTTCTTTTTATATGTATCAAGGAATGGTTGTGTTATACCCATATTAGTTTCACCGCCGCGGTCGAACTTATCATTAACGTAACCCCCTTCATAATTTAGTACCATAGGTATTGTAGCATAAAACAATGAGTCGCTACGATGTTTTTGTGCAGAAAAAGAGTCTTTTTTATTCTCTGCTAATTCATCAAGATATTCTGGTGCAATCTCACTCTTGAAAGAATCTCCATTGGGATAATTCTCTACAAGAGAGTACTTTACAGGGAAGGACGATTGCATTAAAAAACTTTGAATAGCTTTATTCTTTTTCCTTTCACTTACAAGTTCATCCATACTATCCGATTGAAATTCCTCAATCATTTCAAAATCATTGTCATTCATAATACATTAAATTTTAAGTTTATCAATGACACAAAAATATAGCACAAATATAATTATTTGGTTGCGAAATTATCAAAATTTTCACATTATTCTCAT
This sequence comes from Bacteroidaceae bacterium, assembly GCA_017938245.1. Classification (GTDB taxonomy): domain Bacteria; phylum Bacteroidota; class Bacteroidia; order Bacteroidales; family Bacteroidaceae; genus HGM04593. The sequence continues at coordinate 3,196 of JAGBBX010000037.1, forward strand.
AAATTACATTTTAATGTTTAGGGAGTTTACTGCATTTTGTTAATAAACCTAAAAAAAGAAGGGTAATTCTGTGCTATCTGTTGACAACGGAGCGTATGCTGCATTATATTCGTAACAAAAAACTAATATATGTAGTAAAGAAAAAAAGAATTGTTTGACTTTTTTGAAAAATACGGGCAGGCGGGCATAAAAATAAATGTAGGCCCTCATTCTGAAGAACTTTATAAATAACTAATATTATGAAACGACTTTTTTTAGCTCTTATTCTATTGGTTACAACGATACTGACAGCCACGGCGCAGTATTTCCCCGTTGACACGGCACGGCTAAATAACGCCTACAGAGCAATCGTCAAAGGGGTTAATACCATTGAGAAGCAACAAGAATTCCTTGAGGCCTTTCCAACAACCTATATGGAGTTCTATTACACGTATCAATATTTTGAGGACGATAATTACAATCTTTCAATGGCACAGATGTTATATAGCCATTTAAATATCCTAAGCGATAGTTTGTACCTTGTAAACGATTCTCTCTATTGCAGTAAATTGGTAAATCTTACAATTGGAATACGCGATACAGATGGAGGAACTGAGCATCTTCAAGAAATCACACACAAAGCAATGCTAAAGTATGAAAAGTGTATGATACGTGCTATACAGCGCCTATTTAAGGCCTACCAGCTTCAATTTTGGTCATTTTTTTGGTCAAGTGTCGCTTACAGTGAGGGATGGACAAATCATTTTCTGGAACTTTATGGCCGATATTTCGAGGAATATCCAGACTTTGTACGCACGATGGCTATTGCCTTCGAGTATTACAATGGAGGTATTTGTTATTTAGATGAGTTTCCACATTTGCAGGAGAAAAAACTTAAGAAAGATGGCTATAAATACAATTTTGACGGTTATCGTTATTACAAAATAGATTAAAATTTGCGATAAATTCACAACAACGTAATTGCTTCGTGGGTTTACTTTTGTCGAAAAAAACAATGGAACCAAAATGATTAAGTATTTTCGACCTTGCAACGATGTTTGAGGGAGACTCTGTGGCTAAGTATCCAAAATCGCGTGTATTAGTTTCGACTAATAGAATATGTTATGGCAATAAATCTACTCTCAGCAAATTTGTAGCCTAAAAAGAAGGGTAATTCTGTAATTTGTTAACAAGGGAGTATGCCGAGTATTCTTGACATTGTGTTTAATTAATATGAGGGTGACCCAAAAATATTTATGTCGGGGGTGAATAAAAAGTAAAGTTCAAAGCTTGTGCAGGCTTAAAAACCGCAGTTTACTTTGCGTAAATGAGGATTTTGAAGGCAAGCGTAACACGTAAATTTACGTCTTAGTCACCCCCTATGGATATCTCTTTAAACAAGCACAAGGCGCTACTCGGAATAGTAGTTTATGGTACGTGTATCGACAAGCAGACCTTCGGGGCCACCCTCGTGACTCGACATATTATGCAGGCATACGTCGAAACTGAAACTGCTCCAGATGAGTTTTCCGCGATTATCGTCGAAATACCTCTGCATATCGGCGCAAACGCCTTTAAACTGCGCTATGGCATAATCTTTCTCACAGGGTTTCTTGGATAGCTCTACATTGACACTATCTACATTATTCATTATCTCACCCGGAATCTTCAATGGGTTCTCATTTACAACAATTTTGTATATTGCCAAAGGACCGTCAAGTTCGCAAGAGCTAAACGAAAAGCCAATAACAAGCAATGCCAACAAAATTGTAATTCTACTTATAATATTTTTCATAACATATACTCTTTATTCAATTATCCATAATTGAGGAATTAATAGATGCAGTATCCTCACAGCATCCTAAAAAAGCTGTGAGGATACCACCTATTATGCGCTATCTTCTCTTCGGTAACTTACGTTTCTCGAATACTATTATATCATCATTATTCACCTCCTCGGTAGCAGCGTTCATAACAGCCTTAAGCTCGAGCTGACGACGCTTAATCATATCGGGAACAATGAGACCTGCATCATAGTCGGCAGTTGTAAACGATACTGTATTACCATATATAAACTTATCCTCGTAATATACGAATGAACGATAGTAATAGGTTGTATTCGGTTTAAGCTGTAGTGCCTTAGAAAATAGTCCGGTTGACGTATTCAGTGTAACATCTACCTCACGTGTCACATTCTCGGTATCGTTATCGAGGTCAGACTTGCTTGGTGCATACTCGAATCCGACAAAAATCTTATCGGTTCCCTGGGTATTGATGATATTAAGGACATCGCTGTTCACCTTACCTTTAAGTGTTGTCCACTCGTCATTGAGCACCGCCTCGAATGTCTGAACATTGAACCCGTTCTCGGGTTTACTACCCACATTCAACTCTTTTACCTCACTACGGTATATCTTCTCGCTTCGAGCAGGCTGTACCGACAGACGGCAGTAGAACTTAGAATCCCAATTTAGGTCGGGGAGCTCCAATTCCCACTCGTGTTTGTCATTCTTTTTTCCCTCATCGACACTCTTGAATATTGTCAAAGGGTCGTTCATCTTCTTATCCTTCGATATTTCAAAGAATACAGTTCGGTTCTTGTCGGCCTCGCTCTTTATTGAGTCGTTTATGAGTTTCCACAAAAGGTCGTTTACTCGTCCTCGCAATGTTCCGTTATTGCCCTCGACACTTGGTGGGTCAAGTGTTACCTTATATTCGAGTTTCTTTGTCTTGAATTGGTCTATTTCACTCTTATAAGCAGTCTTGACACCATCGACAGTCTTCTCTACCACATATCTGTAGTAATAGGTTGTAGATGGGTCGAGGTCTTCCAACAGGAATGCCATCATATAGATATTCTTTTTCTTGTCGAGTTCCCAGGCCGCCTTATTATCGACACGCTCGTCATCGGCAGTTCCCATATAAATATCCTCTATTTTCTTGGAATATTCTATTGTAATCTCCGATTTTCCATTGCCATAGGGATAGGTCACATCGGCAGTGAGTGTAGCTTCATCGGCCTCGGGCACCTCTATGAAATTATCTATAGGTGCAGGAATCTTGAACGATATGGGCTTTGTCTCTATATGCTCCTCGCCATCATCGTAGATAACCTTTGCAAAGTATGTGCGACCGGGTTCCCAACCTTTCTCGCTTAATATGCCAATGTCGTAATCGGCTTTTTCGTGGTCGCGGGTAATCTCCGATGCCGGAATCTTAAAGATTCTCACAATAATCATCTCATCGAGATAGTCGCTGCGGTCGTAGGGTTGGTTGCCATCCAGTTCAACTCCTCCACCATTCTCCCACGTGTCATCATCCTCGCTCACTACTACCTTATATTTAGACTTATCCGAGATACCTACAAATCCTCGGTCGGTCATAGCTCCCAAGAATACATTATCGTAGTTTACGCTTGCCTTAAAGTCGTAGAACACAGGTTTACTTTTGAACGTAACCTCTTTACCCAAGTATTTTTTACCTGTTGTATTGTCTATTAAGAAGGCACGATAAGTGTACTCTTTCTCGGGCTGCAACTTGCCATCGACATCCCAATAGAAGCCTCGGGTTCTAAAGTCGTTGAGCAGAGCAGTAAAGGTAAGATTACCCGGGTTCATTGTAATTCCGACAGTGAATTTATTGTCCATATGGTTATAACCCTCCTCGTCCAATACCGACTGGTGCACCGAGCCATTTAGCAAAGCACCTACCGATGTAATATCCTCGGGATTGAGTGTTTCAGGGGCATAGTAGTTTTGGAAGCCTGCATCCCAAGAGTAGCTATACATATATTTGTCGTTCACCGAGTCATAAATATATGCCACAGCCTTAAATATCTCTTTTGAGTAGTCGCTACGCTTAATAGTAGTCTCCATTGTTGTGTCCTTAGGTACTCCACCCTCGAAGAGTTTAATTCTATCGAACTCCTCATTTGTCTCTATGTCACGAAGTATGAAACCACCCTCGTTAACATAAGGACTTTGCAGCGCATCCTTTTCGAAAGTAGCCTTTAGCTTACAATTATCGTAGGTCTTGTCAACCTCACGTATTGTAACCTTATAGGGGATATAAAGCTCATCTAATTTACCTATGATACCATACCCTGTGAAAAATGTATTATAGGCATAAGGATAAATAGAGAGTTGACGTCCTTTAAGTTCGGGCCTGTTAAGATTTACGCTGAAACTTACATCATTGGGACTTATCGCCTTGAATTCACCAAGATTCTCGGCTACATAGTCGGGTTTCTCGTCATATAAAGCGTAAGGCGAGTCATCAACGAATATAAGTCCTGCATCGTACGGGAATATGAGCCTTAACGTATTCTTTAGCGTTCCCGAATACTTGTAACCGGTAAATGTTCTTTTTGTTATCTCACTGGTATTTGGCGCTGCATCCAATCGGTAAAGTTCCCAGAATACCGTAGGCTCTATATCGAATTTCTCCAAGAAATCACTTAAAGTGAAAGAGAAGGCATCATTTGCGACATAAAATCCAATATCAACCAAGGCACCCCACTCTACCACAAAATTGGTTCCTTCGTTTAGTCCGCTGAATATCTCGGAACGCTCTTTGAACCAATCGGGCTTGTCCGATACCTCTCGGTCTATCTGACCGAATTTATATGTCAGCTGTGCCGAGACTTTTGGTCCCGTACCAAATTTAAACTGAAACTCGAGTCCCTCACCGGCAATACCTATTCCCACTTTTACGTGGAAAGCAAGGAAGAGTTCTCCTTTCAGACTAATCTCGCCCGAAGCATCTTTTTCAAATTGCAAGGGATTCTTTTTATTATCCTCTTTACTGTCGGTCCACCTTACATCCTTATCATCGCCACTTACGATAAAGCCTACCGACCGTTTAATACTGATACCTGCCTCGCCACTTATCTTAGCCTCTAACAGATAGTCCCAAGTGATTCCAAAGTCGATATTTACACTCACACCCGGGATTACAACTACCGGAATGGGCACTGTGATAAAATCGAACTCTTTTTTATCATCTTCATCGGGTTTAAAATCGACGCTTGCCTCGAATGTCACCTTTCCCTCGGCCGAGAAATCGACACCGCCCTCTATACGTTTAAAATCGATATGCCTATCTAAGATAAGGGAAAAATATGCAACGCTTGTAGCCTTTACATTAGCCGTAAAGGTTATTGGTCCCTCATTCTTTTCATCGTCCAATGAACTGACCTTTATTTTACCCTTATCACTAATGGTAAGTTTCTTCGCAATGGCAGTAGCCTCGGTAATTGATTCTACTTTATTCACATTATCGGTAAAGTCAGTGCTCATATTATCGTCACCATCACCTGCACGCGTAGGTAGTCTTTTTAGCACCAACCTCCTTTCGACAATCTCCTGTGGTGTCTCCTCGGAGTCGGGTGATACTCCCGACACGCCACTCACATATATCACATCGTACACCTCTTCGAGTCCCAGTGTGCCGCATTTCATCTCGACCCATCCTTTTATGTAGTCGACATTTATCTTCTCGACACGTCCCATAAAGCCATTTGGCAGTTTGCCACGGAATATATTACAGATAACTTTCTGCCCGACTTTTGGCATTGGAACTCTTGTGAGACAGTCTATTCTGAAATAGACAGTGTGCACCGTATCGCTCTCGACGATAAACTCGAACAGACGCTCATCAATCTCGAACACACCTGCTGCCAACTGTGTTTCGGGAACCTCGAACATAAGGCTATCAATGTCGTTGATGAATATGCCTAATGTATCGGGGTACAGCGCACCGTCGAAAAGCATCTGAACAGGTTTTCTATAACTGTTTCCAAGAGAGTCGGTATTCGAGAAAGTTATTTTCCAGTTACCGCCCTCGGGAAGCATAAAGTGCTTGCTATCCTTGCGCATCACTCCGAAAGATTGCTGATAATCGACCTGCGCAGCAACCGTTGGAGCAAGTACGAATGTGGCTATTACTGCCAACAATATGTAATTCAATAACCGTTTCATCGTACTATAGCTTTAATGTTAATATCTTTTACCTTGGCCACGTATGTGCCCGCCGACAGATGTGCAAGAGAAACAATGCCACCCTCGTTTATTGTGGCTGTGAGCATTATCTTGCCGGCAACATCGTAGACATACAGTTTCTCGCCTATGAGTGAGCGGTGAAAAGTGAGCACGCCGTCGAAATAGCGCATAGGATTTTTCTCGCTAACATCGGCAACCTCATCTATTTGTGTATCTATGGCTTCGATGAACTTCATAGACCTAACCTCGCCACGCTCGAAGATATACTCCTCGCGAGTACCAATGACCTCTATTAACTGCACAGTGCCACCCTCTCTTTCCTCGACAAAAGAGTAGACATATGATTCGGCATCAATCTCTATATCGAATACACGTCCGTCGGTAAGGGTTATGATAATCTTATCATATTGTTTCAGTTCTCCATCGGCAAACGCCGAGGTGCTAAGAATCAATCCGAATAAAAATAAAAGTAGCTTTCTCATATTCTCTGTTTTTATCGGTTATTACTGTTTACGACCTGCGGTCTTGTATGTTTTCAACTTAGAGAGCGTACCGTATGTGCCACCGTGCAATGGCAATTTCTCAAAGACAAAGCGTTCGTGCCCCGCCCTATGGTAGCATTGAATCTGTGCCGACTCACCCGGCCAAGCAGCTGCAATACGCATCTCGAGGTAAGGAATACCGTGTGCCTCACGCATAACAGCCTCACCGCGCACCTCGCCATCGACAATGGCGACCAAACGTGTATCGCCCATAGAGTCGTTCATTAGTTCATTGTCTATCGTCAATGAGGCATACACCACTGTCTCGTAAAGATATTCGGCAGGATTACACTCTTTCCACTCGAACACATTCACAAAGCAACTGTCGGTAAACAGAACCTTGTTATTCTCGGCGTCATAGCCCGTTGCCTCGACAACGACTTTAACACGTCCCGGTTTCTCGGCATATACACGACGACCTATAAGTTCTACGGCATCTACATCGTCATACACCTCCCAATGATATGCTACATCTACAGTATCGGGGGTTATATAAGCATCCAATATAATGGAGTCACCAACAATAACATCAACCTCGTGGTACGATAGTGTCACCCCCTCGGGTGCAGGTTTTGCCTCCTCGAAGTTGAATAGCTCGCCACAAGATGTCAATGCTACCAGTGTCAGTGTTATATAAATATTTTTAATCAGTTTCATATTTTTCTTGCTTTACAATGGTTAAGAAACTGTATTCTAAAGGGTTTAATCTTTATTTCTTTGGCTCTTCTTTTTTGGGTACGGTAACCCTTACTACGTTCGAATAGGGGCTTAATCGGCCGTCCTTTGTACGTAGTCGCATACGATACTCGGCGCCATCACCGGGTTCCATGTGGTGGTCTATTGTATACCTTTCTTTTACATTTATCGACTCTATGTGACGGAAGATATCATCGTCGTCCCACTTCTTATACAAGCAGAAGTAGACACCTGCGTCAATCATCTCCTGTGTCAGTCCCGCAAGATCCCAAGCAACATATACCTTCTCTTCGTCGGCACGGTAGCTCACTCCAAGATTAATTTTTACATTCAGTTTCATATCACCCTTGAACAGGAACGATGTCTCGAATGACGGCTCCGATGTTATTCCCGTCTCGTTCATCGTCTCTATGTGATAGAAGTATCGCTTCGTGCTATTGGGTTGCGGCGAGTCGACCACCCACAGACGACCATTCTTTACCGAGTCCTTTGTAAGTACATTTATAAGAGAACTTATATTCTCTCCTTCGAAACGACGGTAGACATAGAACTTCTCCACATCGGCCTCGGACGATGGGTACCAGGTCATATACACAGCCTTTGTATCCTGCCACACCGAGTCGACACGGCAAGGACGTGGCGGGTCGTAGTTCTTGCGTTTCACTGTGAGAATATCCGAGAACTCCGACTCGTTGCCCGAGAAGTCGTATGCCTTTACGCGATAATAGGTGTAGCGTTGTATGACACCACTCACCGCGAGAGTATCCAAAATGGCAGTTCCTCGGGTGCTCTTACCTGCTTTCTGCAAGAAAGTGTGTGTCGAATCGTTGGCATAGTAGAGCTGGTAGCCGGCAACATCGGCATCCTTGCTCTTCTGCCACTTAATGAGCAGACTGCCTGTGGGCGACAATACATATTCGAGGTTGGTAGGTGCAGCCGGTGGAGTAATATCGGCAATGAACATCTCCTGCGGCATAGAGGCCGAAGAGTTACCCAATGTATCCTTTGCCACCACTGTTACACGTCCCGTGCCAAGATAGGTTACCTCGCAACGGAACACTGTATCCTCACGAGCAACAGTATAATCGTTAAGTTTCACCCAAGCACTATCTATCTGCGGGTTATAGTAGTAGATATCGTAACCAACAAAGTCGGGTTCGATAATTTTCTTTTCCCACACAATATCGGCCACTACGGTATTCTCAGTGGGACGGTCGAGGAAGAAATTCTTTATCAGCGGAGCTGTGGGAGGAATCACATCGGGCATCTCAACCTTATGAGGCTTGCTGTAGTTGCTCTTCTCGCCAAAGGAGTCGTAACCACAGATGCGGAACTCGTAGGTGCCGGGCTGCACTCCTGCATACTCGTATATATTCTGTCCCACGCTCTCGTCCTCATAGGTCATAAGAGTCATAAAGGGGCGCTCGTTGAGTTTTTTCCACTCGCCACCATTGTAACGGCACTCAATATCGTAAACGGTGTAACCCGGCTCCATAGGCCAGAAGATACGCATAGAGAGACCGTCGGTGCCCAAAGAGTCGGTTATCAGCGGCTCGAACTTGGCCGGTTTCTCAAGTACATTTTTTACATCCACCCCTTGATAGGTCATATTAGCCTCCTCTTTGGGGATATTTGTTGTTACAATATACATATAACGCTCTCCCTTCTCGGCTGTTTTATCGACATACATAAGCGCCATAGCCTCGGCAATATCGGGACGAATCTCGGCAAGCAGCATAGCGTATGCGAAGCGTGTCTGCTGCTCCTCGTAGACCTGCATAATACCATCTGCACCACTGCCGCCAATAGCGTCATTCAGTTTGCTACCCTTTCCATAGAGCATCTGCGCTGCAGCCGCTGCCAACGAGTCGGAAGGTTCGAAACTCAATTTCATCTGCTCGAGACTCATCGGGAGCAGATTCTTCTTGATTGTGTCGACAACACCCTCATCAAGATTCATTCGCAAAATGTTGTATCCATATTTGTTGGCAAGATACCAGGGAGCAAACTCATCGGGAGCCCAACGCAACAGCACCCTGTCTCCTTTAGGACGTGCAAGCACCTTTACCGAAAAAGCCACAGTCACAGAGTCCTTTATGGTTGTATCCACCGGTGCAGTGCGCAGATACTCCTCATACTCTTTCTGACTCATCTTACTTATATCAACCGTATCATTTACTGCCGTATCGTTTGCTACAACAATCGGTTGATATGTATGCTTCTTAATTCTCAGAGCATCACTCATATTCCCATTTGCTGCCTGCAACGACACTGCTCCCAACAGCGCCGCTGCCGCAACAACTCCTTTGAAACTGAATAATCCTTTCATATATTGTTTTTTTTTTACTTATAGGTATATCACTTAAAATAACTACTGCACTGTAACAACAGCTCCTGCGTCTTCGAGTATTTTCTTTATTTCAGCAGCCTCGGACGAAGAGAATTTACCTACTACAGAGGGGAGCACATCTACATACTTGCTCTTCACCTCACTCAAAGATAATCCAAATATCTCTTGCAGAGCCTTAATTACACCAATTTTGCTGCTTATACTCTGTATTGTCACTGTTTTATTACCCGACTGACCTATCACCTTAACATAATTGCCATACATACTACCCTGCTTAAGTCCGCACGACGAAACAGCAAATTTAATAACATCGTACAACTGCGTTCTTGTGGTTTCATTGATTTTTCCCCCACGGCGAAGCGTATTGTTAATGCTTACCAACTTCGCCTTTATCCTTGAGCTGTTAGATGCATTAGAGCCAATCAACTCGATGGTAAAGGCTGTAGTAGGTGCTTTCTTGCTCCAATACTCAATCCACATAAGTGCGGCATCGGCAGTGTGGAATTCAACATTAATGCTTCCCGAAGGACGATTAATTTCAAAATCCTTAATCTTACACTTCGAAAGGTCACCGTCAAATATAAGTTCTTGTCCACCGAATGTAAGTTTATTAAGCGTACAACTATTCAGCTGCAAGATACGATTTGTACTCAGCATAGACAAATTATTAGCCGAGACATTATCGAGTGATACTAACTGCACACCACCATTTCCGTTTACAGTCACATTAGAAGTGCTTGCAACGAGTGCATTCTTCAATATTGTACTATTTACATACGAATACGAAAGGTCGATATTACGTATAGAAGAACTTCGTGCATTGAATGTTCTGAGCGCCGTATTATCACTTATATCCAAAGTGTTAATTACAATCTTATGTCCACTCACATCAACGTCTTTAATATCGTTGTATCTCAGATATATTGTAGTGAGCTTAGGCATATACTTAATAGCATTGGTAATGCTCACAAGATCGGTACGCTCGGCATCAAGTGTTGTTATACTCTTAACATCGGAAACGTGCAGATACTTCTTTGTGCTTGCATACTTGTTCTTGTAGTGGTTATACATCATACTACCCAAAGCGTTCTTCAGTTCTAAATCCTCGGCAGTCTGAATATCGGCAAGACCTATGGAGTTAAGATAGGTAATCATCCTATCGTAACCGCTACCCTTAGTAACGTATCCGCGATTCACAGCTGTTATAATAGCCTCAACAGCCTTCTTCTTATTCTCGGTGAGGAATCCGTTACCGGCCTTTGCCTGAGTATTATAACTGTTGAGCAGAGTGCGTGTATTGCTGTTGCTGCCCACCGTCATATTGAACTTAGGCGCATTACCGCGAGTCTGGATATTATTCTCCGACCACTCGGCTATGAACTTAAGGGCATTATCGGCAGTGCTGAAGTTGAGCTCGTACTGTGTCTTTGCAGTAAGCCTAAAGTTCGATACCGAAATTTCGCTCATATCCCTGTAGAAATAGAGATACTTACCAGTGAAGTTCAGACCCTGGAACTTAGCCTTATAGAGGCGTAGAGTATTGTTATCGGTTGTAAATGTCTTGACACAAGTTGTCGATGTATTTACACCCATATTTATACCCACTGCACCGTTTATGGTAAGATTGTTCACAGTATTCTTTATCGCTGCGTCCAGCACACTGCTGTTGATTGTGTTCTTCGAGAGGTCGAGTGAAAGCACCGTATTCTTGAACTTAAGAGTATCGAGCTTATACTTACTACCCGAGAGGTCTACCGATGTTAGTCGGCCATTCTCGCCAAGTGTCACACTGCGTAAATTATTGCCACTTGCTTTGACTGTTGTCAACGACGGCATATACTTAAGCACATTAGTCAGATTAACAACACCACAATCCTCGCAATCGAGAGTGGTCACCTTCTTAACATCCTCGACGTGCAGATACTCGCGTGTAGGAGCATACTGTCTCTTCAATAGCAGATAGAGTTTGCTACCCATAGCGTTCTTCATCATAACGTCGTCATTCGAGAGTTTCTCGTGCAAATCGTAGTCATCAAGAACATCCCTGAACAATTCGCCTTTAGGAACCTTCTCTTCCCAAGCATACTTAAGCACATAGCTGTTAGCCATCTGTCGAACATTATCGTCGAGACGAGAAATTCCGTTCTTTGTGACATTATTCACCATAGATAACAGAGAGTTCACCGAGTTATTGATTGAGGCATCTCCTGTCTCTATTCTCATTGTGAATTTGCGGTTAGGATTATCATTTATCCACTTATTCAGCCACAACAATGCCATATCGGCCGATGTAAATATAAGTTCAATAGGCTCGGCACTCTCGGCAAGATAGAGATGCTCTATGCGGCTATATGCAGTGTATGAACCGGTGCTACCCATAAAGAACTTCAACGACTTTCCACCAACGGTCAGTTTGTCGGCCACGAGGTTGTAAAGAACATAATTACGTCCTTTTGATACAAGCGACATCTCTTTGGTGTTGCAACGGTATTTATACTTTGCCACCTCAAGCACTGTGGGGCCAATATCACCATCGACAATAAGTTTCTTGTTCCTTGTAACGTTTATAGCCTCTACCAATCCATACTCGTTGACGTAAGAGTGTGAGAGGTTCAGCTCGTCGAGTTTACCATATTGATAGTTGAACGAGAGCGAATCGAGCGCCGCATTGTTAGATAGGTCGAGCTTATCGACACCGTCAAGGTTCTTCAGTATCACGGTCTTCATTTCGTTACCCGTGGCATTTACGACCTTAGCCTTAGGCATATATTTGAGAATACCATCGAGATCGACAATCTGCATATTTGCACACTGCAACTCGGTAAGGTCCTTTACATTCTCGACGTGCAAAGCACGATAGCCGAGGCTGTCGGGACGCAGTTTCTCTTTCATATGATTATAGAAAGTCTCACCCATTGCCGCACGCAGTTTCTTATCGTCTTCGGTAATAGTCTCTACCCTTGTCGGGCACGATGGGTCGTAGCTCCCGCTATATTTGTAAGGATAAGAGGTTGTATAAAGACGCATATAGGTGGTGTGACGATTCTCGGGGTAATCTTTCCACTCATCCCATCTCTTGTACCAGTTATTGCTGAACACCTTTATCTCGACCTTGTAACCCGAGCTTCTTTGCGGCACACCTGCACACAAGCGAGTGAGATAGTTGATATTTGTTCCGTGCAGATAGACAGCCAATATATTACATCCTGTGACATCTATCGCGCGAAGTCGCTGGTAATTAGCATAGTTGTAAACAACGGTCAAACTCATATTGGGATTATTCGCCACGTTAACCTCCTTCAACCAAGCCATAGTACTCTTAGGCTTATATTGAGAATCATAATTAAACAACGAGAAATTATTGCCTCCATTATAGATTTTTGTGAGAGCACAATCGTTTGCTATAAGCTCCTCTAAACGGCTTGTGGTTGCAGCCAATTTCAATCGCTTAAGCGACGGGTTATTTGCCACGTTAACAATTCTGATATTAGTAGAAGAGCTCAGGTCAATCTCATCAATATCACCCAATGCGCCCGCTGCCTCAAAGGTATGTAGGTTAGCGTTTGCCGGTATCTTGAAGTTGCCATTTGTTAACTTATTATAGCTACATTTAAGGGTAGTAATATTAGTCATCTTATCGAGTACAAGCTCGGTCAGATAGTTGTTCGAACAGTCGAGATAGTTAAGTTCTGTGTTTACATTAGGATAGATAATATCTATGCTATTGTTTGCACACTTAAGGTGAGAGAGTTTAGGCATTGCATCGATTGGTAACGACGAGAGAGAATTGTTGCTAACCTCTAACCAATAAATCTTATTATTATCGCCACGCACCTTAATATCGGCCAATCGGTTATTATTGGCATATACCTGCTTAAGCTCGGCAAAGCCTGTAAGGTCGAGCTCGGTAAGTTCGTTGTCGCTTACATCTATAAGAGTAAGTTTAGGCATCCAGGCATCCAGATTCTTAAAAGACTTTATCTTGAGTCCGGGCACCCTCAATGTTGTCTGTGCCGAAGCCCAGTCGAATACACTCTTCTTTGCCTTCTGGGCCTCATCGTACATATAGCTATACAGGTTAGAATCCAATGTTCCTACACCTTTATCCCTGCCGGCCTCTTTTGTGAACCTCGCCTTATAGTTAACCGAGGATGAGTTCATATAATCGGCCGAAGAATTTGATAAACCGAATGTCTTAACATCGAGATATCTGATATATGTGCTTATTACTCTGCCTTTTGCCGTTTTATATGTCTGGAATCCCGCTTTCACAAAATTCTCAGACAGTTTATACGATGCACTTATGTCGAGATGCGATAGACAGTTCATTCTAAGGTCGAGCACCTCGAGTGTAGCAATGTTGGACAAGTCGAGTTTCTCTATGAAACAGTCGATAACTCTAAGGTCCCACAACTTTGTACACTTGCTTACATCGAGATAACTTACACCCTCGGAACTCCTTACAGTACTAACTTTTGGAGGTAGTCTGTTATAGCTACTGCGCATATCGATATTCAGTTTCCTTAGTTCGGTATTATATCTCAAATCCAGACTATCTACATACCATTTCTCGAGTGTCAACTCCTGAAGTTTGGGGTTACCGTCCAATCTCAGAGTCTTATTAAGAGTGTGGAACTTATTATAAGCCGAATTGGACATATCACCATTCATATTATTAAGCAGCTCTAACTTTTTAAGATTAGGCATCAGTTTAAGAGCATCCAGCGACGCAATGCCCGGAGCAGGTTGATTAGGACGAGTAACCTCCCCCTTGATTTTCGAGAAGTCGAGTTTCAGCGTTGTTATTGCCGCCATCTCATCAATGTGCAATCGGCCATCATCGTTCTTATCGTAATTGGTTAAGAGATATTCGAGCATTACGGGGTCGCCGATGGTAACATACTCTTCGCGATTGATAGAGATATTATTATCGGTAATACCGCTTATTCCCTTACCATTTATGTTACAGCTTATTATAGCAGTTCTCTTTGCACTTGTGCTTGGACGTACACCAAACTTGGTTGGTTCAACCCTGCCTTTACCGCTTGCCTCAGCAATATTATATCCGTCACTGAAACGTATTCTAACCTTTAACTCCTTTATTCTATTTAGGTAATTATCGGCTTTGAATGTGCTCCACTGACCTGTAAAATATCTATAAGCCGATGTAGCAGCACGACTATTGTTTGCGTTAAGTCCATACTTACCGGTGTTGTCGGCAGCATACATAAGTGCAATCTGCCAGCGTGGAATCTGCACCCACGACCTTGAACCGGCAGAATATCCACCGTCACTTACATAGTTGGAATAAACCTGTATCATTGAGCCATTGTCGGCAAATCTGTCAACCAGATTTTTAATATCCTTTCTCTTATTTTTTTCTATTCCATATTTCAAGTCACTGCTATAGTACTGCTTCAACCAAGTCTCTAAATTCTGTGCAAGATAAGCATCATTGTATATTGCATACCATACTATCTTGAATATCTTTTTCTTACCCGAAGCATTGCGTGTGTAGGTCGTCATATCATCGTATTTGAACCAATCGACCGCAAATTTGGGGTTAAGTCCAACCTCATACTGCGTATCGCTATACTTACTACCCTCGAAAATACCTCTACGCAGATAGGGATAAGTAAGGTTATACGATAGTGAGGTAGAACCCGAGAAGTTACACTCGTCGAATGGACGGCTGCATAGGTCGTACTTAGGAGCACGCCAGACAGCCGCTGTTGAGTTCCAATAGTTCAACGCAAAATAGGGGTTATTGCTTCGGTTCTCTGTTGTTCTAAAGCCATATACAGCATTGGGGTCATAGCCACCGCTAATCTTAGCTGCCTCCTCTTTGGTTACAATATCCACCATCTGGCAATATACAGTAGATGTATTTGTATCGTTTGCATCACCGCCCGAATAGCTCCAATTATCGCTCTTAGTCACATAATCGAGGAAAGAAGCCTGGCCGTTGTATTTGTAATCCTGAGTATAGACAACCTCGGCAAAAGCAGATGTATTTGCCTTGAGTTCCTCTTTGTACTCCTTCATACGTTGCTCGGCCTCGTTCTCGCCATAAAGGTCGCTCATCTCTTTATAGTAGTTATAGAGGTCGCGTATAGCCTGGTTGGTATTCTTATCGCCCGCCTTTTTGTCTCCCTCGGCAATTGCAGCATCCATTG
This sequence comes from Bacteroidaceae bacterium, assembly GCA_017938245.1. Lineage (GTDB taxonomy): Bacteria > Bacteroidota > Bacteroidia > Bacteroidales > Bacteroidaceae > HGM04593. The sequence goes on from JAGBBX010000037.1 coordinate 18,938, forward strand.
CATCGAGCTGCGACTCATACTCTGCCATATCCTCTTTGGTAAGCGCCAAGATATTCTTATAGCTCTCCTCTACCATATCCATATATGAGTCGAGCTGTGCGCGGTTGATACGTCTTATTTCGAAACGTACCTTGTCCGATACCTTGAAATACTCTCTTGGAACAGGATTTTGCAGAGTTACGGTTGCAAACTTAAAGTTATTGTTGCTCTCGTCGATACCCTGCTCCACAACCTCTACAACCTGCAGGTTATCGTATTTTGTAATCTGTCCCTTGCGTAATCCGTCGCGAGCATCGGGGAAAACATAAGTATTTGTTTTACTGTCATATACCTTTATGCTTGCTACAAACTCGTGGTCGGGATTCAGCCAATAGTCGGGACGCTCGTGCATCTCCATAAATGAAGGTTGTGTAACCTCGTCAAGAGTCTGTGTGAAGGGAGTGAGATTAGGCAGATAATTTGCCACCTCCTTATTAATATCGTCGCTAAGATTATCGGTGCGGAAATATATGTAACGCTTATCTTCAAATGGACGATGCACTTTCTTACCTGTGATTGTATCCTTGTAGATAGGATTAACCTCATCACCATCTACAATCTCCTTACAAGTACCGCGCAGCTTAATGCGATAAAGTGTGCGAGGCTGCAAAGCACCAAGCTGTATCTCGTAATTCTCCTGGTCATAGGTGGGATTGATATGTGTTACCCAAGTAGTGGTGCACGTACGGTTGTCGTTTGTATTGTCCGACTCATCATATTTACAAAGTTGGAACTGCTTGTCGAGATAGAACACATATTTACGAAGCACATTATTGCCATCGCCATCCATTCCTGCACGCTCCATTGTCTCACCTTCATCAACAAGTGTAAGTACCTTACCAATCTTCATATTGGTTGTAAAGGTCGATTTTCCGTAGCACGATACAAGACTCTTGTCGGCCCAACCAATCTCTATATCCTCGTCACCGGGATTAACATCACCGAATACCTTTATATCGTCGAGCGGGTTACCCATCTCGGGAACACATATCTTACCGGCCTTCATCTCGATTGTTGATGAGAACTTAATAAGACCACCGAGTACCGAACCCTTTGCACGCAGACGGCCATATACCCAAGTGGGGTTGGGGAAGCCTCCCTGCAACAGAGCACCCAACGTCATATCCACGAGAGGCACTTTACCCTCGAATATCCACAGATTAATCATTAGTCCAAGCTCGCCCTTTAGCATAGCATAGAACTGTCCTGTTGCATAGAAACCGTTCTTACCGCCGGCACGACGACCATCGGTACATTTTATTCCCTCTTTATACTGTTTTAGGATAAGGTCGAAACCGAGCATACCCTCGACCTCGGCATAGCAGAATACCGCGTTACAGCCAATCTCGGCACCGATGGCAGCACCAAGCATAATACCACCGTTGATACCGCCTGCGGGACCGCCCTTCATTGTCTGTTCACGGGCAGCTGCTATCTTACCTTTGAGGCTGTTATCAACCTTACCGTCGGCACCCTTCATACCAAGTGCCTCTGTAACCTTCGCGGGAAGCGGTGGCAACTGGCCATCGCCCGGTAGTTCGTTACCCAGGCACAGATAGGCATTTGCATAGAGCTTTGCCCAGAGTCCTACGGGTGACTTACGTCCAAACTCGAAGTCGATGAATGTGATGCGACAACGCTTGCTCTCGTCGGGCTCTCCAACGTACAAGTGCCAGAAGGTCTTATCCTGCGAAGGATAATGTCTTACCTCGAGTTCAAGGCTTATGCTTGCGCTTGCACCAGCCTTTACATAACCCTTGCTCTCGGCTGCTCCTGCCGAAGATTCAGTATTGTTCTTCTCGCCTTGATTCTCGCTATCGGCATTCTTCTGGTCGAACTCCTCGAGTCCTACCATAGGATTCTTAATTTGTAGTTCCTCACCTGTAAACTGCTTATATACTCCAGCCATATCGGCATCCACAGTTATTGTGAGACGGAACAGTTTATGCTCCTCTTTCTTCTTCTCGAGGTTAGCTGCTATATCAGCCTTACTCATTGTCTGCATCTCCTCGTCGGTCAGGTCGGGAGTTGTAGTATCCTCGTAAAGAATTGTAATCTTGGAGTTTATAAGACCATCGTCCGAGTCGGGTGCACATAACGCGGCTACATTACCCTGGAACAGCACTCCAGGACAACGTACACCATCTTTCTGAATATCAATCATCAGCAGCATAGTGGCATTACCCTTTATAAGAGTCTCCTCGCCCACAACAAGGTCGACACCGAACATACCGCCATAAGATTTATATTTCGGTTTCAGATTCTCTTTAAGCGTGGTGACAAAGTCGTCTGTTCCATCGAGCGACGACATTGGAACCGAGTAGTTTATGAAGAAACCACCGGATATGCCTTTCAATGATACGGGACCCATTGGGATAGGCGGTAGCTTGGCATCGGCCACAAAGAATCCAGCGTGATAGTATTTATCCTTCTTCTCATCGGCATCATCGAGCTTAAACTCTTCATCGCCCTTTTGTATCTTATAATATCCGCCTGCAACATCCATCTCGAAGAGGCCTTTTACCTTAATCTCGAGTTCGGCATCGAATCCCGATTTTTCCTCTTCATCGGCTACGGTAAGGTCTCCAACCACAGATACCATTCCTGCAAATTGTCCCTCGACGTGCATTGTATTGAACTCTACACGGTCGTACGAGAGCGCCATCTCTTCCCAATCAATCTTCGACCAGATGGTGAGTCCTGCGGTACATCCAAGTCCGAACTTCTTGTTACCCATTACCACAATACCACCTTCTATGTAGAATCCGAGCTCCTCGGCACCATCGCCTACCTCCATTGATATCTTCTCAAGGACAAAAGGCATACCTCCCCAGAAGCTACCCTCGTCCTCGCCCGGGTCGCCTGCCAAAGCCCAGCGTCCTGTGTGGAAGTCGGTATCACCCGACGGGTCTTTTAAAGACTTGCTCTCGGTTTTTTTATTGCTCTTCTCATCTTTCTTGCCTTTATTCTTATCTAATGCACCTTTCTCGAAGTTAGCTATACGCATATTCTCGAACGGGATAGCCGGCAGTTTAAAGTCGATACTCTCGGTACAGGTAATCTCGACATCACCATCGAGGCACAGCTCCACAAGAGTCTGTTTCTCTTTGGGCAGAGTGTCGCAATAGATAATATTGAAATAGGTGCTGTCTTTGTAGAAGTTGACATTAGCCAGCATAAAGTCGAGACTTATCGAGTCCTCGACCTGCTGCATACCGAAGTTCACAGCAAGGCCTTTCTTTGCACCGTGGTCAATAGAAGCTATATCGGCCTTATAACCAATCTTGGCCTTCTCCTTTGTACCTTTCTTATATAGTAGCGGAACCTCTATTCGGCCATTGAATCCTGCATCGCCAAAATTGTTCTGCCTAATATTCATATATATCTTGTCGATGGTAATGCGCCAACCTCCCACTTTAGGTGTTCCACGATTGAGCAGACTATCGACCTCTACTCCCATAGAGAATCCCGACTCGTCGTATATGATATTATTGACAGCAATCTTAACACGCGAGTCGCCCTCGTCATCAAGCTCTACAAAGTGCGGCAACTTACAGCTTAGCTCCTCGAAATAGAAGCCCTGCCACTCGTTGTAGGCCTGTTCGTTTGTTCCGGGGTCGGCTGTTAGTCCCAAACCATCCTTGTCGTAGTCGTAGTTTGCGGGGAACTTAATTCCTGCGGGTGTTCGACGCTTCGAGCGGTCGAACACAATACCCACCGAGTCGCCCACAGCGCTGAAGGTGTAACCCGGAGCACTTGTAATCTGGAAAGGATCCATCTTTACCGTCGCGAACCAGTCCTCGGCATCGGCAATAAAGGCTGTCAGTGTAACCTCGGGATGCACGTTGGGGTCGATTGGGTCTTTTCCATTATCCTTTACTATCTTGGACGAAGGTATATTCATCGATATACTTGCGCACATCTCCTTGAACCCACCATTCTCCCAAGAGATGAAACAACCATCGGTTGCCTTGCTGTAATCCTGGTTGGTAGGCGCCTTAAATGTAAAGACAAAGTCGGACGATGGGTCCTCTAATCTGAAGTCCTTTACAAGACCCAACGAACCGCTCTTTGGCATAAACTCCTCGGGCGAGGTCGATAGCTTACGTGCTGCAAAGATTAGAATATCGCTGTATGCAAGCTTCTCGGGTTCGGGACTTTCGGGAAGAACGAACTCACCGATAAGGTCCATATTGGCATCAACGGGAGTAAACTCCATCTGAGCAAGCTGAATTGTTGCGGGACACTCGAGTTCCTTATCAAGAGGTACGGTAAGTCCCAACGGGAGTTTTACCACCGCAGCCGAGTCAATCTTGCCAATTGTCTGCATTGCATTACCTATAACATAGGTGTAGAATGCACCCACATTACTCTCCTTAAGGAATTGGTCTACTTTAGCCTCAGCTCCCTCTTTATCGGTCTTTTCGAGTTCCTTCACGAACTCCTCTTTAAATATGTCGAGCGGCACGTGTGCACTCTCCTCGGTAATTGAGCGCACATTATTCTTTACTACGCGCTGTAGCTCATTATCGATATATATACTATCGTACTCTACAGCCACACGAACGGGAATACCCATAATAGTTGTGTGTACGTGTCCCTTACCCTTGAAACAGTCGTTGCCAGCAGCCTTTTGGTCGGGGTCTTTTCCTGTAATCTTCTCGAAATCGGTAAGTGTGAGACGATATTCGCCAATCCACACATCGCGCAGTGCAGGCTGGAAGATGGTATCGCACACCGATACCGAGTCGACCTTAAACTCCTCGGGTTTAAGCTCGTCCTCGATGAGTTTTTTCCACACAAGAGCCGTTACTTTGTTGTCGCCCTTTGGAATCTCAATATCGGTAGCGCTTGGTTTCTCTTTCTTTACATTGCCAAGAGAGTCGCACTCGAAGAGAGGAGCGCCATAGCTGAAGATATCGTATCCACAGATATTGTTCAGACGGGCAGCCGATAATTTTAGTTTCTCCTCGGGTTTTAAAGTTATGACACTGTCGGGTTTATCGATGAAGTACTGATAATTGTATGTGAGACGGAGATTTACTTTCTGTTCTTCATTGGTTACGTTAAGCAGTGTAACGTCGAACAGGTCGCCCGGCTTCTCGAAATACTTATCGGGTTCGGGTTGGAAATCGGCATCGGCCTTAGGAACAATTGTTACAACAACCTCTTCGAATTTTATGTTTTTAGCGATGAAATCGGACTTTCCTCCACCGAGCATTGCACGTGTCTTGCGGTCTTCCATCTCTTTGGGAAGTGACTTTAGCGAATCGACGCTGTAGGCAATCACCTCGACCTGATTGAAAGCCTCAAGGTTAAGAATCTCGTTGATATCGGGAATAGGCTTCTCGACAAAGCCATCTAGACGCGCCTCGAAACACTTTATGGTATCGGGGCTGCCACAGAAAGCGTTAAGGTCGGACGCTGTTATCTGCTTAATCTCGCCAGGAGCAAGGGTAACAAACTTCTCGAGACGTTTATCGTCGTATACCGAACCGTAATACGAACCAAACTCATCGAACAGATACATTATGTTGGGAATAACCTTATACTCGTGCAGAGTGTTGTTCTTCAGTTCAATATCGAAAAGTGTTCCGGGACTGTTGAAATAGAGTTCGGCATTGGCAGGCAGAGGCTGCATTTTGGGCTTCACTGTTACACTGACATCGTCGAGACGCACAGTAGATGAAACCTGAAAACTAAGTTCACCTGTACCCTGATAGAAATCTATGAGTGGCGCATCTGTACCTAAAGCATCGAGGTAGGTGGGGTTTAATGCAACAAACTCGACTTTAGTAAATGACTCGGGGTCTAATACAATATCCTTATCGGCGTTAAAGATATTGTAATCGAGACGTTCGGGGTGACCACTCTCTTGTTCAACCATCTTATAAAACTTCTTCCCGGCAAAGAATTTGTTGACGTACTCATTATTCATCTGTTTCTTTTCTCCCGCCCCAATGGTTATAATAGGAACATCGGGGTCGTTATATGAGCCTGAAAGATATGTCACATCCTCGTCACCGTTGAAATTGAACTTAATAAGAGGAATAATTTCTAGTTCTTTATCGCTCGTATTCGAGAGCCACACCTCGAAGAGTTGCTCGGGTTTGGTAAAGTAGGCCCTTGTATTATAGGGCATAGGATTCATCTTAGGCTTTATCTCTATGTCAAGGTCGTATAGGACATAGTCGGGATTTGCCCAGAAATCGTGCTGCATAGTAGCGACAGTAATACGCTCCGAGCGGTTTTCACTACCTTTTGGGATAGCTCTTACACTGTCGGCATTGACAAGCGTAAGCTTCATATGGTTGGCATCCTCGGTGGTGATAATCTCGTCGAAGTCGGTAAAATCGAACTCATTTTCATCGGTAGAATGAATATGACGCACAGCAGTTTCATCACCACAGAACTGCTTTAGGAAATTACGGTCGAGAACTTTCTTCTCCTTGGCACGAAGCACAAATTCGGGTTTCTCGTTAAAGAATTTTGCCGCAGAATAGGAGTAGGTCTCTTCGTCTATCTCGCGATTCTCGTATGTGATACCGGGAATTAGTTTAAGGTCTTTATCGGTAAGGTTTGTAAGGACTATATTAAACATACGACCCGGGTCTTTTATATACACATCACCATTTACGGGATAGTCCTTGACCGGCTCTATTGTAATATCGACATCACCCAACTTTACACTTGAAGATACCTGATGCGACTGCTCATACTGCATAAGCAGCGCCGATGATGCCGGCTCCTCTTTAAGGTTGAGCATACTGAGCCTGTCATAATCCAAAAGAACCAGATTGGTATATATCTGTTCCTCGAATTCTATTGTAGAGAAGTCAGTGATGACACCATTCTCGCCATCGACTCTGCACTTAACCTCCATAAAACCACCGAAGAAACGGTCGAACTCCTCGTCGGTTAATGTTTTTGTTTCCCCCGAAGCAAAGGTTAAATAGTTATCGGCCATACGCTTGACATCGCCGAAATAGCTGCCGTTATATATATCCTTCTCATCGCTGATACCGGTGCTCTTTCCTATCTGAAGTGCAGGGAACACACGTATTGCATTGGGAGCAAGGCTCTTTATCTTTAGCTTAAAGATGCGCGAAGGCTTGGTGAAATAGTGCTTGGCATCGGCCGGCAGAATGGGCATTTTGGGTTCAAACGATATGTTGAACATCTCGCCATTGAGCACATTGGGATTGGTATTAAACTCGGCCCTACCCTTACCAATGATTTTCTCGCGCAATACAGGCTTACCACCGGTGTAACTACATACACGCAAGAAGGCAGTATCGACCTTCTCGCTGAAGTGTTCGCTCGTTGGCTTACCCATAATAAATCCGGTCTTTGCCTTGAACGCTATGACATCGGTATCGAAGTCGTACCCGCCTGCAAGTTCGTTTATCTGCTCCTCGGAGAGAACAATTGTCTCACCAGCCGGAATATCTATGAACTTATTTGTATGCTGACGTGCCGGCGCAGCTGTCACGCCCCAATTTCCTTTGAAATACTGCAGCAACATACACACGGGAATATCCTCGCCCGAGGTGTTTTCGAGAGTCACGTTAAATAGTTCGCCCGGAGTCTCGAAATAGCTATACATTGCCGATGGCAGCTCGGTATATTTAGGAGCAATCGTTACGTTTATAGGATACTCTCTTGTAGAGTTGTCGACAACAATATCTACATCCTCGCCGTTGCCAAGAGCATCGTCCTCCATAAGAAGCACAATCATCTCGCTCTTACCCTCATTACCGATGATGGTATAGTTGGGATTTGAAACATCTGTCACAAGAGGACGTGCTGTTACCTGTGCCACATATTTCACATTGGCGTAACGTTTGAGACGAGCAACAACATTATAGGGCACAATGCAATAGGGAGTCATAAGACCCAACTGTTCAAATGCTATGTTACCATTATGGAGTGTCGCATCGCTCGGGTCCTGATTCATTGCAAGCTGATAGATTCTGAAATCGTACAGGAACTGTCGGGTAATGCTCAGTCTTGTGTTATTGAATGTAGGCTCGCTCCACGAGAAACGTGGGTTACTTGTGGGGAAATAGGCTGTATTATAACCATCCTGATTTAAGAGCCCTGCCTCGGCCGTAACATCGCCATTGATATATTTTATATTATTGAAACTCGGCGCCGAGGCATTGTAACATATATCGAAGAAACAGACTGCCTCGCCAAGCACGTCGCCTGCATCGTTGTACTCGGTATAATTTGTCTTTGCAGTAATCTTCAGTCCATAGTGTCCTTCGGGCAACAGGCCGAAAATACCACCACCGCCACCGCCTTGAAAAATATCATAGAGCTGACCACCGCCAAACATCTCGGTACCTGCGTCGTACTGGCGGAACATATTGTAAAGGTCGGTCTGTGTCAACACACGTGTATGACCCGGGCTAAGCGGTATATACACCGGCATTGTACGCTGGGCGCTCGTTGCAAGATAGGAACCGTTGTCGGGGAGAATATCGAAACCACCCTCGATTGGTCCCTCGATGCGCGCTTCGAGTCGCACCGGAATAAGTTCTGTTGCCGACGTATTTGTGAGCGAGACATTGAAGTAACGTCCCGGGTCGGTCATATATACTGCACCCTGCGCAGGCAATGGGTTCTGACGTGGTACAACCGATACAGTAACCTGTGCAAACAAATCACTTGCACATAGCAATATACCTATTAGAGCTACCAATATAAATAGTCTATGCTTTATCATAACAGTGTAGTTTTATCATATTGTAATTACATTGCCGATGCCTCGACACTGTTCATTCTTTGTCGGTTCTCGGTGTTCTTCTTCTGCTGATGCTCGAGCAGTCGGCGTTCACGCACTGCGGCACGTGAGAAGTCGGAGTAATACTCGTACTTTCCGTAACGAGAGTGTTGCTCCTTGGGACGACGCTTTATGCTGAATGCCGTAAACGAGTAACTATAGCTGAACGAGCAAGAGAAATCGTATCCTCCTTCACGTTGGTAGGACGAAGCCACAAGGTTTGTGTTCGAAAAGCGGCTGTAGTTGAGGTTCAGGCTGAAGCCGTGTACCTGTGCCAATGTATAAGCCGCCGAGATATTACCACCCAAAGTGACGCTCTTGCTGCCATCCATTCTGTTATCGACAAGAGATGCCGACGCATTAAGCGAGAGGTTACGCTCCTTCAACAGTGCTTTAGAAGCGCTAAGAGTATAAACTCCTGTGGTATATTTCGAGTCGTAACCATCGGAACGCTGATAGCTGTAGTTAAGACCAAAGTTGGTTTCAATGGGTACAACGCTAAGCGAGTAGTTGGCACCCAAAGCAGTAGTTGCTACGTCACCTGTGCCGGCAGTCGTACGGTTATAATCCTCGTTTAATGAGTAGTTTGCCGACAACGAGACATAATGACCAAGATTCTCGCTACTTGTATTATAAGACAATGTAGCAGTGTAGCTGTTCATATTACGGTTGATGCGTGTAGTATCGTTCACCTGTGCCGTACCATCGTACTGGCACTGACGATAGCCGTTATAATTGGCCGATACCGAGAACTTACTTCCAATGGGCATATTAAGGCTTGCGGCATAAGATAGTCCGCGTGTGGTATAGAGCTGCTCGCCCGAGATATTATCCTCTTGCAGCGAGAAGTTGCCACCCACATTCAGTTTGCCCAAACGCAAGTTGACAGCCGTTCCTATATTATGATAGTTATTATTCATATAGGATACACCCATACTCATATAATCGGGTTGTATAAGTTTGTAGAACAACGACACAGATATTTTCCTGAAATTTGCTGCCAGCGTAACGTCACCAGCCCATCGCATAAGCGAACTGTAACGTACACCGAATATATCGTCGTACTTATCGACCTTGTCGAGCGGAACCTCGGGGGCGGTAATATCGGTCGAGAATATCGAGGTTGCTATATTAGCGGTAATAGAAAGAGGCTTTAGAATCTGCCAGCGTCCTTTTACACCTACAACAATATTCTCTTGTGCATTAACCTCGTCATACCAGATTTCATCAATTGACGAACGATGGTCTTGCGAACGGAACAGATAGAGGTCGAAATAGTTGCGACTGTTACCATAACCCAATTTCAAACCCCAACCCGAACGCTTGTAGACGGGACGTCCCGAAGGCATCTCGCCCGGAACAAAGTTAACAGCATCGCGCAAGATTCCGTAGAAAAGTCCGAAACGGAATCCTGTTTTCGCACTCTTATATTCGAGACCTATACCGTTAAATGGCAGATTATAGACATAAGAAGAGAAAGGCATAGAGCGACGACCAAGATGCAGAGTCCAGCCCTTATATGTAGGACTGAAATTAAACGCAAACTGCGGATGCGAGAATGAGTAGTTATTACTGCTATAATAAAACGCAAAAGGCATATTATAACCGTAAAGATTCACATTCAGATTGGCATACATAGAGTAATTGAGAGGCGAAGCACTGCTGCCGCCCGACGAATAATAAAGTGTACTCTGTGTTCCCAATGCACCGGTAACGATGAGCGGGTCTTTCTTTCGGGGGTCTTCAATGGCATATATCCCCGAAACCGAGAACAGCATCATCAGGAGCATTAATTTACTGACACTTGTTTTCATATCGCTACTGTATTAGGTAGTATATATATTGTCTTGTCTCAGTGGACAAGTAATCATATTCAATTCCAAAGTGAAGGTTGTATAGATACCTCCAATAATCTCATTCAAGAGAGTAAGTTTTCGATATTTTATATTTGTTCAACAGCACCTAATCAACAAAAGCTTTACAAGAAAAAGAGTGGCTCCCCTGCCCCTGAAGACAGGGGAGTACTCCTTAATAATAGTTATTTACGAACTTTCTTTGTAACAACACGGTCGCCCTCACGAACCTTAAGGATATATATACCCTCGGTCATCTCGCTTACTGCACGGCCAGCTGCATCGTAGATAGCTTCGATATTGTCGCTATCAATAGAGTTTATATCAACAATACCTGTTGTACCGTCAAGAACACCCATCAGTACGGGAGCCTTAGCAGTACCTGCCATATCGGTAAATGTAAGTTCGGTAGTTACATCGATGAATTCGCCTGTCCACTTGTCACAGAGACGGAAGGTTACAACCTCGCCCATCTCTCCGGCTACAGAGATATATGCCTTTCCATTGACAAACTCGCCCTTGCCACGACACTCGTCGCCTACAAATGCACCTACAGTGTAAGAGTTGCAATCATCGACATCAATCTTTGCAATCACAGCCATAGTATTTGCAAAGCGGCTGTCGTCGTAGTTCCAAACAGAGCGCTCGATAGCAGCAGCTTGTGCTGCACCATTATTGGCAAAGTATCCTTGCTCAAGAGTGAAGCGACCTGGCATCGACAATGTAAAGCCCTGAGCATTATTGCTGTAAATCATATAACCTTCGTTGGGATTCAAAGAACTTAAAGTACCCTCCCAGACACCATCTGTCAGAGTTACAAATCCACCGCTCTTCGAGAGGATTACGTCACCCTCGGCAAATTTGCTTGGATCAAAGATTTCAGTAACAGGATAGCTGTACTCGTATGGATATGATACCCAGTTCCAACCTTTAGCAAATGTCTTATCGGCAATGCTACCATCGTAAGAGAGCATCATATCGCCTGTCATAAGGATAACATTAGACTCGGCATCTTCAGTCATATTCTGCATATCGATATTTACTTTATAAGCCTCGTTTGTTCCTAATACACTTAACGGGCCGAAGAGTCCCCAAGCGGGGTCGTTGTAAACAAGTTCACTCTTGCTACGAGCCTCTACAAGAGTCTCTGCCAACGGTGACTGTGGCAAGTTATACTCGCCCGAGATAAGAGAAATCCAATTCCAGCCATCGGCCAGGGTTATTTTTTCACGAACACAGTGTTCTGCAACAAATCTTAGATTTTCGAGACTCTCTCCTTGTGCCGATGTATCGTAGGTATAATTAATAACTAAATTGTTGCAAAGTGCACGTGGTACAATTTCAACGGGGATAGCACCATCGACAGCTTCATGCAAGGTTACATCCAATACACTCCAGTTAGAGGGGAAGGTCTGGCCATCATATATCTCTATATCATAAGAGAGAAGTTCTGCATCAAAGTCGGCATCTTTGGGATAATAAGTAAGTGTTCCCATATAGGTCTGTCCGTCGTTATACATTTCGTAATTGAGACCCTCGACATATATTTCATTTACTCGTCTTTTTACAATGATATCACAAGTTGCCACAGCCTCGGGATTATCTTCGCTTCTGAATGTAAGTGTAGTCTCTCCCTTGCCATTTGCATAGAAATAGTAGCTGGTTGTAGTCTCGGTATCGTCTGCAGGTACAATGCTTACAACGTCATTGTTAGACGACTCAACGGTATAACGTTTATTAGTTGCATTATCCGGTGTAATCTTAACGTCGATATAGAATTGCAGCGACTCATCGGCATTAATCCAGAGTCTCTTTTCCGTCTCAGAGAGTGTAATGCTCTCGACCTTCTGAACAACATTCAGTTTAACAAGTCCCGACAGATAATCGTGATCAATTACCGCCTGCAGATAATACTCTTCTTGAGGTACTGCATTAAATTGGAACTGGAATGTCAGTACACCATCAACAACTGTAGAGCCAATTACCTCGACATACTGCTCGGCACCCTCTATCTCGCCCCAATTTGCATTTACAAACTGCATAGTGAAGTTCTCGTAATCGGCATCGGCGGGATTGTAAACAGCCTTGGCTGTTACTATCTTACCTACAATTATTTCTACCTCGGGCAATGTTTCCATTCCTCCATCAATAGCCACACCATCAATCTCGGTAATGATTACCTCATTAACAGCTTGTTTAACGACCATCTTATATGTGATGCTCTTTGTGGGGTCGTAGACGCTGGTGCAGGTTATATTGGCCGTACCCTTCTTAACAGATATTACACGATATTCGGTGCCGGCCTCACCCTCAATCTCGTCAATGCGAACAACACCGGGGTTGTCGCTCACCATTGTAAACTCCTCATTAATTTCGTTACCAATGATAGGCAATCCATCCTCGTTACTTACCCAGTTAAATACGGGTCGGGGATAATCTATCTCCTCTTCCTCGGATGAGTTTCTGATATATTCGTAAGTATCGCCCTCGAGTCCTGTCTCCATTGAAGTAAGCGCCGAGAGGATATTCACATTGAAAGTAGTTGTTACCTCGGGATTATCTTCTGCTACAACTGTGATGGTAGATGTTCCCATTTTGTGGAATTCAAGGTAATTCTGTACCAGCTCGACAACATCGGGGTTACTGCTCGAAATGATTCTTACACCGGGGTATGTAGGAATGCTCTCGCCATTGTTGTAAGTCACGTTCTCGTCGGTGAGTGAAAGACGACCGTATCCGGGCCAATAGTAATTATAATCCTCAATAGCAATGCTTGTTACAGGGATATACTCTTCAAGAACCTGCACGGGAATATTGAAACTGAAAGATCCGACATTATACATTATGGCATATTCGACAAAATCGGGAGTGCCGTCTCCGTCGTTGTCGGGAGTCTCTTGAATACCTTGAATAATAACAGAACCATCATTGGTAGAAACTTGCTCGACATAGGGAGCATTCGCACCACCGATAGTCCAAACACCTGTATTCTCGGGGGTAGTCTCCTTGCCATTGCTATCGTAGAATCTCACATAGTAACCATCGAGAGAAACCCTGTCACCAACGCGCATCGAGATATTAGGCGACTCAATCTCTTCGCCGTTTTCGTCTTTGGTAAATATCGCTGCTTCTACTGCGGGCGATGCAGTAAGAGTGTAGTAATCAGAAGGATTAGCGGGTGTGTTATCACCAGTCCAGGTAACAGTGGGGCCACTTAAGGGATAGATAAGACCGCTTTTGGGGTCGTACAACTTAAAGCTGATGGTCTTTCCATTGTCACTCGCCTCACCACCCACACGAATGGTGTAGATGCGGCCTTCACCTGCCGGCACTTCAATCTGAGTGTACTCCGAGACAACCGCTCTTAGTTCTCCATTGACAAACGCAGCAACCTCGGGCAAGGCATCATTACCGTAAAGCCCATAATCGCCACAGTCGACAGCAGCATAGACAACAGTCTCGAGCTGATAATTACCCGAGGGATTTGTCCATCCGCTTTGTGCAAATGCACTCATCCCGAGAAGCATTAGCAACGAACTTAACAAAAACTTTTTCATAACAAAAAAATTAAAATTACCGATTATTTACTCGCTTTAAAAAAGTCAATTTCCACTGAATGCAAGATAGAAATAATTGCAGAGCAGTTTTTTCACTCAAAAAAAAAGTTTTTTAACTGTAAAGACATTTAAAAGGAAATAAGGAACATTACGTAAAAAAAAGAGGTCGATAATGTTAAAAACCGCATAAAAGAGCAATTTTTGGTTACATTTGCATAAAAGAGTTAATCATCGGATTGTGTGTAAGATTTTTTTACGAATAACAATAGTTGTATTGACAGTTATTTTTGTCGGATGCAATAACAAAAGCGACAACAGCCACCACGAACTACACTGTAGCAAAGCAAAGGCTATTGCCGATAGCTTGTGTAACGTCGACGAACTTAGACGTTACATCGCATATTACGACTCGGTAAACGACAGGCATAGCGAACTGCTCATAAGACAGAAATATGGCAACATATTGCGCAACCGCTCGCAGTTCGACGCAGCCATAAGAGAGCACGACATCTGCATACAGCTTGCCACAGAACTCAAAGACACTATACAGCTGATTATTGCACTAAACAGTCAAGGTACAAATTTCAGACGCATCGGCGACCTTAAAGAGGCAGCCGACCACCATTATGCAGCACTGCATCTCTATGACAAAACTACAAATGATACCTCATATATAGCGCGCAAAAACCAAGTGCGAACACTAAACGGCTTGGGCAACGTGATGCTATCATTGGGCAACACAGAGGTAGCCGAAGAGATGTTCCGACGCGCTCTACAGGGCGAAAAAGAACTACACAGCAGTACCGGGCAGGCAATAAACTATGCCAATATTGGAGCGATAAAAAGAGACAAAAACGAAATAGACTCGGCACGAATATATTACAATATGTCGATGCAGAAGAACCAGGAAGCAAACAACCTCATAGGAATCAGCATCTGCTACTACAATCTTGGAGAGATAGACGAAACAGAGGGCAATTTTGCAGCAGCACGAGAGAACTACCTTAAAAGTTATGAGATAGGACTTAAGAGCAAAGACACCTGGCATTGGCTGAACGCCTGCACCGCCCTTGCACAGCTAAGCCTCAAAGAGAAGGACTACAGCGAAGCATTAAGGCGCAATAACGAAGCATTGGAGGCCGCAAACAGAATCAAGGCAAAAGGACGATTGGCAAGGCTGTATACCCAGCAAGCCAACATATACGAAGCAATAGGAGCGTGGCAAAAAGCGCTTGAAAGCACCCACACGGCGCAAGCCTACAAGGACAGCATCAACGTAGAGGAAAACCGCAGTCACACACACAACTTGCGTCTCAACTACGAGATAAACAAAAGAAAAGAGGAGATTAAAAAAACACAAGAACTACTGCTTCACGAGAAAAAAATACGGGAAATAACATTATGGGCAGGAATTATCACAATAACGCTCACCCTCATTGCCATAGCAGCCATATTACGCGCTACCCACGAGCGTAAAAAAAGCAATAAAGTACTGCAAAAGATAAACAAGGAGCGCCAGGACTTCTACCGAGGTATAACACATCAGTTGCGCACACCGCTCACCGTACTTCTTGGAATGACGCACGAGCTAAAACGTCATATCCCAGAAAATGACGATATAGCACTAAAAGAATTCGATGCAATAACACGCAGAAGCAACGACCTGCTGACCTTAGTAGACAAAATGAGCGAGTACAACAGAAACGGCAACTGCGACATAATAGCAAAAGAGCTTCAAGAGAGCGACGACAGCGCACTACACGATAAACTGCTACAAGATGAAAAACAGCAGAACTATATACTTGTAGCCGAGGACGATAGCGATGTAGCACTGCTCATAACCCGCATCCTAAAGAACGAAGGCTATAACTACCGTTGGGCAAAGGACGGAAAGGAGGCACTTGAAATTATATCAATAGAACAGCCCCAATTAGTGATAACCGATATTATGATGCCACAGATGGACGGCCTTGAACTTATAAAAGCAATACGAGCCGACGAAAACACCAACCACATACCCATCATAGTCGTTTCGGCACGTACCGACACCGCCGACCGACTCATCGGCATCGACATAGGCGCCGAAGCATATCTGGGCAAGCCATTCATCCCCGATGAACTGCTGATGATGACACGCCGACTATTGGAGCAACGCGACATCCTAAAGAAGAGATACAGCGCACAGCTGCAAGAAGCCGACCGCCACGACTACAACGAACATACCAAAGAGATTACAAGCAACGAGCAAGAATTCATAAAACAAATAGACGACTACATACACGAGAACATTATGAACTGCAATCTCAGCGCAGTAATGCTTGCCGAACATCTTATAATGAGCACAACCACGCTGAACCGCAAAATAAACAGCATAACAGGAACAAACACTACAAATTACATACGTCAACGAAAATTGGCACGTGCACGCTACCTACTGACAAACTCACAAATGTCGATGGGCGAGATACAGGTCGTCTGCGGATTCGAGTCGCCAAGCTACTTCAGCCGAGCTTTCAAAGCCGAGTATGGAGAATCGCCCACCGAATACCGCAGGAAACAGACGAGCTGACCTCTTGTCATTTTTTTGTGAAACAGTAAGAGCACAATTCAAGAAAAGAGGGCAAACAACAAAAAACTCGATAAAAACAAGAAAAATTAGATTTTCCAACGTCCAAAAGACCATTTTTGTCTTTACAGTTAAAATCAAATTCGTTTCAGTGAAAAAGAACACCCCGCATTATTGGCATCTTTGCAAAGGAGCAAATGCAATAATATATGGGCAATACAAGCAAAGATATCAAACAGAAATATATGCAACTATTGAGTGAAAAAGAGCCCTTTTTCCTCGATAAAAACTACTCTATCATTCAGTTTGCGGCCGACCTGGGCACAAACCGCAGCTATGCATCCAGATTTGTAAACGAAGAGTTAGGAGTAACATTCCCCACCCTGCTCAACAGCCTCAGACTGTCGCATTTCATAAAGTTGAAGAACGAGAGTCCTAAAACCAATATAGGTACCCTGGCAGCCCATTGCGGATTCAACTGCACACTATCGTTTCGCCGAACATTCGTAAAAGAATTCGGGATAACACCCGGCGCGTACTTCAAGAAAAACAGACATTAATTATCTTTTTTAGGTACAACCTTTGCCTTGATACGCACTACATTCTTGCGCGGAGATGTATTCGTATAAACATATATACTCTTTAAATATCGCCCATCAAGGTCTTTGGGAAAGAAAGAAACGTATACAGCGCCCTTCTCTCCCGGCGATATAGCCTCGTGACTGTGGGTCACCGATGTGCAACCGCAGCTGACATATACCCCCTCGATATGCAACGGCCTGTCACCGGCATTTACAACATCAAAAACACACGACACCGAATCGGCAGCCTCGGAGACCTCACCAAAATCATACACCTTCTTAGGGAACTGCACAACAGCCTGTGCAACCAACACAGAAGGCAGCACCAACAGACAAAACAATATGCACAGGGGCTTACTCATATTAATAACATATACCGCAAATTTAATGCAAGGCAAAATATAAACAAAATAAATGAGGCTATTTTTCGCCTTTGCGGTTAGAATGTATAATAGTATAATTGGACTACTTACAGAAATAAAGAATAAAACGTGACAAACTGTGAAAATAGTTTGTCACGTTTTATTTTACAAGGTGTCGGAATGAGGCGACTCGAACGCCCGACCCCTACGTCCCGAACGTAGTGCGCTACCAACTGCGCTACATTCCGCCATCATAAATGATGAATTTCATCATTTGCTGCAAATGTAATAAAAAAGCTGTAAAATATTAGCATTTCTGCGTAAAAACACACTTTTTCATTATTTACAAGCGCAAAGATAGTGCAAAAAAACATATTCTCGCAAAATATTCGCATTTTTTTTGCAAAATGTTTGCGTATATAAAATAAAAGCCCTACATTTGCACTCGCAAAAGACAAACAACGGTGCCATAGCTCAGTTGGTAGAGCAAAGG
>JAGBBX010000038.1 GCA_017938245.1 Bacteroidaceae bacterium
AGGGGGAGGTACCACCTTCTTCTCGGGTAGTGTAATAGGCACCATAATCTCCTCTTCGAGCAGTATACCCTGCTGAATAATCTCACCTGTGTGCTTCTTCTCGGTAGCGGTCCACTCGAAAGCGGCAAACAATACCGCGAACACCATAATGTAACCCAAGAGCAACCAAGTGGTCTTTCTTGTCTCAAGATTAGCCGACTGGCTCTTCTTTTGTTCGATGTAATTTTTCTCGTTACTCATATTTTTATTGTTTTTTAGATTTAATCTGCTCAACCTTGCAAAAATAAACAATATTTTTCAATCGCAGGTGAATATTTACTCTTTTTTTATTTTAACTCTGATATTTTATTCTCTTTGCACACTATGCACAGCTGTTTTACGTTTTTTATAGGCAGGGTACATTGTTGCCGGCTGCTCTTTTGTTGGTAATTCAATGTCTCTTTTCGAGGTTAAGAAATAAAAAAGCATTATCTTCGCCCTCGACAATGGTAATTGCGAGGCATAAATAAATAATTTGATGAGAAAAATTGTGATGACACTGATATTGGCACTGCCAATGTTTCTCTTTGCGCAGGACGGAGCCACTGCATTTAATATATTGCGGTTGCCCTATTCGTCGCATGCTGCAGCATTGGGAGGAAGTAATATTTCGCTTCCCGACGATGATATTATGCTTGCAATGCATAATCCGGCATTGCTTGCCAATGTATCGGATAAAACGTTGCACCTTAGCTATATGACATATATGAGCGATAGTAAGGTTGCAGGTGCGGCTTTCAATAGAATGTTTGGCGAGCGCTCGGCAGCAGCTCTTGCTGTACGTTATATCGACTATGGTACATTCGACGGCTTTACCGCCGACAATGTCTCCACAGGTAGTTTCGCTGCAAAGGATATCGAGCTGTCGATGCTCTATAATTATCTGCTTGGTGAAAGATGGAGTGGTGGTGTGACAGGTAAATTTATCTACTCGAAATACGAGAGTTACAGTTCGTTGGCACTTGGAGTCGATCTTGGAGTAAACTATTACAACCCCGACAACGACTTTTCGTTCTCATTTGTATTGCGTAGCTTGGGAGGGCAGGTAAAGGCTTTTGAGGATAAGCACGAGAGTATGCCTTTCGATGTTCAGATGGGTTTTACAAAGCGTCTGGCACACGCACCTCTGCGTCTGTCGCTTACTCTGGTGAATCTGCACAAGTGGAGCAAGGATAGTTTCACTAATCCCGATGGCAGTGACGACAGTTTCGGCGATATTCTGCTTAAACACGCGGTGTTTGGTGCCGATGTGCTCATAGGAAACAATTTTTATGCTTCGTTGGGATACAACTACCGCATAGCCGAGGAACTCTCGTCCGAGGGAACAAAATGGGACGGCTTGACATTGGGTGCAGGCGTCACTCTTAAAAAACTGAAATTTGGAGTATCCTACAGCAAACTGCACGTCTCTTCGGGCTCTCTTATGTTTGCTGCATCATACAATTTGTAATATGGTTTTGTAAAGGATATAAAAACGAAAATATGAAAAAGATTATAATTGCTATTGACGGATTCTCGTCGTGTGGAAAAAGTACTATGGCCAAGTCTTTGGCGCGTAACATCGGTTACCTCTATTTCGATAGCGGTGCAATGTATCGTGCTGTATCGCTCTTCTGCTTGCAGCAGGGACTCATTACCGACGGTATAATTGACGTCGAGGCCTTGCGTGCAAGAATGAACGAGATTAAGATAACATTCGAGGCCGACCCTGTTACAAAAAACTCGGTAACTTTCCTCAATGGTGTGAATGTCGAGAAGGAGATTCGCTCGTTAGAGGTCTCACGTATAGTAAGTCAGGTGGCTGCTCTCGATTTTGTTCGCACCGATATGATTGAGCAACAGCGCTCTATGGGCGAGGCAAAGGGTATTGTGATGGATGGTCGCGATATTGGTACAACTGTTTTTCCCGATGCCGAGATGAAGATTTTTGTAACAGCATCGGCCGAGGTGCGCGCACAGCGTCGTTACGACGAGATTATAGCTCGTGGCGATAGTGCCAATTACGACGAGATTTTAGAGAATGTGCAGCAGCGCGACCACATCGACCAGACACGCGAGGTAAGCCCTCTGCGCAAGGCCGACGATGCCTTGTTGCTCGATAACAGCTTTATGACACGCGAGGAGCAGGAACAGTGGCTCATAGAGCGTTTTAACGAGATTGTAAAAGAGTAATACTCTATAATTTATACGTAATGTTAAAGATAGAGATTGACGAACAGTCGGGATTCTGTTTCGGAGTAACCACTGCAATACAAAAAGCCGAGGAAGAACTAAGCAAGGGCGAAACGCTTTATTGCTTGGGCGACATTGTGCATAACGGCAAGGAGTGCGAGCGCCTTAAACGGTTGGGGCTTATCACCATCGACCACGCTACATTTGCCACGCTGCACGATGCAAAGGTACTTCTTCGCGCCCACGGCGAGCCACCCGAAACATACGAGATTGCCCGACGCAATAATCTGCGCCTTATAGATGCCACCTGCCCGGTGGTGCTGAAACTGCAACAGCGCATACACAAAAGGTGGGCCGAGAGTGCAGCCGACAATCGTCAGATAATAATATACGGTCAGGCGGGACACGCCGAGGTGCTTGGCCTTGTGGGGCAGACACGCGGCGAGGCTGTTGTAATAGAAGATACTTCTCAGCTCGGTCGTGTGGCTACCGACAAAGATACATATATCTACTCGCAGACGACAAAGTCACTCGAAGGATATAAACAGCTTGTCGAGGCAGTGAAAGAGCACGTCGCGCCACAGCATAAGATAGAGTTTGTCGATACGGTGTGCCGTCGTGTTGCCAATCGTATGAGCGGAATAGGTGAGTTTGCAAAATCGCACCAGTTGATATTTTTTGTCAGCGGTCGCAAAAGCTCCAACGGCAAGATACTCTACGACGAGTGTCGACGTATGAATCCCAACTCTCATCACATCGAAGGCCCATTGGAGATTGACTTCTCGCTTACCGATGGTGTCGAGAGCATTGGAATATGCGGTGCAACATCCACCCCAAAATGGCTTATGGAAGATTGTAAACAGGCAATATTAAACTATAAAAATCAAAAATATGAAGAACAGAATTAATTGTGTGGGCGTACTCACCTCAGGAGGCGATGCACCCGGAATGAACGCTGCCATCCGTGCCGTCACACGTGCTTGTATCTATCACGGCATACGCATCAAAGGTATCTACCGCGGTTACAAAGGTCTTATCACAGGCGAGATAAAGGAGTTTAAGACCGAGGATGTAAGTAACATCATCCAACGCGGTGGAACAATCCTTAAGACCAGCCGTTGTCCCGAGTTCAAGACCGAGGAGGGACGCGCGCAGGCCTACGAGACGCTTAAGCAGCAAGAGATTGATGCTCTCGTGGTTATTGGCGGCGATGGCTCCATCACAGGTGCCTACAACCTTGCACGCGAGTATGATATTCCCTGTATCGCTCTTCCCGGAACAATTGACAACGACCTCTATGGTACCGATGTAACAATCGGTTACGATACAGCCCTTAACACCATTATGGAGTGTGTCGATAAAATTCGCGATACAGCATCCTCGCACGAGCGCCTTTTCATCGTCGAGGTTATGGGTCGCGACGCCGGTTTCCTTGCTCTTAACGGAACAATAGCAACAGGTGCCGAGGCTTGCGTATTGCCCGAGATTGACCCCGAGTTCGAGACAATCAACAAATTCATTGCCAACGGCCTGCGCCGTACCAAGAGCAGCAGTATTGTACTCTTTGCCGAGGGCCGCGAGAAAGATTATAATATTATGGAGGTTGCCGAGGGTATGCGCGAGCGCTTCCCCGAACTCGACGTGCGCGTATCTATTCTCGGATACTTGCAGCGTGGTGGCAGCCCCACTGCCAACGACCGTATCCTTGCCAGCCGCTTGGGTGTTGCAGCCATCGATGCTCTGCTCGAAGGCCAGCGTAACGTAATGATTGGCTCTCGTAACAACGAGATTGTTTACATCCCCTTTACAAAGGCTATTAAGGACGATAAACCTCTTGACCGCGATGCTGTTCGTGCACAAGAGATTCTTGCATCGTAAGAGCGTGTAAATAGTACCTAAACAAATATAACAACCGAAAAATCACGATTTTTCAGTTGTTATATTTGTTTATGGTTATAATGCCTACAAGTTCGACCCGTTGCGGGCCCGAAGCAGAAGTAACATCCAAGCACACAGCCTATGATTGTTCAAACGAAAATCAGGATGCGCTAATCCCTCTTCTTTTTATCACCACATACAGAATCACAGGAGCCCCTATGATGGGTGTTACGGCACTCAGCGGCAGCAGCCCGCTGCTACCGGGCAGCTGACACAGGATATTACATAATAGTGCAGTGGCGCCTCCCCATAATATTGTGGCAGGCAGCAGAAAGATATGATTATTGGTGCTGAGGAACAGACGGGCAATATGCGGCACTGCAAGACCTATAAAAGCAATAGGGCCACAAAAAGCGGTAACCCCGGCTGTGAGTATTCCTGTAAGGGCAAGCAATACTCCGCGTGCACTTTTAGTCTTTACGCCTAAATTGGCTGCGTAGGCATCGCCAAGCAATAGCGCATTAAGAGGCTTTACCATAAGCAACGATGCTGTGAGCGTGACAATGAGCAGTGTGGCAAAGAGTGGTAATTGCGCGGTAGAGACACCTCCGAAACTACCCATTCCCCATATAAGATAAGAGTGTACTCCCTCGGCGGTGGAGAAATAGTTAAGCAGGGTGATTACCGACGAGGTAAGGTAGCTTACGGCAAGACCGGCAATAAGCAGGTAGATGTTATTCCGCAGCCACATCGATAGCAACAGCAGAATGGCAATCACGGCAAGCGCCCCAATAAAAGCACCCGAGAGAATAGCTGCGTAACCGCCAAATGATAGTCCGCCCGATACAAGGGTGCCATTGAGCAGTAACATAACGATGGCTACTCCCAATCCCGCACCGCTGTTTATGCCAAAGACCTCGGGGCCGGCAAGAGGGTTGTTGAACAGCGTTTGCAGCATTAGTCCCGCTGCCGAGAGCGCCATCCCTGCAAACATAGCTGTTACAGCCTGTGGCAGACGCGACTCCAACACAATAAGGCGCCACCCGGGTTCGCCCTCTCCTCCGGTGAGGATAGAGATTACTTTGCCAAGGGGAATCTCGACAGCACCCCACAGCAGATTGGCTGCAAAGAGTGCCAAGAGTGTCAATGCCGATAGGATAATGGCAATGGTAAAATTACTCCTCTTGCATTTTCTCGTAGTAGCGTAACTCATAATCTTCTATAATCTCGGGGTGAATAATTGAAACAAACTCCTGTAGCAGTATATCGGGACGGAAGGGGGTCTCTTCGTAGAAACGTTTCTCGCTCAGACGACATTCGTAAATGTTGCGCTCTTTGTAAGGGCGAAAATGTGTGTAGCCGTCAAATTCTGTCGGCAGGGATTTATATGTCTTTCTTGCTCCACCATATTTTATAAACCAAAAGTCGGCGTCGGCGGCTCTGTTTAGCACAGCCTCAAAGGCTAACGGCAGCGAGCCTGTGCGGTCGTGGCAGGCAAAGAGATAGTTAGCACCTGCGTCGTTATATAGCTGTCCCATTGTGCTGTTTCCACCGGGCATATACCACGCCGAACTGCTCTTAAGCTCGCACATAAGAGTGGGGCGTCTCTCGCACCTTTTTACTCTGTCGCGCAGTGCTATATAATTATTCTCCACTACGTTGAAAAGCGAGTCGGCTCTTTTGCCCTCGCCAAGCAGACGGCCATAGAAACGCATCCACTCGGCACCACCTAACGGCGAATTTTCCATATACTCGGCACACTCAATAAGAGGGTAGTGCATTCTCTCCAATTTACCATAGCCTCCATTTTCGTAAGGTAGCACCCAAATGGCTTGTGGCGATAGCTGCACCACGCGCTCGCTGTTTATGTTAAGGCTGCTGCCGCAGTCAGTAATTTTGCCATTGGAGATTCTCTCTTTCAGCGCAGGCTGTGTCATATACTCCCCCTCGCAAACGCCTGTAACAGCATCGGTGTGTCCAAGATTGCAGATAAGCTCGGCGTGTACGGTCGAAAATATGAGCAGGCTGTCGAGTGGAGTACGCAGCAGTGTACCACGCGGAATATCTGCCGGTACACTGCTGTTTTTGTCAACAAGAATATATCTGTGCAGCAGCTTGCCGCTCCACGGGCTCTTAATGTCGGTTACTGTGTATCCGTCGCACTCTACAATGGTCAGCAACGATGTGTGACGCAGTTGCAATGTGTCGCCAACGACAGCCTCGCCCTCGCTTGCAGACCCTTTGCAGGATGTTGTGGCAAGAGCGGTAATAATCAGCAGCCAATTCAATATATTCTTCATTGTCGTTACATTTATATCGTTTTATGTAGATACTGTCAATGGTTGCTTGTAGGGGCGATTTTCAATCGCCCGCACAAGCAATGAGTTATTAATTAGCACAATATGGCCCGCACACGCACAATGTGTTAACTATCTGTTACATTCTGAAACGTGCTCCGGCGGTGTAGTGTCCCACACCGAAGAAACTCTTTTGTTTGCCTGTACAGTCGAATATGCGCATATGTCCCAACACACCGTATGTAGCATAGCCTACATAAATATCGCCATTCTCGGGGTTCACCGATAGCGAGTTTACGTTTGCCATTGTCTCCTCGGGCAGAATCTCGCTCTTCTCGCCTGTTGTAACGTCAAGAGCAAAAAGCGGCGATGTTACAAATGCGTTTTTTTCGTAGTCCCAGGCATTATCGACATAATAGAGTGTATTCTCGTATGCAGCAATAGCCGATGCACTGAATCCCAATGATGTTGCTGTTCCCTCCTCGGGCGATATACGGTATACAGCCGATGGAATATCGTTGTAGTTCCCGCTGTCGATGATATACACCTCGTCGTTGCATACAACGCTTGCAGTGTAGGGGTTAACCATATTTATAGTGCGTGTATCGCCACTTTGCAGGTCGATAATTGAAACTGTTCCGTTGTAGGCATACAGGTCGCCCGAGTTATTCACAACAAGATAGTCGTTGCAGTAGCTTATGCCCTCGGGACGTACTCCAACTGGTATTTTACCCTCAAATGCGGCTGTAGAGGCATTATATACATATACGTTACCGTCGTAGTTTGTTGCATATACATTTATTCCGTCGGTTGCAAGCATACGGGGCGATGCGCCCTCCTGAGTGAACATATAAGGCTCTTGCAGACGCTTTCCGCTCTCGTCGAGCACCTCAATCTTCTGCGAACCGCTTACCGTTACAAACAGTTTCTCTTTTGTCCACAAAAGGTCTTGTGCAAGGTCGCCCAAGAGAGTCTTGTTCTGTACGGCAAAGATATTTGCTTCGCTGTCTCCCGCTGTTGCCATATCGGTATCGAAGCTGTAGTATTGTATACTGGCGTCGTTACCCTCCCAGTTACCTGTGTTCACAATGTAACATCTGTTGGCGGGTGTCTCGTTCTCCTCGGGGAGGGTAACTTTGTCGTCGCTGTCGCACGCTGTAAATGCGAACAATCCAAAAAAGGCTGTTGCCTGTAATAGTAGCTTTTTCATTGTGGTATATTTTAAAAGGTTAAAGGTTAATAGTCGCTGATAAACGGAAAGAGCGTCCCGGCATTGGGTAGTACCGTATAATCTCGTAGTTTTTATCGAGTAGATTCATTGCTTCGATGCGGGTGCTCAGTGTCGATTTTCCTATCGCCCAATCGCGGGATAGCCATAGAGAGTGGTCGCAGTAGCCGTCGACACGCGACGATGGGATATTCTGTGCCAGACGGTAGCGCTCGCTGCTCCACACAAGTGAGTAGCCTGCATCGAAAAGCGAGGTACGCAGTGCTGCCGAACACGAGCCTGAGTGTCGCGGGGTGTATATAATCTGTTCGCCTTTTACCGCCGAGCCCTCGGTGTCATCAACAGCGTGCATATAGCTGTATGCTCCCGATAGCTCAAGATGCGAGTGTCCCAAGGTAATATCGGCCGAGATATTTGTGTCGACACCGCCGAGGCTAACCTCGTCTACATTGCTCATCTTCCAGATAAATATGCCGGGGACAGCTACAATCTTGTCGGTGACGCGACCATAATATGCGTCGGCCGAGAGGGTCAGTTCTTGTAATATTCCTGTTTGCGGCAGTGAGTATGCAGCACCGATATTCAGCATACGGCTCTTTTCGGGACGCAGCTTGAAATTGCCACTCTCGCGGTAGTATAGGTCGCCAAATGTCGGTAGTCGAAAAATATCGCGGTACGATGCTCGCAAGCACAGGGAGCGTCCAATGGGGTAGAGAGAAAGCGAGAAAGAGGGTGAGAGACGCGACCGTCGGGGGGCAACCTCGCCTTTGTTGCTCCATTCGTTGCTGTTTGAGTGCAAGAGCGAGGCGGTGGCGCATAGCGTGGCGCTGCTGTAACGCACACTCACCGCCGATAGCATTGTCAATCGGTTGGGACTTGCCGACATAACATTATGCCGATTGCTTGTCGATAGGGTGTTATATATAAGCTCTTCGGCAAGGGCAAGAGTGAATTTTTCGCTCGGCTGCCATTTGAGGGTGTACGCGAGGTCACTCTCGTGCTGCTCGAAAGTGTGTCTTGTCGCTGCCCCGGCGGTGGCGGGTTGGCGGTTACTGTCGTAGCTGTAATTCTGTTTAAAAGAGGCTTTCATCCTTACTTCGGGCGATGCTGCAAATTCGTAAAACATCTGTCCGAAGATATTGCGCGAGAGTAGTCTTTCGCTGCTCAGCGGATTATCTACAATAACAGCTCCGGGGATGCCTCGCTCCGAGCAGAAACCGTAAACCTTTGCACGCAACGTGTGTCTCTCTTTGCTCCAACGGAAATTAGCTTCGGCGCGCAAACTCTCGATATCCGAGTTTATGCGTTGTCCGCTTATGCTGCTGCCTGCACCGTCAATGTCGAAACGGTAGCAACCAATGGCATTTGTATAATCGATGAATAGCGATGCTTGCGACTGCTTGCCTATCTTGTCGGCAAGATAGATATTTGCCTGATAGCTGTCGAACGAGGCGGCTCTTGCACTCGCTTTGAATGTTCTTGCTTGTGGCAGATGCGTCTCTAACGAGACACTTCCCGCCGATGCAAGCATACGCGCCGAACGGTAAATATCGTCACCCTCGCCAATGAGCAGTTGCAGTCCTGCGAGATTGTCGGTCGAGAAACGCCCTAAGTCGACCTGCCCTGTTTGGCAGTCGCCAACAGCAACACCGTCGTAAAATACAGCTGTGTGCTGCGCTCCCATCCCTCGTATCGATACGGTCTTAAGTCCGCCAATGCCGCCATAATCTTTAACCGTAACACCGCTAAGGTGTTTCATCGCATCACCCACGTTGGTAACACCCAGACGCTCAATCTCCTGTGCCGATAATTGCTGTATAGGAGCAGAACTTTCGATGCTGCTTACACGATTTCCGTCTACTATCAATGTGTCTAATTGGCGCAAAGAGTCGTCGCTCTGCGCCAATATACTGCACAGAGGCAAGGATGCTGCAAAAAGTCCCACATAGCACGCTTTTATGATGCGGTGCGTCTGCATTGGCAAAAAAATGTTGAATAAAACAATGACTCGTACCTCTCCTCGAAGGTAATATGAGCAATTGACTCGTCTTGCAGGTCTTCTGACTTACTCTACCTCGCTCCTCCTTCCCACCCTCATTGGGGCAGTGGTTTCTTAGAATGGATGAGGCTCATAATAAAGAGCTTACAGCAGCGGGACTGTACAGGACTCTCACCTGTTTCCCTTTTAATCCGCATCTCCAAAGGAGACTGTTTGCGGAACAAGACGCTGCGAAGATACAACATTTTAGGAAAAATCCTACTATCGAATAGGGAAAATAATCTTGATGTGCGTTTTTTCTCCTTTTATCTTTGTCGCAGAATAATCCTTTAAAAAGATACAGCTATGAAAAATTTAGGAAGATTGATGCTGATGATGCTGTTGTTTGTGGCAGGCTCGGCATCGGCAGATGCACAGAATTGGGCAGGCAGTGTGAGTGAAGAGCGTGTGGAGTTACGCGGTCGCGATAGGGACCAACGCGAGGTAAGAGCTATGCGTGGTGCCGATTTTAAAAAGTTCTATAAGTATGTAAAAGAGACCTCTTTCGACAAGAATAAGTTGCAGTTGATTGAGATTGCATCTTTCGGCTCTTATTTCTCTTCGGAGCAGTGCTATAAACTGTTGTCTCTCTTCTCTTTTGACGATAATAAGTTGGAGGCACTTAAGATTATGGAACCGCGAATGGTCGATTCGCGATACTTCGAAAAGATTCTGAAACTGTTCAGTTTCTCTTCGAATAGGGAAAAAGCTACTGCTATTCTGTTGCGAGGTGTACGCAGATAAAAAAGATTGATGGGTTGCTTGTTGGCAACCCATCAATCTTTTTTATTAGATATTCGCTATTCTCATAATATCGGCAAAGACTCCTGCTGCCGTTACGCCGGCTCCGGCACCGTAACCCTTTATGAGCATCGGGTACTCCTTGTAGCGCTCGGTGGTGAGCAGGACAATATTGTTGCTCCCTTCGAGGTTGTAGAAGGGGTGGTGACGGTTTACTTTGCACAGCGATACGCTTCCCTTGCCATCCTGATATTTTGCGATGAATCGCCAACGCATCTTCTCGCTCTCCATCTTCTGACGCTCGGTCTCGAAGTCGGCGTCAAGGTCGGGCAGGCGCTCCCAGAAATTCTCAAGCGAACCCTCGAAAAGTTCGTCGGGGATAAAGAGGTTGGCTTCGACGTCGCTCTGTTCGATGGCATATCCTGCCTCGCGAGCAAGGATAACGAGTTTGCGTATAACATCCTTCCCACTGAGGTCGATGCGCGGGTCGGGTTCGCTGTAACCCTTCTCCTGTGCAAGGCGCACTGTCTCGCTAAGGGGTACTTCGCAGCTGAGCATATTGAAAATAAAGTTCAGTGTGCCACTGAGCACTGCCTCAATCTTCAGAATCTTATCACCGCTGTTAATAAGGTCGTTGATGGTGTTAATGATTGGCAGGCCCGCACCCACATTGGTCTCGAACAGGAATTTTATGTTACGCTGACGGGCAATGTGCTTCAAATGGCTGTATGTCGCATAGTCCGACGAGGCGGCAATCTTGTTGGCTGCCACAACAGAAATATTATGCTCTAAAAAGTCGCTGTAGAGCGATGCAACATCGCTGTTTGCAGTACAATCGACAAATACCGAGTTAAAGATATTCATCTTGATAATCTCGTCGCGCATACGCAGAATATTGCTCTCGGGGCTGTCGGCAAGCGCCTGACGGTAGCTTGTTAGGTCGAGCCCCTCGCGGTCGAATATGGCGTGACGGCTGTTGGCTATTCCAACGACATTCAGTTTAAGGCTGTGCTCCTCCATCAGTTTCTTGCGCTGCGATGCAATCTGCTCGATAAGGCTGCCACCTACTGTTCCCACTCCGCAGATGAAGAGGTTAAGAACCTTGTACTCCGATAGGAAGAACGAGTCGTGAATAACGTTCAGTGTCTTGCGCAGCAGCTTGTCTTTTATTACAAACGATATGTTTGTCTCCTGACCACCCTGTGCGCAGGCTATCACATTAATACCGTTACGGCCGAGTGTCTGAAAGAGCTTGCCTATGATGCCGGGGTTATGGCGCATATTCTCGCCCACAATGGCAACGGTAGAGAGGTTGCTCACCGCTGTCACAGGCTCCATAAGACCCATAGAAATCTCCTTTGCAAACTCCTTGTTAAGAACATCGCAAGCCATTGCTGCATCGACGTGACGCAGACCGATAGAGGTACTGTTCTCCGATGATGCCTGAGCAACAAGGAACACACTGATGTCGGCGTCGGCAAGTGTCTTGAAGATACGGTGGTTGACACCCACAATACCCACCATACCTAATCCCTGCACAGTGAGCAGATCGGTATCGTTGATGCTCGATATTCCCTTGATGAGTCGGCCGCCCGAGTCGCTCTCGGCACTTATTATGGTGCCCTTGCCGTCGGGGTTGAAGGTGTTCTTTATTGCTATGGGAATATTCGCTTTAAATACGGGGTATATTGTAGGGGGATAAACGACCTTTGCACCGAAATTACAAAGCTCGGTTGCCTCGACGTAGCTCAGTCGGTTTATAGTGTAGGCGGTGTTTATAACTTTGGGATCGGCAGTCATAAATCCGTCGACATCGGTCCATATTTCCAGAATATCGGCTTTAAGGGCTGCTGCTATTATGGCTGCTGTATAGTCGGAACCACCGCGACCAAGATTGGTAATGTCGCCACTCTCAATGTCTTGCGAAATAAAGCCGGGGACAACCACGATGCGGTCGTTGCGACTATCGAACTGCTCGTGTATAAGCTGCTCGGTTGCTTCGTTGGCAAGTATATTCTTGCTGTGCTTTACCTCGGTTTTTATGAACTGACGGGCATTGTAGCGTACGGCTCCGTCGATGAGAGCTGTGACAATGCGGCTCGAAATTCTCTCGCCGTAGCTCACTATTGTAGCCTCGCTTTTGGATGTGATATTGTTTATGAGTGCAAGACCTTGATAGATGTTGTCGAGTTCGTTGAGCAGTTTGTCTACCTCTTGGAGTAGGGTGGTACGTCTCTCCTCGTCATCTATAATGCTGTATATGAGTTCGTGGTGACGCGCTACAATGTGCTGGAACTCATCGTTAAAGGCAAGATTGCCCTCTACCGCCATCTGCGATGTCTTTATGAGTTTATCGGTTATGCCACCCAGTGCCGAGACTACTACTATCACTTTGTCGTTGGCAGCTGCTGCCTCGACAATGCTTTTTAAATTTAATATGCTGTTTACGGAGCCAACCGAGGTTCCGCCGAATTTCATTACTTTCATCGTCTATCTGTGTAGCAGGCTTAAACTACTCCCTGCTTGCGGCTGCAAATTTATCAAAATAGCGGTATATTAGCAAGTAAATGGCCGATAATGATTCTTTTTATAACATAATTGTGGCAAATGATAGCCGGTTTATACTTATTTGCTTTCTTTATGTGAGTAGGTTGTGTTTGAAAGTTGCTTTTCCGGTGCTTCTGGCGATTGGAAATCGCCCCTACACGCAATGTAGGGCGGTTAGGCGCAGGTTAATTCGGCAGGCAGGGTAATCTTGCTGCTGTCGAGGGGGATGCGGTGCAGTTGATAGCGTCCCTGCGTGGGGATGTAACGCTGTGCAATGTCGCTACGTAGTTTCTGTAAAAATTCGTGTCTTATAATAGAGAGGTTCTGGTGTAGCGTATTTAGTGTGGGGTTGGTCATACTATCGAACAGGCGCTTTATTACGCTCGGGTTTTGTCTACCCGATATTCGGCAATATATTTTTATGAGTTCGTTGCCATAATCGTTAATCTCCTTAAGAGGAAAACCTTTGGGATGGCGCAATAATAGTATATACAGTGCTTTTGGGAGTGGTGCAAGCTCTATCTTTATGTTAGGGTATAGGGGTAGTGTAATCTCGAAATTATTATCGATGCGTATGTCGCTTAGAACTATTTCCTCGGATGTGCCAATGGCATCGGCAATAAGGTCGGCGGCAATGAAATTTTTCTCCTCGGGCGAGGTTGTTGTTTCGGGGAGGCGATAGTGTATGTTTCCGCCCTGTAATGTGTAGTAGCCGTACTGTTTTTCTATATCAATTATTTTGTTCAGTACGGTGTATATACGCTTGCGAAGCAATTCTTCGCTTTCGTTGTCGGGAATCTCTTCGAAGAGAATCTCGGCAATGGGAATGTCGTCGTCCGATAGTTCGGTGTCTATGATGGCCGTGAAAGAACCCTGCGAAAGCATAGCTCTCTTGCTTTGTGACCAATGCGGATTACTGCGCAACGATAGCTCTTCGTCGCTCATTGGCGGCGTCGGCAGTATGTTTATACAATAAGTACCTATCCCGTTCTTGTGCAGGTACTCTGTAAACTTCTTGCAGTTGTTGCTGATATAGCTGTCGGCAATGTTGTTGTTTCCACTCGGTAGATAGTATATTGTTTTTATTGCCCCAGCGTATATATCCGATTCTCTATAAATGCATTTCATAAGTAACGATTAAAACGGGTCTTAGAAACTGTTCTTTGCAGCAAAAGTACAAAAAATGTTGAAATAAAAAAATGTAACTCTTGTTAATGCGATACTCTTGAATTATCTTAGCACTCCTAAAATTTTGAAGCATATTCTATGGCAAAGGAAAAGAGTGTTTTTTTGTGCAATGAGTGTGGTTACGAGTCGCCAAAGTGGGCCGGAAAATGTCCGGGATGCGGTGCTTGGAACAGTTTTGTCGAGAAGGTGGTGCGTGCGACCTCGTCGGTGCGTATGTCGTCGGCAAGCAGTGCTAAACAGCTATCGCAGCCGGTGCTGATAGATACTGTATCAACCGATGAATTGCCACGAATTGACCTGGGCGATTCCGAACTGAACCGTGTTCTTGGCGGTGGTCTTGTTCCCGGCTCAATGGTGCTGCTGGGTGGCGAACCGGGAATCGGAAAATCGACTCTTGTGCTTCAGACGATGCTGAATCTGCCCGATAGAAGGGTGCTTTATGTATCGGGTGAGGAGAGTGCGCAACAGATAAAACTGCGTGCCGACCGCATCGAACATCCACGCTCGGGCTGTATGATTGTGTGTGAGACGTTGCTTGAAACAATTTTCACTCACGTGAAGAATGTGCAACCCGAACTGCTTGTCATCGACTCTATACAGACAATGTGCAGCGAGGCTGTAGACTCATCGCCGGGTAGTATGTCGCAGGTGCGCGAGTGCACTGCAATGCTGCTGAAGTTTGCCAAAGAGAATAATGTCCCTGTTATTCTCATAGGTCACATTACAAAGGATGGCGCTATTGCAGGTCCCAAGATTCTGGAACATATTGTAGACGTCGTCATACAGTTCGAGGGCGACCAACATCATATCTACCGCGTTCTTCGCTCGATAAAAAATCGTTTCGGCAGCACAGCCGAGCTTGGTATATACGAGATGCGTCGCGAGGGACTAAGACAGGTGAACAACCCTTCTGAACTGCTTCTTGGCGACCGACACAATGGAATGAGTGGTGTTGCAATAGCCTCGGCAATAGAGGGGGTTAGTCCTTTCCTAATAGAGGTTCAGTCGCTTGTGAGCAGTGCTGTATACGGTACTCCGCAGCGTTCGGCAACGGGATTCGATACACGTCGAATGAATATGCTTCTTGCTGTTCTTGAGAAACGTGTAGGATTCAAACTTGCACAGAAAGATGTCTATCTGAACATTGCAGGCGGATTGCGTGTGAACGACCCTGCGATTGACCTTCCTGTAATTTCGGCCATACTATCGAGTAATATGGATGTCGAGATTGAACCTACACTCTGTATGGCGGGCGAGGTGGGACTCTCGGGCGAGATACGTCCCGTCAATCGCATTGAGCAACGCATTGCCGAAGCACAGAAATTAGGATTCAAAGAGATAATAGTTCCCGCTGCAAATATCAAGAGACTCGACCTGGCGCGATTCGAGATAAAGGTACATCCGGCTTCTAAGGTCGAGGAGGCGTTCCGTATTATTTTTGGTTGATTATTATATAGAATAGAATAATGACTTACGATTATCAGATACGTGTGTTGCCGCAGGTGGCGGCAAGCGAGCAGGCTATAAAAGAGTATCTTGCACGCGAAAAAGGGCATAATGTGCGCAGTATGACTGCTGTGAGGGTTCTGCGTCGCAGCATCGACGCGCGTCAGCGTACTATATATGTGAATCTTACGGTGCGTCTGTTCCTTAATGAGATGCCACCTGCCGATGAGTTTATTCCTCGCGAATACAAAAGTGTCGAGGGGAAGCGTTCTGTTATTGTGGTTGGTGCAGGCCCCGCAGGATTATTTGCAGCTCTTAAACTCATTGAGCAGGGGGTGCGTCCTATTGTCGTGGAGCGAGGAAAGGATGTGCGCAGCCGTAAGGTCGACGTTGCAAATATTGCTCGTACTCACAATGTAGACCCAGAGTCGAACTACTGCTTTGGCGAGGGTGGTGCAGGTGCCTATTCCGATGGAAAACTTTTCACTCGCAGCAAAAAGCGTGGTAGCAACGAGGGTATCTTGCACATATTCTGTCAGCACGGGGCAAGCGCGTCTATTCTCTCCGATTCTCACCCGCATTTGGGAACCGATAAACTG
This sequence comes from Bacteroidaceae bacterium, assembly GCA_017938245.1. Lineage (GTDB taxonomy): Bacteria > Bacteroidota > Bacteroidia > Bacteroidales > Bacteroidaceae > HGM04593. The sequence goes on from JAGBBX010000038.1 coordinate 16,174, forward strand.
CCGCGAATAATTGAGAATATGCGCGGAACAATAGTAAGATGCGGTGGCGAGGTGTATTTCGGTACACGTATGGAGGAGCTACTTATGAGTGCAGGTCGTGTGTGCGGAATACGCACCAATCGAGGCGAATTTCTTGCCGATGCAGTGATTCTTGCAACGGGACATTCGGCAAAGGATGTTTACCGCAATCTACACGCTTCGGGAGTGGCTCTTGAGGCTAAGGGTATTGCTGTCGGTGTGCGTCTCGAGCATCCCTCGCAGCTCATCGACCAGATACAGTACCATAACCCTCAGGGCAGGGGAAAATATCTGCCACCTGCCGAGTATAGCTTCACCACGCAGGTCGACGGGCGCGGTGTATATAGTTTCTGTATGTGTCCAGGTGGTGTGGTTGTGCCTTCGGCATCGGGTAGCGAAGAACTGCTTGTAAATGGAATGTCGCCATCGCATCGTGGCGGAAAATGGAGTAATTCGGGAATGGTGGTACAGATAAACAGCGAGGATGTCGCTTTACCCGACCTACAGATAGATATTGAGGGTTTCGACTCTGTATCGCCCGATTCGCCGCTGCGTGTGCTGGCTTTTCAAGAGAAATTGGAGCGTCTATGCTGGATAATGGGTAACCGCCGACAGACGGCACCTGCACAGCGTATGACCGATTTTGTACGTGGTAAATTAAGTTACGACCTTGCCGATAGCTCGTATGCTCCGGGATTAATATCTTCGCCGATGCACTTTTGGATGCCAAAATTCATTGGGGCGCGCCTGCAACGTGGATTCGAGAATTTCGGACGTGCGTCGCATGGTTTCCTTACCCGTGAGGCAACGCTCATTGGAGTGGAGACGCGGACATCGTCGCCCGTACGCATTGTGCGCGATAATGAGACGTTGCAACACGCACAGATAAAAGGACTCTTCCCTTGTGGCGAGGGGGCCGGATATGCAGGAGGTATAGTCTCGGCTGCGGTAGATGGCGAGCGGTGTGCGATGTCGGCGGCAGAGTATCTGAAGAGCATTTAAACAGTTTCTTAAACCAAATGGGCTGTTTCTTCGAGGAAACAGCCCATTTGGTTTAAATATAATGAGTTACAATTAAATCCGGCTTGTAAGAATCTTCATCTTGCCATTGGGGACAATGTTCAGTGCAGTTGCTGTTGCAGGAACAAGAATCGACTCACCCTGACGCATCTGAATCTCTTCGCCGTTGTTATCGGTAATCTTGCCTTCGCCCTCGGTGCAGATGATAATGACAAATGAGTCGAGGCTCGAAAGGTCGATGTTCTGCTGCTCGGTGAGGTTGTAGAGCGATGTGGTAAAATAGGGGCACGAAACAAGTTCTACACGTTTGTTGTCCTCGGCCTTGTAGTGTGTGCGGTAGTCATCCTGTACGCTATAGTCGATGACAGCCTTGCTCTGCTCGGTGTGCAGCTCTCGGGGGTTGCCGTTGGCATCAACGCGATTAAAGTCGTAAATGCGGTAGGTGATGTTCGAGGTCTGCTGAATCTCGGCAATAAAGGCACCGGCACCAATGGAGTGGATGCGTCCTGCGGGCAGGAAGAAGAGGTCGCCTGCGTGAATGTCATACTCGGCCAAAAGGTCGGTGATGGTGTTATCGGCGATGCTGGCTTCATACTCCTCGGGTGTCACCTGCTTGGCAAAGCCCGAACGAAGGCTGCTGCCGGGGTCGGCGTCTACGACATACCACATCTCGGTCTTTCCCTTTGACCGGTGGCGCTCCCACGCCTGCTCATCGTTGGGATGAACCTGAATAGAGAGGTCTTGACGGGCGTCGATGAATTTTATCAGCAGGGGAAACTCATTGCCGAAACGCTCGTAGTTGGCTGCACCAACCAATTTTGCTCCGTCGCGCTCGAGAAGCTCGGGCAATTTGAGGCCGGCATCGGGCCCCTCAGCAACTACCGACTCGTTATCTTTTACTCCCGAAATTTCCCAACTCTCGCCAATCTGTTTCTGGTCCGATACTATTCCTTTGTAGGGGAGAATCTTCTCGCCACCCCACAGCATCGATTTTAGGATAGGTTTAAATTTGTACATAGTGTCTATTGTTTTTATTTGGTTGTTCAATGCTACTAACTTGCGAAAATAGTGAAATTTTATAAAATATCGGCCAATTTTGCAAAATCTTCTATAACATACTCTGCACCGGCTGCGATAAGCTCCTCGCGTTTGCCGTTGCCGTATGTAACACCGCAGGTGTGACAGCCTGCACGTACTCCCATTAGAATGTCGAAATGTGTATCGCCAACGACTATGGCATCGTCGGCATTGCACGAGAAGTGTTGCAGAATCTTTAGTACAGGTTCGGGGTGGGGCTTGGCTTTTTCGGTGTCATCGGCACCAATGACAAGGGATATTATCTCTTTAATCCCCATCTCGTCTATATACTCGTTCAATGTGTGACGGTTGCGGCTGCTGGCAACAGTAAGGGTATAGCCTTGCTCGTGTAGCTTGCGTAGTGTCTCTATGGTGTGTGGAAAGGGCCTTACTGCACCGAGAGTGTTGTTACGATAGAATATCCGGCGATAGGTGTCGGTGCATAGTTCGCCTGTGGCATCATCTATTGTATAGAGCGTCATAAATGCTTTTTTCAATGGAAGTCCTATGGTGGCTGCGCACTCCTCGTCGGTGCGTGGCTCCAAACAAAGCTCCTTGATTGTCTGCTGAAAGGTACTAACGATGAGGCTCTTTGTGTCGCCTATTGTCCCGTCAAAATCCAATATTATAAGTTTCATACTTTCTCTCTTTTACTGCTAAGATAGCTCTAAATCTTTTAATATTATGTTTTTTTGCAATTTTTTCTTTTTTATTGTAACTTTTTACTATTTTGTGCGTCTATTTTATAGAAACCTTTTTAACTATTTTTTATGAAATATTTATCTCTTTTTTTCTGTTGATAATTCCTGTTTCATCGCTTGTGGCTCAGGAGATAACAGGTAGTGTGGTCAATGAGCAGTCTCAGGCGGTCGAGGGAGCAAGCGTGGTACTGCAAACTCCCGACTCAACATTTGTAGATGTTGTAATAACTGCTGCCGATGGTACCTTTGTAATACCATCGTCGCTTGATAAATTTCGTCTTATAGTGCAGCACCTATCCTATTTTCATAAAGAGATTATCTCGGACAAGCGTAACGTGGGTACAATAGTATTAAAACAAAAAGGCGAAGAATTATTGGAGATTGTGGTAACTGCCGAGCGTCCGCTTGTGCGTGTCGAGAATGGGGCGCTTGCCTACGACGTCGAGGCAATGGCACAGAGCAGCACCGCCAATAATGCATACGAGGCAATGCTAAGAATCCCCGGTGTCTCGGAGAGTGCCGATGGCGCCCTTTCGCTTGCAGGCGCAGGGTCGCTCACTGTAGTGCTCAACGGTCGCCCCTCATCGATGACTGCCGAGCAGTTGGCAGCACTGTTGCGCAGCACTCCCGTCGATCGTGTCGAGGGGGCCGATGTAATGTATAGTGCGCCTCCTCATTTTCACGTGCGTGGTGCTGTAGTAAATATCCGGCTTAAAAAGAGTAAGGATTATATTTTGCAAGGCGAGGTCGGGGCCGATTACTCTAATCGTTACACCGATAATTATGGTGCGCACGCCAATCTGCGCTTCGCAACACCAAAAATAGCATTTGACCTTATGTATAATGTGGCGGAGTATGCCGAGGCACAGAAGATAAACAGTCAATCGTTACATTTATACGATGGCAAGGTGTATGACATCCGACAAAATCAACTTAGTTTAGTCGAGGGGTCGAAACATAACTATCGTGCTGCTTTTGAGTATAATTTTAGCGATAAAAACAATCTCTCACTTGCCTATTCGGGCTATTTCTTCCCTACATCAGATACTCACTCGCTATCGGACGGTAATTTCCAAAAATCCGAGAGTAATACCACGGACGATTGCAACCGTATGCATAATATAGCATTTAATGTGCAGTTGGGCGAGGGTTTTTCGGGCGGTGTCGATTTTACTAACTTTAAACGGAATGACAATAGTCGTATGTCGGTGCTCTATAGAGAGAACAATGCTCTTGCCAATGTTGCCTACACCTCGGGGCAGAGTATAAACAGCCTCTCGACGTATACCGACCGAAAACATTCGCTTTCTCGCGGATGGACTCTCGGTTACGGTGCGTCATATAAATATATCTCGACCGAGAATTTTCAGCGTTACAGTGCAACTCTTGCACAGTCGGTTCCCGATGTAGATGAAAGGCTCGACGAGACAACAGCATCGCTCTATCTCTCGGCAGGCAAGCAGTATGCCTCGGGTGTTTCGTTCAACCTCTCGGCAACAGGAGAATACTATCAGATTGGCGACTATAAAAAGTGGTCGTTCTATCCGCAAGGTTCGCTCACGTGGTTTCGCAATCCCAATCACATATTGCAAGCGTCGCTCTCGGTCGATAAGACTTTCCCAAGCTATTGGGCTATGCAGGCAACGGTAAATTATCTCGATGGTTACAGCGAAATGCACGGCTCGCCGGGGCTGCGTCCGCTCACAACTTATAATATGAATGTAAATTATATCTACAAGCAGAAATATGTTGCCGGTCTTTTCTATATTTATAATGATAAACTCTTTGCGCAGGCACCCTATCAGTCGAGTGAGCGTCTGGTGCTTATATACAAAATGCTCAACTGGAACTATCTGGCACAGATGGGCGTGAATTTTGTTGTCCCTGTGAAGGTAGGTAATTGGCTCGACAGCAGAGCTACTCTTACCGGATTGTATATGCACCAGCGTTGCGACGACTTTTTCGACCTCGGCTTTGTGCGCGATAATTGGGCTGCTGTGGCTACGTTAAATAATAATTTTATCCTTTCCAAAGCTATCTCTTTGGAACTTAATGGGTTTATTCAGTCGCCTGCTGCTCAGGGTACATTTGATATTCCCACTATGGCAAGTGTTACTGCCGGTGCCCGTTGGACTTTTGCCAAGAAAAAGGCCTCGCTGACACTCCGTTGGAACGATATTTTTGACACATATTCGCCTGACCTTTCACTCGACTATAAGGGGCAGAAGATGGAGATGGATAATAATCATTATACAAGTTTCTTCTCGCTCAACTTTGTCTATCGCTTCGGTGGATACCAAAAGCGCGAGATAAAAGAGGTGGATACCTCGCGCTTCGGTCGCTGATATAAAAAGGAATAGGCAGGTGCGCGCACCTGCCTATATCCTTTTATAATAGAAGTATTCCTTATTCTACAACAATTTCGTCGGTAAAGAGCCATCCGCCATACTGTCCGGGACGTGCCACGTAACGTATGTAACGGCCTTTAGCCTCACCTTTCCACGCAAAATTCTTGAATGTAAGTGCATCGTCGCGCACAATCTCGTGGTCGATGTGTGTCAGCTCCTCGAATTTCTCGTTGTCCTCGGAAATTGAGATAACAACCTCGGCGGGCATAAATATCTCGGGGTTGCAAATTTGCATAAAATCGGCACCGATGGATTTTACAGCCTTGCTTTCGCCCAGGTCGATTGTAACATCTACACCACCTTTTATAAAGCCTTGCCATACTCCGTCGTTGTTGTTCCAAGCGCCTCGCAGTCCATCGACAAGTGTAGTGTCGCCGCCTGCTGCATAGCCTTTAAAGTAGGGGCGGGCGTACGTCACTTTTTTGCCAATGGCAAGATGGTTGATGGGTGCATCGGCCTCGGGGCGATTACCTGTCTCGTTTGCAAGGTCAAAGGGATTGTAGCCTTTGCTCTTCAGATAGTCCACAGCTGTGAGGGCGCGGTTGCGGAAACAGTCGTAGTTCTTAACCTCCACTGCGCTCCAGCCAACCTCGGCAATAGCGAGGATACGGGGGTAAATCATCATCTCCATATGCTCGGGAGTGGGGATATACTCGGCCCAAAGGTTGCCTTGTACGCCATAGATGAGCTTTGCCTGCTCGCAGTCGAGTGTGTCGGGGACGGGGTTGTAGCTGTATACTTTCTTTAGTGGCAGATAGCCGCCGATAGCCTCGGGGAGCGTGTGGGGCGCATCTTGATATTGGTCGAGGTAGCAGTGTGTGCCGGGTGACATAATTGCCTTGTGGCCCATAGATGCAGCCTTTAGTCCGCCCTCGGTACCGCGCCACGACATTACTGTTGCATTGGGTGCAAGACCTCCGTCAAGAATCTCGTCCCAACCGATAATCTGACGGCCTTTGCTGTTTATAAATTTCTCTACACGGTGTATAAGATAGCTCTGAAGCTCGTTGACATCTTTCAATCCCTCCTCTTTCATACGTTTCTGACACAGAGGGCAGGTTTTCCACGATGCTTTTCCGGCCTCGTCGCCACCAATGTGAATATACTCCGAGGGGAACAACTCGATAACCTCGCTGAGTACATTCTCTAAGAACTCGAAAGTCTTTTCGTTACCTACGCAGAAATCGGCCTGTTTGTAGGGCTCGTGTGTGCAGGAAAATTCGGGATAGGCGGTGAGTGCCTCTTCGCTGTGTGCGGGCATCTCAATCTCGGGGATTATTGTTATTTGTCGCTCGGCTGCGTAGGCAACAATCTCGCGAATATCATCCTGTGTGTAGTAGCCGCCGTGAGCCTCGGGAGTGCCCTCTTCGGCATATTTACGACCGCTGTTCCACCACACTTTCCACACAGGGTGGTCGCGCCACGCTCCAAGCTGTGTCAGACGAGGATATTTCTTTATCTCGATGCGCCAGCCTGCTGCATCGGTAAGGTGTAGGTGCAGGCGGTTCATCTTGTAACGCGCAAGGGCGTCAATTTGCTTTAGTACAAAATTCTTGTCGAAGAAGTGACGCGATACGTCGAGCATCATTCCTCGGTAGGCAAAGCGTGGCTCGTCGACGATACGACCGTATGGTACACCGCCTTCGTTGTCGATAAACTGTAATACGGTCTGTATTCCGTAGAAAAGACCGGTTTCACTTGTTGCCTCAATATTAACTCCGTTTGCGTCGGTTGTTAATACGTAGCCTTCGGGCGAGGCTATACCATCGACCTTTTCGCTTATTTTAAGCGCAAGAGTGTTCTTTTGTGCGCTGTTGTCGACAGCGAGTGATAGGGGGGTGGTGCCTAAATATTTTGTCAGATTATTTACTATGCTCTCGGGTGCTTCTATAGCCAGTTTGCTCTCTTTGTCGAACTTGAAACTGCTGCTTTGCAGCTCTGTCACGAGCGGCATCGGGATGATGTCGAGCGGCTTTGTGCGTTCTTGTGTGCAGCCTGCTAATGCAAGCAGTGCAACAGCTAAGGTTAGTAGCTTTTTCATAAGGTTAGGTTTTATTACGTTATTTTACGTAGTATTTCAGCCAATTACCGAATAGCTTTCGGGCATCGCTCTGCCACAATGCTTGTGGTTGTTGCGTGGGGTCGTCGTTAGGATAGTAGTTCTTGGGTGGTTCTATGGGGAGCCCTTTTGAAAGGTCGCGCTTGTACTCCTCGTCAAGGGTTTTCAGAGCATATTCCGAGTGTCCTGTGATGAAGAAATTGCGTGTTCCGCGCTCCTGCATAATATATACACCCGACTCGGCCGACTCGGAGAGAAGCTCTATGCGCTCTTCGGCAACTACTGCCTCGCGATGAATATCGGTGTGACGGCTATGTGGCACGTAGTGTGTGCCGCCGAATCCCTCGAACAACGGTACATCGTTGCGTAGCAGGGTGTGTGGGAATAGTCCGAACATCTTCTTGGGTAACAGATATTTCTGTATTCCAAACTTGTAATATAACCCGGCCTGTGCAGCCCAACAGACAAAGAGGGTAGATGTTACGTTACTCTGTGCCCACTCGAATATTACGCATAGCTCGGGCCAGTAGGTAACCTCTTCGAACTCAATCTTCTCGATGGGTGCTCCCGTTATTATCAGTCCGTCGAAATGTCGGTGACGCAACTCGCCGAATCCTTTGTAGTACTGTTGCATATGCTGCGGCGAAGCGTGTTTCGGCGTATGAGTATCGAGCTTCATCAGCGTTAGTTCAACCTCGGCATCTGTGCTCGATAGGATGCGTATAAAATCGGCCTCGGTGGTCTCTTTCATCGGCATCAGATTAAGCAGTGCTATATGCAGGGTGTTACCCGTCGAGGATTTTAATTCCTCGACGGGCACACCTTCATTTTTTACTGCTTGCAGGGCGGGAAGCCCTGTTGGTACTTTTATTGGCATATTCTCTATTGTAAATAAAATGGTTAGAGAATAATATTATTCTTACCAAATATCGAGACGCTGCTCTTTGGGAACGAACATCGGGCTCTCCTCGGTAATGCCGAATGCTGTGTACCAGTCGTCGATGTGGGGCAGAGTGCCGTTTACTCTCCAGCGTGAGAGCGAGTGAACGTCGCTCTTTGTGAGGTTGCGAATCTCCTCGTCGCGAACGTGACCTGCCCATACACCTGAATAAGAGAGGTAGAAGCGCTGCTCGGGTGTGAATCCCTCGACAACGGGAAGGGGGTTGTCCTTTGTTGCGTTGCGGAATGCCTGCATTGCAATCATAAGACCGCCGTGGTCGGCAATATTCTCGCCCAGGGTGAGCTTGCCGTTTGCGTTAAGTCCGGGAAGAACCTCAATCTTATCGAAGAAGTCGACAATTACCTGTGTGCGCTCGTTGAAGTTCTTCGAGTCTTCCTCGGTCCACCAGTTGGCAAAGTTTCCGTCTTTGTCGAACTGACGACCCTGGTCGTCGAATCCGTGTGTCATCTCGTGACCGATAACAACGCCTATGGCACCATAGTTGAATGCATCGTCCTCGTTCATATCAAAGAAGGGATACTGCAAAATGCCTGCGGGGAAACAAATTTCGTTTGTGGTAGGGTTGTAGTAAGCATTCACTGTCTGAGGTGTCATATGCCACTCCTCGCGGTCGACGGGCTTGCCCCACTTCTCCTCGATATGCTTGTTCCACTCGAACTCCGACATATTACGGCAGTTATCGGCATAGCTGAGCTCGGGGTTTATTGTAAGGCCGCTGTAATCCTCCCACTTGTCGGGGTAACCGATTTTTACGGTAAAGGTGTTCAGTTTCTCGTGTGCTGCCTTCTTTGTCTCGGCGCTCATCCACGCCTGTGCATCGATGCGCTCGCCAAGAGCAATCTGAAGGTTACGTACCAACTGTACCATACGCTCTTTGGCAGCAGGGGGGAAGTGCTTTGCTACATAAAGTTCACCGATGATGTCGCCCAAAGAACCATTAACAGCGTCGAGAGCGCGTTTCCAACGGGGCTGCTGTACCTTCTTACCACTTAGCACTGTGCCATAGAAAGCAAATGACTCGGCTTCGAGAGCGTCGGTAAGCTCGTTAGATGTAGAGCTAATGATTCTCCACTGAAGATAAGCTTTGAGATTGTCCATCGAACTCTCCTTGATGATTGCAGCAACCTCTTTTATCGCTTCGGGATGTGCAAGGTTGATGTTTTCGATGCCGTTGATGCCGAGGATGTTGTAATATGTATCCCAATCTATTCCGGGAACGCTCTTTTTTAACTCGGCGCATGTCATCTTGTGGTAGCTGTTCAGAGGATTACGACGCTCGACACGGCTCAGATGCTTTGCTGCCAAACGTGTCTCTATTGCCATAACAGCCTGCATACTCTTTTGCGCCTCCTCGTCGCTGAATCCGTGCAGCTTGAACATATTTACAATATACTCCTGGTATTTTACACGTATATTTGTCGATACCTCGTCGGTGTCGCTGTAATACTCCTTCTCGGGGAGTGCTGTTCCACCCTGGTATACACCTAACTGATTCTCGTTGCTCGACATAATATCGGTGCCTATACCTGTACCGAAAAATCCGCTTATTCCCTTGCGGTAGTTACGTGCCATAAGGGGGATAATCTCGCTCTTGCTCTGTAGGGCTGCAACCTCGTCCATAAGAGGCTTAACGGGTGCTGTGCCAAGCTCGTTGCGGCGTGTGCTGTCCATTACCATATTGTAGAGGTCGCCCACCTTTTGAGCGTTGCTGCCGGGCTCGTTCTTTGTTGCTGCAAGCTCCAATACAAGTTCTTTCAGCTGTTCGCGGCTCTTCTCGCGCAGAGCATCGAACTGTCCGTAACGTGCATACTCATCGGTCATAGGGTTAGCCTTCTGCCAACCGCCTGTTGAATACTGGAAAAAGTCGACACCGGGCTCTTGTGTGGTGTCGATATTGCCAATAAGTTTAGTCTCCATACTTTTTTCTGTTGAACACGCGCCTAACCCGACGATTAGCGCAGTGCAGATAAATAATTTTTTCATTTTTATTGTGTTATTGGTTTAAATTCTCGAGTTGTTCCATATTCAGCTCCCACTCACTCTCGGCCTCGGCGAGTTGTTTTTTTAGTGCCGCATATTTCTCGAAATTATGTTGTGTACTACCCTCGGGTGTACTCATAATATCCTCTAATGCCGCTATTGCCGATTCAAGTTCGGCTACCGCTTGCTCGTTCTGCTCAATAAGTTTCTCTATTTTTCGACGCTGTTTTTGCAACTGCTTCTCGGCTTCGTAGTTCAGTCGGTTCTCGCTTGCAGCAGGTTTTTCGGCTGGGGTGGTCGAAACTGAGGCTGATTTGCTTATCGAGAGTGCATCACCGATGCTGTCTGCATTTTTCGATGCAAGATAGTCGTATATGCCACCAAGATGTTCGCGTACTTTGCCGTCGCCAAACTCGTAGACTTTTGTCACAAGACCGTCGAGGAAATGACGGTCGTGGCTCACCACGATTACTGTGCCGTCGAAGTCGCGGATGGCCTCTTTAAGAACATCTTTTGACTGCATATCAAGGTGGTTGGTGGGCTCGTCGAGGATGAGCAGATTCATCTGTTGCAGTAGCAGACGTATCATCGCCAGACGACTGCGTTCACCTCCCGAGAGTACCTTTACGGGCTTGTCCGAGGCCTCGCCGCCGAACATAAACGCTCCTAAAATATCGCGTATTCGCAGACGTATATCACCTGTGGCTACATTGTCTATCGTTTGAAAAACCGTCAGATTCTCGTCCAAAAGCTGTGCTTGATGCTGTGCAAAATAGGCCGGTTGCACGTTGTGTCCTATTGTTATTGTGCCCTCGTGGTCGAGCTCACCTAATATACAACGTACCATAGTGGTCTTTCCCTCGCCGTTACGCCCTACAAATGCTACCTTCTCACCGCGATTGATGGTGAAATTAACTCCGCTGAACACCGTGTGGCTGCCGAAAGACTTTGCTACATCCTCGCATATAACGGGGTAGTTGCCGCTGCGTGTGGCAGGGGCAAATTTCAGACGCAAACGGCTTGTGTCCTCTTCGTCAATCTCTATCGGCACAATCTTTTCGAGCTGTTTTATGCGGCTCTGTACCTGTACGGCTTTTGTGGGCTTGTAGCGGAAACGCTCGATAAACTCCTTTATGTCGGCAATCTCTTTCTGTTGGTTCTCGTAGGCGCGTATCTGCTGTTCGCGACGCTCCTTACGTGTCTCCATAAATTTGTCGTACGATAACTTATAGTCATATATTCGTCCGCAAGATATTTCTATTGTGCGGTTGGTTACAGCATTAAGGAATGCACGGTCGTGGCTCACAAGAAGCACAGCATTGCTGCTGCGGGCAAGAAATTGTTCGAGCCATTGAATGCTCTCGATGTCGAGGTGGTTGGTAGGCTCGTCGAGCAGCAGAAGGTCGGGGTGCTTAAGCAACAGTTTGGCAAGTTCGATGCGCATACGCCAACCACCACTGAACTCGCTTGTGGGGCGCTCGAAATCGCTGCGACGAAAGCCCAATCCAATTAGGGCGCGCTCAATCTCGGCCTCGTAGTGGCTGCCACCCATCATTGTGTATTGCTCATTAAGATGGGTGTAGTCCTCTATTATCTGATGATACTCGGGCGATTCGTAATCGTCGCGCAGGGCAAGCTCGTTGTTCAGTCGTTCAATCTCCTGCTCCATCTCGTGTATGTGCTCAAAGGCAGTCTCGGCCTCTTGGAATACGGTGCGACCATCCTGTAATTTCATCACCTGTGGCAGGTAGCCGATGGTTATATTGCGCTGACGCGATACAGCACCTTCGGTGGGTTGCTGCTCGCCCGATAGTATGCGTAGCAGTGTGGTCTTGCCGGCTCCATTCTTGCCTACAAGCGCTACGCGGTCTTTTTTATTTATTATGAAGCTGACATCGTGAAACAGCGGTGTCCCTCCAAAATCAACTCTTATGTTATCTACTGAAATCAATTCCTCTTTAAATTTAGAAGCTGTTTAATATTGCGCGAAATTACTCTTTTTCGTCGAGATATGCAAGATGTTGATATTTTGACTATCTTCGCGGAAAGAAAATTATAGAAAGCATTTGACAATGGTAGTAAAAATCAACGGTATAAATTTTAATCTCGACGCTGCGGATAAGTGCGCTGCAGTTGCAAAAGGTGTGTATAAGGGCGAGGTTGTTATTCCCTCGGCAGTAGAGCACGACGGGGTGGAGTATTATGTGTCGGCTGTGGGCGAGGGGGCTTTTGCTTCGTGCGAGCAACTCTCTTCTGTCACTATTCCCGATAGCGTGCGCGCAATTGGCGCATCGGCATTCAAGGGGTGTGCAGCGTTACAGAATGTAGCTCTTGCCGATAAAGTTCTTATTATCGGCAGTGGAGCTTTCTCGGGATGTACTGCGCTTAAGAGTATATGTCTGCCCGAGTATCTTGTGGGCATCGAGGCTTCTTTGTTCGAGGGATGCGCTGCACTTGAGCGTGTTGTTGTCGGTAGTAGTATTGATATTGTCGATGAGTATGCTTTCTGTGGCTGTGAATCGCTTAAAGAACTGAATTTGCCTTTTGGCGTAAAGAGCATTGGCAGTTGGGCTTTTCGCGGATGTAAGGCTCTGCGCAGCATAGTACTTCCTGATAGTGTGACAGCTATAAATAAAGGCGCCTTTTGGGAGTGTGAGTCGTTAGAGGAATTTACTCTGCCTCCAAGCGTAAATATCGTAGAGCAGGGTATTCTTGCAAAGTGTGTTTCGTTGCAGAAGGTTAATATTCACGATGGGGTACTCAGCGTTGGATACGGTGCTTTTTACTACTGCCCATCGCTTCCCGAGATTTGTTTGCCACAGTCACTGCAATCGGTTGAGGAACAGGCCTTTCGCGGTTGCAGCGCTCTCAGACGTCTGCAAATAGATGCCGAGGCTGCGCCTATGTGCTCTCGTGACATTGCCGATGCAGGGGTATATGCCAATGCGGTGCTTTATGTTCCGCAGGGCTGTGTCGGGGAGTATGGTTTTGCGCGTGTGTGGAGTAAATTCGATAATGTCGAGGAGATATAAGAGACTTCTTACAAGATAGAGATAATTAAAAAACGATGCTCAATCGAGCATCGTTTTTTAATTGCTGATGAAAAAGATTAAAGGCTCTCTAAGATGCGTTTAAGTACTACCGTTGCCGAAATTTCACGGTTGGCAGCCTCGGGAATTACGAGTGAACCAGGACTCTCTATTACATCGTCGGTTACAATCATATTACGACGTACTGGTAGGCAGTGCATAAAGAATGCATTGTCGGTAACGGCCATCTGACGGTCGCTGACTGTCCAACTGCGGTCGGTAGATAGTACTTTTCCATAGTTCTCATCGCTGTATGCTGCCCAGTTTTTTGCATATATGAAGTGTGCTCCCTCGAATGCTTTCATCTGGTCGTACTCAACGCGTGCGTTACCAACGAATGAAGGGTCGAGTTCGTATCCCTTGGGGTGGGTGATGACAAAATCGTAGTCGGCGGCGTTCATCCACTCGGCGAATGAGTTTGGGACGGCTTGTGGCAGTGCTTTGGGGTGGGGAGCCCAAGTGAGAACTACTTTAGGGCGCTCTACGCGTTTGTGTTCCTCTATGGTAATGAGGTCGGCAAAACTCTGAAGAGGGTGGCGTGTCGCAGCCTCCATCGAGAATACGGGACGGCCCGAGTATTTTATGAACTGATTGAGTATTACCTCGTTATAGTCGTCGCTCTTGTTTTCGAAACGGGCGAATGAGCGTACACCTATTACGTCGCAATAGCTGCCCATTACAGGTATTGCCTCAAGAATATGCTCGGGACGGTCTCCATCCATAATGACTCCTCGTTCGGTCTCTAATTTCCAGGCACCCTGGTTGATATCGAGCACAATGACGTTCATTCCTAAATTAAGGGCGGCTTTCTGTGTGCTCAGTCGGGTACGCAGGCTGGAATTGAAAAATACCATCATAAGGGTCTTGTTGCGGCCAAGATGGTTGTATTTGAAGCGATCGGCCTTTATCTCAAGCGCTTCTCTGACAGCGGCCTTAAGGTCGCCAATGTCTTTAACCGATGTAAAATGTCTCATATATAATAGTTTATTTGTTCTGTTCTTCTTTTTCTTCTTTTTTATTGTTTCTTTTGAATGGCGACAGCCAATGGTTGAAATCGTGGCGAAGCAATATACCAACACCTTGTGTGGTGAGCGTTGTTCGCGAGAAATATCGGTCATTGGTCTTGTTATATGCTTTTAGGCTTATGTTTCCGCTCTTGTTCAGCAACCACTGTACGTCAAAGTCGCCGATAAAGTTTTTGTTGGCAAGAGGGTTTTCACGATATCCGAAATTACCGTTTATAAGCAGTCGGTTATCGAGCAGGCGACCTCTGAGCATACCTTCGACCTCCATACTGTTCCAACCCTTCTCGCTTGTTGTGAAATTACCCGAGAAGTCCCAATTGTTATTATCGGTTATTTGAGAAATCATATTATTCAACTGTCCCGAGATAGTACTTGAAATGAGCGACTCCATAACTGTGGACGATTGGCTTTGTGTGTCTTGATTATTGTAGTCGTATGTGTAGAACTTGCCAATTCCTATGAGGTATATGAATTGCATATTGGTCTGCTCGGGAGTGCTTGTGGCGCTGGCCAACAGCTCACGCTCCTCTTCGTTACCATCGGGCAGTTCAATGCCGAATGTGAGGTTGGGACTCTGTAATGTACCGGTAATGTCCATAAGACAGTTTACTTTTACATTCTTACGTCTTTCGGCCGAGATGCTTAGGTCGGTTAGCGGTGCCGAGGGTACGGTGTATATTGTCTTTAAATTAAGATTGGCAAGGAAGGGGTCGCCGTTAAAACCGAGTGTACTTCCAGGTTGTATATTAAACTCCTTGGGAAATATGTCCTGCATAGTGAACTTATATGTTCCACGAGTGAGATTTAGATTACCTTTCATACTGAATCCCTCTTTTTCGTCGTATACAGCATTTATGGGGCCACTTCCGTAAATGTCGATGTAGTCGTCGGTAATTGTGTTGGTGTAGACACGTAATTGCATTCCGGGAGTAACATTTATCATAAAATCAAGGCGCAGGCGGCTTAGAATATCATTCGTGGGCTTTTCTGACACTAAAGACTCTTCGGTGAGGATTGTACTTTGTCGTGCGCGACGGTCGGTAAAGGTTACGAAGCGGTTATCGGTGGCTCCCTCAGGTCCGGCAGCGTTATAAACAAATTTTGAGTTGTTGTCGGTCTCTATCTCGGCGCTGAGGCTTATTCCGTTATCGTTGGCAATGAAATGGGCGTCTCCTGTAACGAATGCTGTTCCGTAGAATCCATTGTCACCAAATCTATCCTCTTCGTAAGCAAGGAGATTATCGGCTTTTATATCGAATAGGCAACCGAATCTTTTAAGACTGCTATGTGTTACGTCACCATTGAGTTTGCCTCGGTTACCGTATCTGTCACTGAATGATACATTATTGAATGATATTCTGTTTCGGGTAAAGTACACGGTGTCGCCCAACAGATAGTATGTTGTGTTGGTGGGTTTCAGATGCAGGCTGCCTTTGGGAGATAATGCACCGTAAAGGTTTATATCTTTCATACGTCCGCGAATGTGAATTTCGCCATTGACACGTCCGTCGACATTGTCAAGGAAACTGCTTAGCATATGGTTAAGAAACTCAATACGGGCGCCGTCGGTGTGTACGCTGATGTTTAATGTGTCGTTGGCAGGCGATACGAATCCTTGTGCTGTGCTGTGTGCATATGTACCGTCATAAATGCGTCCGTTAAGTAGTATGGCTTTTTTCTCCTCGTCCCAATTGCCATTGAATGACATCCAGCCCATTCGACCCTTCTCAAATGTGAAATCTTCTACTTCGAGGTTGGTCGAGAAACTTGGGCCGGCAAAGATACGTGCAACTTTTACATTGCCGCTTGCTCGGCCGCCAAAGTCTACAGGGTGGAAGTTTATAATGTTAAATAGTTCTTCAAGGTCGATTTTGTTAAGTGTGATATTGAGGCTGTCGTTTTCTTCGGCTCCCAATATACCGTTAACACTTAGTTGTCTCTTGTTGTTACGCAACGCAAAGTTGTCTATTTTAAAATGTTTGCCCTCGCCCTCGATATTACTCTTGGCGATGTTCCACACGCTGTCGTTGTAGATTATAATGCTTGGGTGCAGTTGTGCACTGATGTGTGTCAGCCCACTGTTTCTTCGGTTAAGTGTCAGGTCCAGAAGAATGTTTCCTCTGTTGACAGGAGTCCCCATACTATACCACTCTACATTGTTTTGCAGTGTGTCTTTTGTTATATCTCCCTTTAGTCCTATTCTTATATCGTTGTTGTTTGTTCGGCTATCATTGCTTGCCGAGCGTACGAGTTCGCCATTATACGAGAGCATATTCTTGTTGGCGGTGGTATTGATGCTTATGTTACGGTAGTGACTACCCATAAGTGTGGTGTTGTTGAAATTTGCAGCCAGCTCGGCTGAATTGCTCTTGTCATTTATGTTACCGAATATTTTAGAAGTTCCTCTTATACAAAATGGCAGGTTAAAAAGGTGGCTTATAATTTCGCTGTTGTTTATGTTTATATCAAAGACAAAATTGCTCTCTTCGGCAGCTCTGTTACCTTCGATACCAAGTGCCGGGAGATGGCTGTTGATAATATTTGCTATACTGTTTGCCAATCCGCTATATGAGTAATAACCCATAATATAGCCATTTGCAATATCCGAGTCTATGAAGAGCTTTCGTTGTTCGTCCAATGAGTTGTCGGCAATGTGTATATGTCTTATCTTCCAATACTTCTGTGGTGTCTGTAACTTGAAATTGTAGAGGTTGGCTTTTATTATAGAGTGGTTGGGAATATCACCCGATAGCTCCGATGTAAAGTCGAACGAGATTTTGCTATCTTTCAGATGTTCGGTAAGTCCCAGACTGTGTGGCATTATAGAGTCGGCGGTAATACTTACAGAGTAATATGGCAACCCGTTCAGGCTGCTCTCGGTAAATGTAGCTGTTGCGCTGAGGTCGTTATCATCGGTACTTGCTGTAACTGCATATTTTGTGTTGTCTAACGATGCTTGAATGGTTATTGGCGCAAAGATACGTTCGTTATACTGCAAGGAACTGATGATGGTTTTTGTCTCACCCGAATAACGTGTACTGTCGATGTAACTGCCACTTGTGGTAGAATGCAGAGTGCAGTGCCCGAATCGGCTGTTACCGATTATACGCCCGATATTTAACTTTTCGCTGGTGCTCTCGATGTTGTATGTGCCTTTTTTGTCTGTGGCAATTTTTATGTTAACTTCGCCACAGTCTGTATTTAGAGCAATTGTTCCATTGACGAATTTTCCTTGTGCAATAACATTGCTCTTTAATGACAAATCACCTAAACGCTCTTTTATCTCTTGTGCAGTGGTGGAGTCGGGGAGGATGGCTCCAATTTCTGTTATCCCTTTTCCGTTAATCTTGCACGATGCTATCTGTACTTTGTAGCTTTTGGTGTTATCGCTCTTACCGGCCGAGAGATTGGCTTTTATGCTTATTCCTTCGCTCGATGTGGCCAATGTTCCATTATCGATGCTTATTGCTTTGTCGCTTCCTTTAAACGGCAGGCTGAAATTGAATGTCGGAATCTTGTTACCAATAGGCAGAATGGCAGCAATATCCCGTCCATCGATTCTCGAAGCGTTAATTACTCCATTATAGGTGAGTGATGAGACTGCTTTTGTGCTATCGTCAATGGTGTAGGTCGCTGTTATCGAGGGTATCTCTATGAGGCTGTGCGGTAGCTCTAATGAGAATTTGGTGAGTGCAGCAGTGCTTCTCGATGCAGCTAAGTTAGCCCTCAAACGCTTTAAGGTAAGTCCCGATGCCTCTTTGCCCGAAACTCTTCTCACGTATAGGCTTAATGTATCGGTATTGAAATTTCGTAGCGAGATGTTGGCAGCAATATCATCTATGCTGATATGTGACGGAGAGAAGATTCCCTTCTCGGGTAGCGGCTCGCTCTTTACATTGTATGTGAACTTTCCATCGTAAATGTGCACCTGTCCCACCTTTATGTGCGGTAGTGTGGCAGAGGGTGTGCTGTCGTTGTCGGCAAGTAGGTCGAGTATAAATTGTATATTTGTTTCAGAGTCGGCAGTTTCGCGAGTTATATTCACTTTCGGCTCCTCTATTGTTACGGTGTTAATGCGCACCTCTTCCTGTAACAGGAATATTGGCGAGGCGTGTAATGTCAGACGTTTAATGCTTGCCAATGTGTCGTTAGCGAGGTCTTTCAGCAGAATACCGTTGATATCTATTTTATTGAGGTGACGCACCGAAACACCGTCAATCGTCAAGGTGATATGTTCGATATTTTGTACGTAATTAGATATATACCTTGCTATTCGATGCTGTACAGCGTCGATTCTTAACAGTAGGGATGAGGCGTATGCTATGAAAACAACCGCTACCGTCGTAAATAATATTCTTTTTAGCTTTTTTATATAGTAATATATTATTGGTGCGCGAAGATACAACAAACGAGTGAAATAGACAACGTCTTCTTCTTTTTGTTATAAGATTAAAAATCTTTTGTTAAAGATTATTGTTTCTTTGATAATAGTTAGTCGGTTTTATTTTGAATTGGCACCGATTTTTAGTATTTTTGCAAAATTGTTTTTATACAGTGTCTCTCTTTGAATTGCTAATCTGTTGGATATTATGATTATAACTCTTTTGATTCTGCTACTGTCGGTTGTTTTCTTTGTAAATGGCCGGGTGCGTTCCGATATTGTAGCGTTGTGCTCGCTTGTGGCTCTATTGGTATTTAATATACTGACACCTGCCGAGGCTCTCTCGGGATTCTCAAACAGTGTGGTTGTAATGATGATAGGGCTATTTGTCGTAGGCGGTGCTATTTTCCAGACGGGACTTGCAAAAATGATAAGTTCCAAACTTATGAAACTTGCAGGTAACAGCGAGACTAAACTCTTTTTGCTTGTGATGCTGGTGACATCGGCAATCGGTGCATTTGTGAGTAATACCGGTACGGTGGCACTTCTTTTACCTATCGTAGTCAGTATGGCTATGAATATGAAGATGAACCCCTCGCGTCTGCTTATGCCACTTGCTTTTGCAAGCAGTATGGGTGGTATGATGACACTCATTGGTACACCTCCAAACCTTGTTGTTAACAATGCTCTCGTAAAAGGAGGATACGAGGCTCTTTCGTTTTTCTCGTTCACTCCCGTTGGTTTGGTGTGTGTTGTTGTGGGTGTAATTGTTCTTATGCCACTTACAAAGTGGTTTCTTGCCAAGCCCGGTACGCTTAGTGGCGAGAGCGCGGGTGCAGGAAAGTCGTTGAAAACCCTTGTAAAAGAGTATGGAATATCAAACAGCTTACATCGTTTACAGGTATTATCCGACTCTAAGCTGTTAGGTAAGATGATTGTAGAGCTTGATGCTCGCAGTAAATACGGAATAAATATCCTTGAGGTGCGTCGTGTCGAAAATTCGCAGAATCGTCTGCTGAAAAAGGTGATACAGATAGCTGCCGAGTCGGATACAGTTCTCAGCGATGGAGATATTCTCTTTGTGACAGGCAATCGCGAGAGTGTGCACGCATTCGCACAAGAGTATAATGCAAGATACATTTCCGAGGATAAGGGTAAAAGCCTCTCTTTGGACTTCTACGATATTGGTGTTGCCGAAATAGTGCTTATGCCTTCATCAAGTTTTCTGAACAAAAAAATTAAGGAGGCCGAATTCCGTACACGCTATAATGTGAATATTCTGGGTATCTGCCGCAAGGGAAAATATATTGTTCAGGGACTTGCCGAAGAGACTATACACAGTGGCGATTTGTTGCTTGTGCAGGGTACGTGGGATAATATCGCAAATCTCGAGAAGGAGACTAACGAGTGGATTGTGGTTGGCCGCCCGCTTGAGGAGGCTGCAAAGGTTACTCTCGACTATAAGGCGCCTTTGGCCGCAGGAATAATGTTGCTTATGATTGCGGCGATGGTATTCGACTTTATACCCATTGAGCCTGTAACAGCTGTGATGATTGCAGGACTGCTAATGGTGCTTACCGGCTGTTTCCGAAATGTAGAGGCTGCATATAAGACTATTAACTGGGAGAGCATCGTGCTTATTGCAGCGATGATGCCAATGTCTACTGCGCTCGAAAAAACAGGCGTTTCGGATTATATCTCAACCACCCTTGTAAGCAATGTTGGAACATATGGTCCCATTGCGCTTATGGCCGGAATATATTTTACCACCTCGCTTATGACAATGTTCATAAGCAACACTGCTACAGCTGTACTTTTGGCTCCTATAGCAATGAGTAGTGCTGTTCAATTGGGTGTTAATCCGACACCGTTCCTCATTGCTGTAGCGGTTGCTGCAAGTATGTGTTTTGCATCACCTTTCTCGACACCGCCAAATGCTCTTGTTATGCACGCGGGACAGTATAAGTTTGTGGATTATGTGAAAGTGGGTCTGCCTTTGCAAATTATTATGGCTATTGTTATGATATTTGTGCTGCCGCTTCTTTTCCCATTTTAAGAAATAGTATAATTTTGCAGAGTATTAGTGCCAGGTTGTAATATATGGATACATCAGAGATACAGAGAGTGAAGCAGCAGTTTGGAATTATTGGCAATGCCCCCGAACTATTGCGTGCCATTGATACGGCTATTCAGGTAGCGCATACCGACCTTACTGTACTCGTCACAGGCGAGAGTGGAGCGGGAAAGGAGTTTTTTCCACAGATAATACATAAAAACAGCGCACGTAAGCACGGAAAGTATTTCGCTGTGAACTGTGGTGCAATACCTGAAGGAACAATAGATTCGGAACTTTTTGGACACGTAAAGGGCGCTTTTACCGATGCTGTCAGCGAACGTCGGGGATATTTCAGTGAAGCCGATGGAGGAACGATTTTCCTTGACGAGGTGGGCGAGTTGCCAATGTCAACCCAGGCCCGTCTGTTGCGTGTGCTTGAGAATGGAGAGTATATACGCGTAGGCTCGTCAAAGGTCGAAAAAACCGATGTCCGCATTGTTTGTGCAACCAACGTAAACCTGCCCGAGGCTATTAAGAACGGCCGATTCCGTGAAGATTTGTACTATCGTCTCTGTACTGTGCCAATTTCTGTTCCCCCACTGCGCGAGCGTGGCAATGATGTTCTGCTGCTTTTCAAAAAATTTGCATTGGACTTCTCGGCAAAATACAATATACCTAAAATTGAACTCGACGATGCTGCCGCCGAGGCTATTCTCGGATATTCGTGGCCGGGTAATATACGACAACTGAAAAACATTGCCGAGCGCATTTCAATTCTTGAACTAGACCGCAAGATAACAGGGGCGATAATGCAGAATTATATCCCATCGCAGGGTAGTAATAATCTTCCGGTGCTTACCTCGTCGCAGAATGCTGGGAAGAGCGAGCGAGAGATGCTTTATACGCTTCTTTTTGATATGCGGCGGGAGATAAACGAACTTCGCACCAAGGTAAACGACCTGATGGGTGTGCACGATGCACAGGCACAGGATACGGCATTGCAACCCTATCATCAGCAACCCGAAATGTTGCATAGCGGCGGTACAATACATATACAGGCACCGTCGCATATTCAGGTACAGCAGCCCATACCGGTGCACGAGGTTGAGTATGTCGATGAGACACTCTCGCTCGAGGATGTTCAAAAGAAAACCATTATATCGGCCCTTGATAGAAATCACGGACGCAGATGCGACGCTGCACGTGAATTGGGTATCTCGGAGCGCACATTATATCGCAAAATAAAAGAATATGGTATCGAATAAACTGCGTAATACACTATTTGCTCTACTACCGCTTTTTGTAGCTGTAGTGCTGGTTGGTTGCAAGGTGAGCTATAAACTCACAGGTGCATCCATTGACTATACCAAGGTTAAGACAATATCACTCGAAACTTTCCAGAATCGAGCCGCCTACCAGTGGGGCCCTATGGCGCCAATGCTCAACGAGGCTCTTAGCGATGCTTTTGTGCAGAAAACAAAATTGCGTCAGGTGCAGCGTGGCGGTGACTTGCAACTTGCCGGTGAGATTACCGCATACGACCAATTCAATAAGTCAATCTCGGCCGATGGCTATTCGGCGATGGTTCAGCTGAAGATAACGGTAAACGTGCGCTTTACTAACAACACCAATCACGACGAAGATTTTGAACGTTCATTCTCGGCAACGAGGGATTTTGATGCGACACAGTCGCTCGACAGTGTACAAGAGGAACTTGTGACTCAGATGATAAATGAGATTGTAGAGTCGGTCTTTAATGCAGCTGTGGCAAATTGGTAATTCCTGATGGAGGCATTGGTTAAATATATATCCAACCCAGAAGAGCTGAATAGGGATACTCTCTACGAGCTTAGATTGCTTGTAGGACGCTTCCCCTATTTCGATGCTGCACGTCTCTTGATGCTGAAAAACCTTTATCTTCTGCACGATATTGAGTTTGGTAAGGAGTTGCGTAAGGCTGCACTCTATTTGAAGAACCGTAGAGTGCTTTTCGAACTGATGGAGGGCTATGGTGCGCCTGTGGCCGAGCAAATTGTAGAGGAGGAGCCTACTCTTGACCGTACAATGACGCTTATAGATGCTTTCCTCGATACTTTGCCAAAAGATAAATTCTCACTGGAGGCCGAAGGAGCAGCGGCTATCGACTATGCTTCGGCCTATCTGAAAGAACCCGAAGAGACCATCGCAGAGGAGATACCGAAATTGCGCGGTCAAGACCTTATAGACGACTTTTTGTCGGCAGGCAACGAAAAAATATCACTGCAACTGCGTAACGAGAATGAGACGCAACTTGACGAAATGCAGGAGAGTCTCCCATCGGATAGCTCATTTTTTACAGAAACCCTTGCTAATATTTACATTAAACAGGGAAAATATGACAAGGCTCTTGAAATTATTCGGCGATTATGTTTGGAATATCCGAATAAAAACCGTTACTTTGCAGACCAAATTAGATTTTTAGAGAAATTAGTTAAACATACAAAAAGAAAATAAGAAATGTATACACTTTTTTTAGTAGTGGTTTTGGTGGCAGCTGTGCTGATGTGTGGAATTGTTTTGATTCAGAACTCAAAGGGTGGTGGTCTTGCATCTAACTTTGCATCTTCTAATCAGATTATGGGCGTAAGAAAGACTGCCGATTTTCTTGAGGTTTCTACTTGGACACTGGCTGCTGTAATGGCAATTTGCAGCATAGGTGCTTCTATCTCACTTCCCAACAGCACGATAGAGGTCGGTAGTGCTGTGCAGCAGAATGCAGTAGAGAATAGCGGTGTAAACCCTATGGCACCTACCGGATTCGAGCAGCCTGCTGTTGAGGAGGCTCCCGCTGCACCTGCAGCTGAGTAAGCAAGAATTTATAAAGAGATAACAACAATAAGGATGTACCTTAAAAGGCACATCCTTATTGTTGTTACTTTTTATTGAGGTGTTTTGTAACCCTACCCGTCTCTTTTCTCTTTATTTACTTCGACTCTTAATAGGTGCAATATGTAGTTTCTGCTTTATTACAGCAGCACCAAACATACATCCCGAGGCCGGGACAAGTTTACAGTCGGTACAATCGGTGAGGCTGTTAACCATTATTGCCAATACACCGATATTCATTCTGAGGTTAATCTCTATACAGGGATGTACGACAATGTTTCCATTCTCACGAGCAGTGAGCATATCTATTCCAACTACACCGCTGTATTTGCCGCTTAGAGTCGTTGTTAGAAGGGTGCTGTGAGCGGTAATAAGCGTGTCGAGCAACTCTTCGGGACATCCACTCTTTGTTATAAGCTCTTTGAGCGTGTCTTGTGGGGCTACGATGTTGTGTCCATAATATCCGTTACCCCCTGCAACAAATACCGAGTAACCAAGAAACCGGGCTTTCCCATCTGGCGTTATGTAATACTCAAGGGCAAAATCGAGTATCTTATCGTATAGCTTGTCGGCAATAAAACCGCCTTGACGCGTTATAAAACCTGTCAGTTTTTCGCGGATAGAGGGCTCGTCAAGGTTGTTGGCGGCAAATACTCCGCGTCCGCTGCTCGACCAAGGCGATTTGAAGATTGTTCTTTCGGGTGTTTGCAGCTCTTCGAGGCTTTTTATAAAACGCATCTTGTCGCCTGCTAAGATGGTTTTATATTCCGATAGCACGGTTTCATTTAATAGCTTAACTACATACTCTGCGGCAAACTCTCGGCTCGATAGTGCTCGCATTATTTCAATGGCGCGGTCGGTAGGAAGAAGGGTGCCGGGCATACCAAAGCGACGAAAACGCTCGGCCGAGGCACGGCTCCAACCCCAGGGCGAGGGGCGAAAATCGCACCCTGCGCATTGGCGCAGGGTGTTATATCCCTCATCTTCGGTTATAAAGATTATGTCTCGGTTGTATTGTGAAAAGAAATTCTCTACGGCTCTTTTGTCTGCTCCTTGTGGTAATAGTACAGCATCGCCCTCATTGGCCCACCACCAAGGGAGTGGGGCGAGGTCTCGTTCCATCTGTGTCACACTTTTCGGTGCAATGTACTCTTTGCTCCCTTGCGCAAGTGCAAGGTCGTTAGAGCAGTTGAAAAGATGCAGACGTTGCATTTTGTTCTATACTGTTGCTATTTGACCAGCCCTTCGCTGCGCAGCCAATCGTGACGATCCATCATATGAAGCGCTGTAACTGCACACTCGTCGCCCTTGTTACCCAAACGTCCACCACTGCGCTCCTGTGCCTGTAAAAGGTTGTT
The DNA here is from genome assembly GCA_017938245.1 of Bacteroidaceae bacterium. Taxonomy (GTDB): domain Bacteria; phylum Bacteroidota; class Bacteroidia; order Bacteroidales; family Bacteroidaceae; genus HGM04593. The sequence continues at coordinate 41,172 of JAGBBX010000038.1, forward strand.
TGTGGTTATAAGGCCGAATATTACCGGGGTATCGTACTCTACATTCAGCTTGGATAGTCCGGCAGTCACTCCCTCGCATATATAGTCGAAATGTGGTGTATCGCCACGAATCACGCAACCAATTGCTATGATGCTGTCGAATCTATTGCTCTTAGCCATTTGTGTAGCGCCGTAGATAAGTTCGAAACTGCCGGGAACACTCATTATAGTAATGTCAGATTGCTCTACACCGTTGTCTATAAGTGTCTTTATGGCTCCGTCGCGTAGTGCATAAGTTATTTCGGAGTTCCACTCGGCATATACTATTCCTACCTTTTTGTTTTTTCCCGATGGTGTTACATTGGGGTCGTAGTCCGATAGATTGTGTAATTCTGTTGCCATATTCTCTTTCTGTTCTATTTCAATTAATTTTATGTTACTGCAAACTTACAAAAAAACGTCGGAATAATCAACCGGAATCGTAATAATAGCCTATTATTGCGACTTTTTACCATTACGATACTTCATTGGCGAGAGCTTTGATTTAATATTCAATACCTATTGATTTATTATTCACAACCTTTGAATAGCAAATCCGTGTTTATGATTTGGATTTTCGGCAAATATTTTGTATCTTTACGGAGCAGATATGAAAGCACAAATAACCAATAGGGAAATATGGAGCATAGCACTCCCCATTATGTTGGGGAATATGGCCCAGACCATCATCAACTTTACAGATACCGCATTCCTGGGGCATCTTGGTGTGGTTGCTTTGGGGGCATCTATGCTTGCCGGGCTCTTTTATTTTGTATTTACCACGGTGGCGGCCGGCTTTGCAATAGGAATCCAGATTATTGTGGCACGCCGTTTTGGGGAGAGGAATTACGGGAGGATAGGGGTGATATTCCAGCATGGTTCCCTGTTTGTCCTGTTATTGGGGATGGTATTGTTTTCAATATTGTATTTCTTCTCAGATCATCTTCTGCTCTATCTCATAGATTCGCAGAATATTTATGAAGCCTCTCTGGATTATATAAAATACCGCCAGTGGGGAATTGCCTTTGTGTGTTTCAACTTCCTCTACAGGGCCTTGTATGTGGGGATATCCAATACAAAGGTGATTACATATTCTACCATAATTATGGCGGTTGTGAACATAGCGCTGGATTATTGCCTTATATTCGGCAATTTGGGGCTCCCGCAGATGGGTATTGGCGGAGCGGCACTGGCATCGTTGTGTGCGGAGATCTCTGCTTTTGTGTTCTTTACGGCATATACTTATATTACACTGGGAAAGAGGGAGTACGGTATGTTCAGCATTCACGCTCCGGAGCCTGAACTTATGGGGAGGATACTTAAGATTTCCACCCCTACAATGGTGCAGAAACTTTTCTCCTTCAGTGTATGGTTCATCTTTTTTGTACTTATAGAGAAGATGGGGGAAACCGCTACCGGAATCTCATCCATAACAAGGAGCATCTATATGATACTCATAACCCCTTGCTTTGCATTTTCAACCACCACAAATACTCTGGTGAGCAGAATTATAGGTGAAGGGAAAAGGGAACAGGTCTTCCCGACAATAAACAAGGTGCTGAAGAATTGCATGTTGTGCACAATCCCCATTCTGATAATTGTTGCACTTTTCCCCGTTCAGATTGCCGGCATATACACAGATGACCTGGATTTTGCCCGGATGGTTGTCCCTTCCATTCTTGTAATATGCAGCGGGACAATTTTCCAGGGAATAGGCAATGCTTATTTTGAGGCTGTTTCGGGTACTGGAAACACCTCTGCAGCCCTGTATCTGGAGACTGCAATCCTGGTGGTATATATCCTTTTCATTGTGGCAATGACACACCTTACCACAAGGGTGGAACTGGTATGGACCGCAGAGATCCTCTATGGTGCACTGCTTGGAATCCTATGCTGTCTTTATATGAAGTTTGCAAGGTGGGACAGGAAGAGTATTTGAGTATCTTTACGGAGAGGCATTTTGCTACTCTTTCATAATGTATTCGCCCGTCTCTTTGTTGTACTTATCGAAAAGTCTGCGGCTGTCTTCTATAAACTCATCTATTTTGTAGCGGGATGTGCCGTAAAGAGGAAGAGGCGGACGTGCTGCCGGTAGAATGGTAAAGTTTCGCACTCCGTCACGTCCCGGGCGGGCTACCCAGGTTAGGGCATATTCCAACGCACCAAGATATACCAGTTCGCCAAAACGGTACATTGTAATCTTGGCAAGAGCGCCTCCGTCGCGCCCTCGTGCATACATTCCCGATATAAGGTTACCCAATGAGTAGACAACGGCGTTTCGTCTCATAGCGACGGTATCGTGTCGAATCTCCATAGGCTGTAGCACGTGTGGATGACCGCCTATGATGTGGTCGACACCTTGCTCCAAAAGCCAATCGGTAAGTTCCTGTACTCTCTTGGGTGGCAAACTTACGTACTCGTCGCCCCAATGGATGCAGGCGATAATTGCATCGGCTTGTCTCTCTCTGGCACGCTTTATATCGGCTGTAATCACCTCCTTGTCTATAAAGTTTACTATCAGTGGCGGTGGAACCGGAATTCCGTTGGTGCCGTAGGTGTAGTTGAGTATCGCAAGGCGTATTCCCTTCTTTTCTATCATAAGTGGCACTCGACGTTCGCGGTCGACACTATCTCGGTATACTCCGCAGTTCTGTATGCCAAGAGAATCCATCATTGCAAGCGTGTGAAGCGCTCCGCGACCTCCTCTGTCGAGGCAATGGTTGTTGGCAAACAGCAGGACGTCGAATCCTGCACCCTTTGCCGCATACAGAAAACTATCTGGAGCGCAAAATGCAGGATAACCGCTGTAATTACCCCTTCCGATAGTAGTTTCAAGATTGGCTATTGCAATGTCAGCTTCCGATACTTCGGCACGTATATAGTCGAAACACGCCGAGTAGCTGTAGCGACCATTGCCGCAACGTGCCGCATCTATCTGGCTCTGATGTTGCATCAGGTCACCGCCAAAAAGAATATTCAGACGTGAAAAAGGTTGCACGACACTCTGTGCAACCAACATAGAGGCTGACATCAAGAGTGTCGTACATATAACTGTTCGCAAAACTATCATTTGCGTCTATCAATAAATCTCGTGTGTGGCAGCAAGAAGAGTGTTCTTCATAAGTGATACGATGGTCATAGGGCCAACACCGCCGGGAACAGGAGTGATGTATGAGCATTTGGGGGCAACATTCTCGAAGTCCACGTCGCCACAAAGACGGAATCCCGACTTTCTTGTTGCATCGGGAACGCGTGTTGTACCCACGTCGATAATCACTGCACCCTCTTTTACCATATCGGCCTTTACGAAATGAGGCTGTCCGAGGGCGGCGATTATAATATCGGCAGTGCGACACTCCTCGGCAATATTAGCTGTGTGACTGTGGCACACCGTTACTGTGGCGTCACCGGGAATCTGCTTCTGCATCATAAGGCTTGCAACAGGCTTACCAACTATATTGCTGCGTCCCAGAACAACGCATTTCTTACCCTTTGTATCGATATTGTATCGGCGCAAAAGTTCCATAATACCATTGGGGGTAGCCGACAAGAAACAGGGAAGACCAATAGAGAGACGACCTGCGTTTACCGGGTGGAAGCCATCGACATCTTTGCGATAATCGATAGCCTCGGTTACCTTCTGCTCGTCGATGTGACGAGGAAGAGGCAACTGTACGATGAATCCGTTTACATCGGCATCTTCGTTCAGTTCCTGTACTTTGGCAAGAAGCTCGGCCTCGGTTACATCATCCTCGTAGCGTATGAGAGTAGATGTAAATCCGCACTCCTCACAGGCGCGTACCTTATTGGCAACATATGTTTCGCTTCCACCGTCGTGACCAACCAGAATGGCTGCCAAATGGGGACGTTTATTACCTGCAGCAATCATTTTTTCGACCTGCTCGGCAATCTCTCTCTTTATAGTAGCCGCAATGGCTTTTCCATCTATTAACTGCATATATCTCGGTAATTTAGAATTTTTTTACTTGAAACGGGGCATTCCGCCCATCATCTTACCCATCTTACCACCTGCCACAGTCTTCATAGCTTTGCGAATCTGCTCGAACTGCTTCATAAGACGGTTGACCTCTTGCAGGGTGGTACCGCTACCACGTGCTATACGCTCGCGACGCGATTGGTTTATGATATCGGGGTTCTCGCGCTCCTTGGGTGTCATAGAGTGTATTATCGCCTCTACGCTCTTGAATGCGTTGTCGTCAATATCAATATCCTTTATAGCCTTGCCCATTCCGGGAATCATCGCCATAAGGTCTTTGATGTTACCCATCTTCTTTATCTGCTCAATTTGCGAGAGGAAGTCGTTAAAGTCGAATTGGTTACGTGCCAATTTACGCTGTAACTTCTTTGCCTGCTCCTCATCGAACTGCTCCTGAGCGCGCTCAACAAGTGAAACAACGTCACCCATTCCCAATATACGGTCGGCCATACGGTTGGGGTGGAAGAGGTCTATCGCCTCCATCTTCTCGCCTGTACCAATGAACTTGATGGGTTTGTTTACTACTGTTCGAATAGAGAGGGCGGCACCGCCTCGGGTGTCACCGTCGAGCTTTGTGAGTACAACTCCTGTAAAGTCGAGACGGTCGTTGAACTCTTTTGCAGTGTTTACTGCATCCTGACCTGTCATTGAGTCGACAACGAAGAGAATCTCTGCCGGATTTATAGCTTCTTTAATAGCTGCAATCTCCTGCATCATTACCTCGTCTACTGCCAAACGACCGGCGGTATCAATTATAACAAGATTATATCCCTCTTTCTTTGCCTCTTTGATAGCATTCTCGGCAATCTGAACCGGATTTTTGTTCTCGGGCTCGCTGTATACGGGAACCCCTATCTGCTCGCCAAGCACTTTCAACTGGTCGATAGCTGCGGGACGGTAAACGTCACAGGCTACCAGCAACGGGTTACGGTTCTTCTTTTTCTTAAGGTAATTAGCCAATTTTGACGAGAAGGTTGTTTTACCCGAACCCTGAAGTCCCGACATAAGTATCACCGCCGGATGTCCTTCATAGTTTATCTCGGCTGTCTCGCCACCCATAAGTGTTGTCAGCTCGTCGTGGACAATCTTAATCATCAACTGGCTGGGGTGGATTGATGTGAGCACGTTCTGACCGATAGCTTTGTTCTTCACCGTGTCGGTAAAGGTCTTTGCTACTTTGTAGTTTACGTCGGCATTAAGCAGTGCTTTACGTACATCTTTCAGTGTCTCGGCAACGTTTACTTCGGTGATACGTCCCTCACCTTTAAGTATTTTAAATGAGCGTTCAAGGCGCTCGCTTAGGCTTTCAAACATTTCTGTTGTTTTTTATTTTATTATTCTCAATTATTTATTTTTCTATCTCTATAATTCCTCCTGTGACGGTATCGAATAGTACTTTGGTGTTTCCGTTCTTGTCGAAGAATTTACGTGAAAGTACTTCTACTGTTCCAAGCTGTGCAAAAGGCATTTCGGCCTCGTAAAGAGTTTCAGATGTTGTATACACTTTTACAAGTGCCTTTCCCGGCAACGAGTAGCATATACCCTCTTTCTTTATCTCTTTTTTCTTCTTTTTCTTGTCGTCTGCAGGCTCTGTTTTTACTGTTTTTAAGTTCTTGAAATCGTAATAAATAGGAGAGCCTGCAAGGTTGTCGCGCTCAAGGATTCCTAATTTACGTGAAAAACGGAATAGCACCGAACGTGTGGTGTCACTCTCGACCGAGGGCGTGAATTTAATGTTGCAGGTATACTTTACAGTATCGGTATGTCCTGTAAAAAGCTCGGTAAGAGTGCGCTCTTGCAGGTCGAGTTCGTTTAGCACAAGGTGCATCGACTCGCCATCCTGTGGGAGGTTGTCGGCTGTTCCGCGTGTGATAGCCAATTTGCTCTCGCGTATAGCATATATCTCTTTGGCTACAAGCTCGGCCATTTTGGCTGTGGATGTTGCTTGAAGAATCTCCTCGGTAAAATATTTGCTCGCATCGACACGCTCTCTATGCGCTGTTTTCTGCTCTTTGCTCTCGGTATCAATAGCCTTGCGGTTGATGGCACTCAGAATGCCTTTGTCGGTGAGAACAATACTGTTTATCGGGTTGTCTCCCAGTGTTACAGTATAGGTCTTTTGGCTATTGGGTATTCCATAGCTCTTGACCTGAATGCCCGAGAGCATCCACTCTTTGCTTTCACTTGTAATGGCATCGCTTATACGCAGAAAGCGCTCGGCATAGCGGTGGAATTCGCCCGGTGTACGTGTGACACATTCGGCCTCAACTGTTATGTCGAGCTGGGTATCGGGCAGGCTGTATGTAACCCCCTCGTTCATTCCTGACTCGAAAATATTTACTGTTTGTGCGGCACAAGGTACCGAGGCAAACAATATAGCATATAGGAAAAATCTTTTCATAGCACCTGTGAAGTTAGTGTACGATAATGCAATTTGCCGCGAAGATAAGAAATTGTTTTCAATTTTACCTTATAAAAATGTCTTTGTTATAATTATTAAACAAACAGAATGAAAAAAAATGGCAAATATCCCATTATTTCGGAACTTTATGTTACTTTTGTAGGCGATACTCTGAAAATGAGTAGAACAAGAAGTCCTCAAAACATTCCCGAACAAAGACAAAAATGCAAACGATAGAATTACTCGGAAAGAAGTTCGTGACCTCGATACCGCGTGAAGAGATTGAACGCGAAGTGAAAAGGGTTGCCGGCGAGATAAACAATGATTACAAGGGCAAGCGACCGTTGTTGCTTGGTGTGCTTAATGGCGCGTTTATGTTTGCAGCCGACCTTATGCGCAACCTCGACATCGAGTGTGAAATATCTTTCGTGAAAATGTCGTCCTATCAGGGCACGATAACCACAGGTGCGGTGCGTGAGGTAATCGGACTGAACGAAAGTATCGAAGGTCGCGATGTAATTGTAATTGAGGATATTGTAGATACAGGCTTGACAATGCAGCGTATGCTTGAACAGCTAAGTGCGCATAATCCGTCAAGCATAAATATTGCATCGCTTTTCCTTAAGCCTGCACGTCTGAAAGTGCCCGTAGATGTAAAATACAGTGCATTCACTATTTCCGACAGGTTTATTGTCGGTTACGGTCTCGATTATGATGGATTGGGACGTAACTTGCCCGATATTTACGATGCTGCCGAAGAGTAATTGACAATCTTGATAAGAAAAACTTTTTTTAGAAATTTAAACAGCTTCTAAAATGCTTAATATTGTGATTTTTGGTGCCCCCGGTTCTGGCAAGGGCACACAGAGCGAGAAGATAGTAGAGAAGTATAATCTCGACCACATTTCAACAGGTGATGTTTTACGTGCCGAGATTGCTGCAGGAAGTGAGCTTGGTAAGACCGCTAAGGGGCTCATCGACAATGGTCAGCTTATCCCCGACGAACTTATGGTAAGCATCTTGGCTGCCAAACTCGACACATTGGTCGACAGTAAGGGTGTTATATTCGACGGTTTCCCCCGAACAATAGCACAGGCCGAGGCGTTAAAGACAATGCTCAATGAGCGCGGTCAGGATGTAACAGCAATGATAGAACTCGATGTTCCCGAGGATGAACTTATGACACGTCTTTTGCTGCGTGGTAAAGCATCGGGACGCGCCGACGACAACGAGGAGACAATCAAAAAACGTCTCGTAGTGTATAACGAGCAGACTTCTCCTCTGAAAGATTGGTATAAGAACGACGGCAAGCACTGTTATATCAACGGTTTAGGCGAACTTGACCGTATCTTTGCCGATATTGTAGCTGCAATAGAGAGCAAAATCTGATAAGCAACAAACAGACACAAGAGAGGATGCACCGCAAAAAAGCGCGTCCTCTCTGTTCATATATCTTGGGGAGTGGTCTGTGCTTGCGATAAGAATACTCAATGTGTTGGTAGCTAATGGAATAGTAATAGAGGAATAGAACTATATATTATGGCAGAATCGAACTTTATAGACTATGTGAAAATAATTTGCCGTTCGGGTCGAGGAGGGCGAGGAATGGCGCATCTGCATCGCGCCAAGTATCTTCCCAACGGAGGTCCCGACGGTGGTGACGGTGGTAAGGGCGGCGATATAATTCTTCGTGGCAACCGTAACTATTGGACACTGCTGCACCTTAAATATCAGCGTCATGTCTTTGCGGGCAACGGACAGAACGGTGGTGTAAACCGTAGCACCGGTGCCGATGGTGAAAGCAAAATAATAGACGTTCCCTGCGGCACTGTGGCATATAATGCCGAGACGGGCGAATATCTGTGCGATGTAACCGAGGACGGCCAGAAAGTAGTTCTTCTGCGCGGTGGACGTGGTGGCTTGGGAAATGTGCATTTTGCTACTCCTACACGGCAGGCACCACGCTTTGCGCAGCCGGGTGAACCAATGCGCGAGATGACCGTAACATTGGAGCTGAAGCTCCTTGCCGACGTCGGTCTGGTAGGCTTTCCGAATGCAGGAAAATCGACACTTCTATCGAGTGTCTCGGCAGCAAAACCCAAGATTGCCAACTATCCCTTCACTACATTGGAACCAAATCTGGGAATTGTATCGTATCGCGATAATAAATCGTTTGTAATGGCAGATATTCCCGGTATTATCGAAGGAGCAAGTCAGGGACGAGGTCTGGGACTGAGGTTTCTCAGGCACATCGAGCGTAATTCGCTACTGTTGTTTATGGTTCCCGGCGACACCGATGACATAAAGCGCGAATATGAGATTCTGCTAAACGAACTTGCTACATTCAACCCCGAGATGCTCGATAAACAACGAGTACTTGCAATAACAAAATGCGACCTCATAGATGAAGAACTCAAGGATATGCTCTCTGATAATCTGCCCAAGGAGATACCGCACGTCTTTATTTCGGCAGTCACAGGCGAGGGAATATCCGAGTTGAAAGATATTCTGTGGGAAGAATTAAACAGCGAAGAGAATCTCTTGTCGGCAGTCAAGCGTGACGAGCTTGTGCATCGTAACTACGACCGCCATATGCTTGCTGATGACTTTGCCAACTGGGAAGATGACGAATACGAGCCTGCCGAAGAAGATGAAGAATTATACTATGAAGAGGATTGGGACGACGAAGAGTAGTTATTGAACTCTATCCTAATAATAATGCGCATCGGGTTGTTAAATCTCGATGCGCTTCTTTTATCTCTGCGCTAAATTTTTCTTTTTATAAAAAAGTTAAGAAAATATAACCTAATTAAAAACAAAATCGTTACCTTTGCGAAAATAGTGGTGTAAAGACGTATTTCCGCTTGACAATCGACTAACTTTAACAACTTAAATAACAACAGAATTATGAAACCTACACTTTTTGTTTTGGCAGCCGGAATGGGCAGCCGTTACGGTGGTTTGAAGCAGTTGGATGGTCTTGGCCCCAACGGTGAGACTATTATGGACTACTCTATCTTTGACGCAATTCGCGGTGGATTCGGCAAGTTGGTATTTGTTATCCGCAAGGACTTCGAGCAGGACTTCCGAGAGAAAGTGCTCAGCAAGTACGAGGGTCACATTCCCACAGAGCTTGTATTCCAGGCTATAGACAACCTTCCCGAGGGCTTCAGTGTACCCGCTGAGCGTACAAAACCTTGGGGTACCAACCACGCTGTCCTTATGGGTAAGGATGTTATCAAGGAGCCTTTTGCTGTTATCAATGCCGATGACTTCTATGGTCGCGACGCATTCGCTGTTATGGGTAAGTGGCTTAGCGAGCTTCCCGAGGGTAGCAAAGGACGTTACAGTATGGTAGGTTTCCGCATTTGTAACACTCTTAGCGAGAACGGTAGCGTTGCACGTGGCGTTTGCGAGACAAATGACCGGAATATGCTTACAGGCGTTGTTGAGCGCACCGAGATTATGCGCGTAGATGGCCCCATCTGCTATAAAGACGAGCAGGGCGAGTGGAAACCTGTTGCCGAGGAGACTCCCGTATCGATGAACTTCTGGGGTTTCACTCCCGACTACTTCCAGGATTCAGAGGAGCAGTTTGTTGACTTCTTGAAGGAGAATATCGACAAGCCCAAGGCTGAGTACTTTATTCCTCTTGTAGTTAACAACCTTACAACAACAGGTAAGGCAAGCTGCGAGGTTCTTGACACAACAGCAAAATGGTTTGGTGTAACATACGCAGCCGACCGTCCCTCAACAGTAGAGAAGATTCAGGCTCTTGTTGATGCCGGTGAGTATCCCGCAAAGTTGTTCTAAAAAACAATTTATAGCAATAAACAATAAGAGTACCGTGCATCACGGTACTCTTATTGTTTATTGCTATAATAGCTGCCTCGTTTGATTTCTCCGATGGGTACTTGTTCTTATCGGGAAATATAACAGTGGCAGCCATCCGTACGGATGGCTGCCACTGTTATATAAATGTGTGTACGATATTACTTTACACGGTTGATATACTTCTCGATATCCATAGCCTGCAATGAGGTGGGGTATTTGCTCTTAATCTGCTCGTAAACGTCGAGAGCCTTGTTGGGAGCACCTGTTTGCTCGTACATTATACCTGCCTGAAGAAGGTAATAGGGGCTGATAATATTGTTGTCAGCGCTTTTAGCTGCATCGAGGAAACTGTCGATTGCTTTGTTGTTCTCGCCAACCTGTGCATAGCAGTTACCTAAAGTACCCATTGCTGCAGGAGAAACCATCTGGTCCTCACCGTCGAACTTCTCGAGGTGGTCGATAGCTTCCTCGTATTTGCCAAGCTGTGCAAGTGCGATGCCCGCGTATGCGTTTGCAAGGTTACCGCTCTTTGTATTGCTGTACTCCTCGGCAATTGCTATAAGACCAAGGTTTACACCGTCGCCATCGATCGCTTCTTGATATTTGCTCTCGTTAAAGAGTGCCTGTGCGGGATAGAGTGCCTCGGCAGCCTCTTTCTCGGCGGGCTCTACAACATATTGGTTGTAAAGAGTAATACCTCCAATGAAGATGAAGATGGCAACAACTGCGCCAATAATGGCTACTTTGTATTTGTTTACAAATGCCTCTGATTTGCTTAGCACCTCGTCCATTGCTATAGGTGCCTGCTCTGTCTGTTTTGTGCTCATTTTTTTATTTTTATTTATTATTTCCTTAATAGATGATATTTGCGCACTTTTTGCAAAATCAACCGCAAAAGTAATCAAAATCTTTGTAGTCTGAAAATTATAGATGTTTTTTTTGTATATATAGGTAAATAATCCTGCTATATGTGTCGAAAAGCTATTAAAAAACATTATCTTCGCGCTACTTTAATCAAATAGTGCGCAAGTATGTTCATAGATAATATATCGATAATAAACTACAGGAATCTGCCCGAGGTTGAACTCTCTTTCTCGCCTAAAATAAATTGTCTTATAGGAAGCAACGGGATGGGAAAGACCAATTTGTTGGATGCGGTCTATTATCTTTCGTTTTGCAAGAGTGCATTGGGCACCTCCGATAGTTCCAACATACGTCACGGAGAACCTTTTTTTATGATTAAAGGCAACTATGTGAGTGATAGTGATATACAATGCGAAATATCGTGTGGAATAAAGCAAGGCGAGAAGAAACAGTTCCGTCGAGACAAGAAACTGTATGAACGTCTTGCCGACCACATAGGTACTGTACCTTTAGTGCTTGTCTCGCCTGCCGATAATGAACTTGTGGTAGGGGGTAGCGAGGAACGTCGTCGTTTTATGGATGTTGTAATATCGCAATATAACCGCGACTATCTGTTGGCGCTTATGCGATATAATCGTGCCCTACAACAGCGCAATGCAATGTTGCGTGGCGACCGTGAACCCGATGCCGAGATGCTTTCACTCGTCGATGAGATGATGACTGCCGATGCCGAGATTGTCTATCGTGGACGCTGTAATTTTGTCGAGGAACTTATGCCTATTTTTAAGGAGTTCTACTCACATATTGCAGGAGACGACGAAGAGGTGAGTCTGCGTTACCGCTCGCATCTTGCCGACAGGAGCCTGCAACAACTGCTTTTTGAGTCGCGTGCCGACGACCTTAGAATGGGGTACACAACAAAAGGATTGCATCGCGATGAACTTGTTATGCAGCTTGGTGGGTACCCGATACGAAAAGAGGGCTCGCAGGGACAGAATAAAAGTTATCTGGTGTCGCTGAAACTCGCTCAGTTCGATTTTCTGCGTCGCAAGGGTGGTGAGACACCGTTGCTTCTGCTCGACGATATATTCGATAAACTCGATTCAAAACGTGTCGAGAAGATTGTTGCTCTTGTCTCGGGCGACCGATTCGGTCAGATATTTATTACCGATGTAAACCGAGAACACACCGACTCTATTTTGGAGTGTATCGAAGGCGAATATAAACTTTTTGAGGTAACAAAGGGTTCAATAAATATAGTAAAGGAGCGATGAAACGAGGTAGCTTAAAATCAATATCCGAAATTGTACGGGAGACCTGCCGCGAGGAGGGACTCGAAACTCCGCTCAATGAGTATCGTCTCATTCAGGCGTGGGGGCAGTTGTTGGGTAGCAGCGTAAAAAACTATACAAAGAATCTGTTCATCAAGAATCAGATACTTTACGTAACTCTAACCTCCTCGGTTCTGCGTCAGGAACTTATGATGAACCGTCGCACCCTTGTACACAGGCTCAACGAGCACGTCAAGGCGCAGGTGATAACAAATATAATATTCCGTTGAACAAATAATTAAAAAGAGAATATGAATAATTCAGGAATTAAAATCCGTTTAATGGTGCTCAGTTTCTTGCAGTTCGCAGTGTGGGGAGCCTACCTCACGTCAATGGGACGCTATCTGGGCGGTGTGGGCTTAGGTGAGCAGATTGGTTGGTTCTATGCGGTGCAGGGTATCGTGTCGATATTTATGCCGGCTGTAATGGGTATTATTGCCGACCGATGGGTGCCGGCACAAAAATTGCTCTCATTCTGTCACGCTGTGTCGGCCGTGTTTATGGCATTGGCTGCATACACCGGAATTTCAAAGGGAGCTAATGTGTCGTTCAATGATATTTTCTGGCTATACACAGTAGCGGTATCATTCTATATGCCAACTTTGGCACTCTCTAACTCGGTGTCATACACAGCACTTGAGCGTAACGGTCTCGATACTGTAAAGTCGTTCCCTCCCATTCGAGTATTCGGTACAATAGGATTCATTGTCTCTATGTGGATGGTCGACCTATTGGGTTTCCAGGATAATTGCAAACAGTTCTACACCTCGGCGGTGTGGGGTGCTATACTTGCTCTCTATTCGCTTACAATGCCGGCTTGCCCTGTAAGCAAAGGTACAAGGCAGTCGCTGCTCTCTTCGTTGGGATTGGATGCTTTTAAACTCTTCAACCAAAAGAGAATGGCAATATTTTTTATATTCTCAATGCTTTTGGGTGGTGCGCTTCAGATTTCCAATGGTTATGCCAATGGATTCATAGCGGGTTTCAGCGAGAACCCCGACTATGCGGGAACATTTGCCGTTGAGCATACCAATATTATAATCTCTTTGTCGCAGATAAGTGAGACACTCTGTATTCTTCTTATCCCCTTCTTCTTGGGTAGGTTCGGAATAAAGCGTGTGATGCTCATTGCGATGTTTGCGTGGATGTTCCGCTTTGCTTTCTTCGGTTTGGGTAACCCGGGTAGCGGAGTGTGGCTCTTTATTCTTTCTATGATTGTTTATGGTGTGGCATTCGACTTCTTTAATATTTCGGGCTCTCTGTTTGTCGATAAGGAGGTACCCGAGAATATGCGCTCGAGTGCTCAAGGTCTTTTTATGCTTATGACAAACGGATTGGGAGCGTCAATAGGAGTAATAGCTGCGCAAGAGGTTGTCAACCACTTTGCAACATCCATTGAGGGGTGGAGTACTGCCTGGTACATTTTTGCTGCATACGCCTGCGTGGTTGGAGTGCTTTTTGCTCTCTTGTTTAAGGATACAAAAACAGTAGCATCTAAATGATGATAGAACTTGTAGTTACCGATATATTATGCAAGGCTTCGGACGAACGAGCCTACGTGATGATTCTCAAAGAACGCGATGGCAACCGTAAAATTATGGTTGCCATAGGTGCTAATGAGGCTCAGGCAATAGCTTTTGCTTTAAAAGGCATAGAGACGAAGCGCCCTATCACACACGACCTTTTCCGCTCTCTTGCCGATGCGCTTGGGGCGACAATGACGTGTGCCACAATTGGTAAAGTCAGTGATGGCACTTTTTACTCGCAACTGCTTTACAGACAGGGTGATGCTGCTTGTCAGATAGACTCTCGTACCTCCGATGCTGTGGCTATTGCGCTTCGTGCCGGAGCCCCTATTTATATCGACGAGGAACTGCTTAATCGTGTGGGAGTACACGATGTGTTCAACGGTGCAATATCGGTACCTATATGTGTTGCCGACACCGATACGTTGCGTACCGTACTCGACAAGGCGGTAAAAGAGGAAAACTACGAACTTGCAATGAAAATAAAGGAGGAGATAGATTCTCGTATTAACGATGATGATGACTCCACAGATGAATCCAACGACAATATTTAAACTGCTTCTACGAGGCTCGTAAAAACAAAAAACTACTATGGCACTATTCTATGCACCCGATATTACAAATAGTTGGGAGCTACCCGAGGAGGAGGCTGCGCACTGTTTGCGCGTATTGCGTTTAGGTGTGGGTAGCGAACTTGATATAACCGATGGCAAAGGCTGTTTCTACAAGGCTGTAATATCTTCCATAGCAGGTAAACACTGTTATGTCGAGGCTAAAGAGACTATTCACAGGTCAAAAGGCTGGAAGGGGCATCTGCACATAGCTATCGCTCCCACAAAGAATATGGACCGCATAGAGTGGATGGTCGAAAAGGCGGTAGAGATTGGTGTCGATGAGATATCTTTTCTTTCGTGCCGATTCTCGGAGCGCAAGGTTATAAAAACCGACCGTGTCGAGCGCATCGTTGTCTCGGCAATGAAACAGTCTCTGAAACCATTTAAGACTGTGGTGAACGAGATGGTCGATTTTAAGAAGTTTATTGCAGCCGAGCGTATCGGAGACAAGTTTATAGCGCACTGTTACGATAGCGAGCGTCTCTTGCTCAAGGATGCTGTTGCAGCGGGTAACGATGCTACTATCCTTATCGGTCCCGAGGGTGATTTCAGTCCCGAGGAGGTACAGATGGCTCTTTCGGGTGGGTACCGTCCCATAAGTCTTGGTAATTCGCGCCTGCGCACCGAAACAGCGGGCTTGGTAGCCTGCCACACATTCATCCTGAAAAACGAGCTATGATACAGCGCTATTTTATAATGTTCTCCTACGATGGTGCCGCTTATCACGGCTGGCAGGTACAGCCCAATGCCCGAACTGTGCAGCAGATGCTCGAAGAGGCATTGACGACACTGCTGCGCACCCCGACGACAGTTGTTGGGGCAGGGCGCACCGATGCCGGTGTGAATGCAGCAAGTATGGTGGCACACGTCGACCTACCTGCCCACACCGATACGGCACAGCTGAAATACAAACTCAATCGCATATTGCCTCCCGATATTGCAGTTACCGATATTCTGCCTGTGAAGAGAGATGCACACGCCCGCTTCGATGCTTTGTCGCGTCGTTACTGCTATTATGTATCCACTGCAAAGTCACCTTTTTCGCGTCGTTATGCCTATCGTCTTACGGGCAGCGTCGATTTTGAGGCAATGAACAGGGCAGCAGCGTTACTCCCCGAGTATACCGATTTTACCAGTTTCAGTAAGCTGCACACCGATGTAAAGACAAACAACTGCCGCATTGTGCAGGCGCAGTGGCGCAGGCTCGACGAGAATCATTGGGTATTCGAGATAGAGGCCGACCGTTTTTTGCGCAATATGGTGCGCGCCATTGTGGGTACGCTGCTTATGGTTGGTCGAGGAAAAATGACTCTCGACGGCTTCCGACGAGTGATAGAGCAGAAAGAGCGATGCGCAGCAGGTGACTCGGCGGCTGCCGAGGCTCTCTTTCTTGCCGAGGTGAAATATCCAAAAGAGATTTATCTATGATGTGGGCTTTGTTGGCATTTATGTCGGCAGCGCTATTGGGTTGCTACGACTTTTTCAAAAAGGTGTCACTTAAGGACAATTCGGTTCTTGCGGTGCTCTTCCTGAATACGCTATTCTCTACCATAATATTTCTGCCTTTTATTATTCTATCGCGCACAGGAATTGTCACCAGCGGACTGCTGTATGTTCCATCGGCATCTCTGCACGACCATCTGCTGCTTATGTTAAAGGCGGTGATTGTGCTCAGTTCGTGGCTTTGTGGATACATTGGCATAAAGCATCTGCCAATAACCATTGTCTCGCCCATACAGGCTACCCGTCCGGTGCTTGTGTTGCTTGGGGCGCTGCTCATTTTTGGCGAGATACTCAATGGCTACCAATGGGCGGGTGTTATAACAGCCATTGTCTCTTTCTTT
Organism: Bacteroidaceae bacterium; assembly: GCA_017938245.1. Classification (GTDB taxonomy): domain Bacteria; phylum Bacteroidota; class Bacteroidia; order Bacteroidales; family Bacteroidaceae; genus HGM04593. Next base: position 57,601 of record JAGBBX010000038.1, read on the forward strand.
CTGCTTAGTCGAAGCGGCAAGCGCGAAGGGATAAATTTTGCACACAATCGTTGGATTTTCTTTGTAGTGATGGCTGCGCTGTTAGGCGCTGTCAGTGCGTTGTACGATAAATTCCTTATGCGCACCCTGCAACCGATGTTTGTGCAATCGTGGTTCAATCTGTATCAATGCATCCTTATGGGTGGTATTGTTGTTGTTATGAATATTTTATCTTCAACACAGCGTAGCAAGCGTCTTATTTGGCGTTGGAGTATCCCTATGATTTCTCTATTTCTTGCTGTTGCCGACTTCTGCTACTTCTCGGCTCTTGCCGAGGAGGGTGCGCTCATTGCTGTTGTATCTATGATTCGTCGTGGCAGCGTTGTTGTTGCCTTTGCCTTTGGCGCACTGCTGCTGCACGAAAAGAATTTAAAGAGCAAGGCTCTTGATATGTTGCTTATATTGTTAGGATTGTTTTTCTTATATCTTGGTTCAAAATGAAAAGAGTAACGATTGCTTTTATAGCTTTTATGACCCTGTTTTGTGGCGTAATACAAGCGCAGGATTTACGCACATTGTTTATCGAGATGCCCGACACATTGCAGCCGCTTCTCACCAATAACGACCGCAGGGATATGATAGATTTTTGGGATGCGCGTATGTCTACTCCGGTTGTCAACCGCCTCGACGGAAAGAGTCGTATAACAGAACTCACCAATGATTTTCTCTCTATTGAACTGTCGCGCAGCTCTTCGATGCAGATAAAAATGTTAAACGACGTGGCTGGCGATACGCTGCTGTGCATTGTGAACACCGTTGGCGCCGAGGCCTACGACAGCCGCATACATTTTTATAACAGCCGTTGGGAGAGGGTAGACGGCTTAAAATTCGCTATGCCCTCGATAGTCGATTTCTTCCTTCCCTCGGATAGCGTAGGCAAGGCGCTTGAGGTGTCCGACATTTATCTTGTAAAACTCTCTCTAAAGGCCGACAACGATTCTCTAAAGGCAGAATACACAATGCCTCTGTATATGTCGCGCAGCGATTCGGCGCGTGTGGCGCCGCAACTGCGTCCGTTGTTCTATCGTTGGACGGGCAAACGTTTCGAGTGATAGTATATTTCTCTTACCGGAAATATTTTAGGTTGCATACACTGTTGTGGATGCAACCTAAAATTATCGTAGTAATTCCAATTATCAATTTTAGAAAAATATCTTCCGGTGTAAGGCTTCGACCGATAGTTACTCGGCAAAATGTATGCCTTTGAGCGTGTTCCAATTGCCTCGTGTAAAGTCGGGAATCTCAATGGGTGAGCCACCATTGGCTGCCGATAGCTCAGTCAATTCTACAAGGCAACTCCACTCGGCGGCATCATATACGTCCATATCAAGCGGCAGTCCGTTCCTAAGGCAATATATGAGACGGCTGTCCATTGCATAGTCTATCCAACGCCTGCCACAAAGTGCCTCGCCGATGGGTTTGTATTTTAGTACAAACGGGTGTTTGTGCTGCTCTAAAACAGCTGTAAGTTCAGCACCAACGATAGCTTTGTCGCCACAGGGGTCGAGTGCTATATGTGGCATTGGGTATTTTTGTGCAAACCCTTTGGTGCCACTAAGAAGAAATGAGCGGCTATAGGGGTGGGGTAGTGAGATGCAGTGTTGAACAACCATCGTGTGTCCTTTTTCTGTGGTTATTATCGAGGAGTTCATATTGCCAACTAGCGCATCTTTGCCACTTCCGCTGCTCACTCTTTTTGATGATACCGAGACGATGCTTTTCATTCTGTCGCCACGATGTATGCCCATTGCAAGGGCTATGGGACCCAGGCCGTGTGTGGGGTAGGGATTGCCGTTGTGGCGTTTCATAAATTCTACCTGCCAGTTACTCCATTTGCGACCACCGTCGTCGTTCGACGAAATTCTCTGGCGCAGGTCGTGAAGATAGGAACCCTCGGCGTGGATAATCTCGCCAAGTATGCCTTGCTGTGTCATTTGCAAGAGTGTTAACTCAAATTCGTCGTAGCAGCAGTTCTCTAACATTATGCAGTGGCGACGTGTGCGCTCGGCTGTCTCTACAAGTTTCCAGCAATCTTCTACTGTTGTTGCCATAGGAACCTCTATGGCTGCGTGCTTTCCGCAGTTCATAGCGTGAAGCGCTATCTTTGCGTGACTGAGCCAATCGGTGCAGATATATACAATATCTACATTGGGATGCTCGCATACTCTCATCCACCCCTCTTGGTCGCAGAATGTGTCTGCCGCACCACTATGTGTCGATATTATCTGCTGTGCCTCCTCGACATTTGCTGCAACAAGGTCGCAGATGGCTGTTACCTCGGCTCCCTCGATGTGCATCATACGCTCGACGGCTCTCTTGGCTCTTACACCAAGGCCAATGAAACCTATACGCACCTTTTCCATAGGTTCGCATCGCAACTGCAGCACATTCTGCATCGCCCGTTTGTCTATATCTTTATTGTTGCAGCTCATATCCAACTGCGAAGATAACAAAAATATTCCCTCTTGCTCTTTTTTTATAGAAAATTAAGCACTCTTTAAGTGGTTTTTAGACTGTTTCGTCCTTTTAGATATACCGCAACGGCTATAAGTAGGGTGAGTACTCCCGCAAGGGCGTATGCAAGGGCGCGGTTCTCCATATTACACATCATTGGCGAAATGAATATGTAGGCCGAACACACGTAGGTCATAATAAGTGCGGGGAGTGCTCCTATCGCAGTTGGTTTATTCCTTTGTGCCAAATAAACAGTTATACACCATAGGGTTATTACTGCAAGTGTCTGGTTGCACCAAGCAAAATAACTCCAAATAGTCTGGAAGGGGAGTGCGAATATAATGAATAGCCCGGTTACAAAGAGTGGGATAGATACCCATAGGCGCTTGCCAAGGCTCTTCTGCTCAATGCCGAACATATCGGCAACAATTAGTCGTGCGCAGCGGAAAGCTGTGTCGCCCGAGGTAATTGCACAGGCGATGACACCAAATACTACAAATGTGGCAATAGTGTGTCCCAACGTAGTGTCGGTAATTACGTTAACCATACGGGCAGCACTGCCACCATACTCGGCAATGGCGTTGTTTAGCCCCTCGACGCCACCCCAAAATGCCATACCTATTGCCGCCCAGATGAGTGCCACAATGCTTTCCGAAATCATTGCACCATAGAAGATACTGCGACTCTGTTTCTCCGATGTCAGGCAGCGTGCCATCATTGGCGACTGCGTGGCGTGGAATCCCGATATTGCTCCGCAAGCTATAGTGGTAAAGAGCATAGGTATAATGGGGAATTTATGTGGGTCGGCTATTTGATTACTGAGTGAGGTCAGCTCGGGGATAGTATATGTATCACTTTGGGTAAGCAGTACATAGAGGATACTCAGAGCCATTACAAGCAATAAGCAACCGAAAATAGGGTAGAAACGGCCTATAATCTTGTCTATCGGCAGCAGAGTGGCAAGCATATAGTAGGCAAGGATAATTATGAGGATTATAAATACCTCCCACGAAGTGTTTTCAAGAAATGGCTTCTCCAATGCGGGAATCTCTATGTTCGATGCAATTAGTTCGGCGGGTTGCGACATAAACACAGCGCCTACAAGCACCATAAGCAGCACCGAGAATATGCGCATAAATATCTTGGTATTGTTGCCAAGATACTTTCCAATAATCTCGGGAAGGCTCAGTCCATCGTTTTTTAGTGATATAACACCTGCTATAAAATCGTGCATAGCACCCATAAAGATACCTCCAAGGGTAATCCATAAGAAAGCGACGGGGCCGTATGCAGCTCCTAACAACGCACCAAAGATGGGACCAAGACCTGCAATGTTTAGCAACTGTATAAGAAAGGTCTTCCAACGGGGAAGGGGCAGATAGTCTACTCCGTCGAACAGTTTCTGTGAAGGGACCGGGTTTTTCTCGTCAATTTCGCATACCCTCTCCAAGTATTTTCCGTATGTAAAGTATGCAACAATAAGTGCCGTCAGACACACTAAAAAAGTAATCATAGTTTTGCGTTTGTAAATTGTGTCTGCAAAAATAGTGCTTTTGCTGACAAAATGAAATCTTTTGTCTTATATTATAATAAAAAATCAGCGTTTTAAAACGCTGATTTTTTATCGTTTATTCGGAAACTATTGCTTTCCAAAGAATTTGAACATATTGTACCAAGCCATCTTCTCTTTAGCTGTTTGACTGCCAAACTGCTCGGCAAGACGGTACCATTTGGCGGCTGTGTGGTCGTTTTGTTCAACACCTCGACCCTTTTCGTAACATTCGGCAACCTTTTCATATACGGCTGTGTGTCCGTCGTTGGCTGCACGCAGGTACCAATAGAATGCTTTTTTCTTGCTCTTTCTTACATAATATCCACTTTCGTAGTATTGTGCCAAAAGGTGTTGCGCCTCTAAATTGTTTTTCTCGGCTGCCCTTTGTATGTATTTTATGGCAGGCTGTCGGCGCAGTTTACTCTTGCTCAATTGTAGCAGTGAGTCGGTTTTTGCCATTCTGCTGCCAATGACGTACAGTGCCGTAGGTTCGTCCTGCGATGCTGCCTTCTCGTACCAATAGGTGGCTTGTGCGGTATCTTGCTCAATTCCAATACCTTTTTGGTAGCAGTTGGCAAGCATCGTTTGCGACATTGCCGTTCCATTCTCGGCCGACTGTTTATACCATTTTATCGCTAATGTGTCATTCTGCGCGGTACCTATTCCAAGCAGATAGCAAGTGGCAAGGTTGTGTAACGAATTTTTGTTGCCAAGGTTGGCGGCTTTACGAAAATATCTGAAACCTTCAACAAAGTCTTGTTCAGTTCCGTTGCCCTCTATAAAGCATACTGCGCAGTTGTAAAAAGCATCGGGGTAGCCGAGTCCTGCAGCCTCGCTGAATGCCTGGAACGCCTTCTTGTACTCTCCTTCGCGATAGTATTCGCGCCCTTTTTCGGTGATTTTGAAACAGTGTGCAAGAATGTGCGGGGTACTTATTCCTGCTACCTGCATATTCTGTTCCTCGCTGACCCTCTTTGCCGGTGCTTCTATTGTTTGTTCAATGCTGTTGCCATAGAATGTACCGTCGCTGTAGCCTTCGATATCTACGGTAATACCCTTTGCGCTGCTGCTATTGTATAGCTCAATCTCGATATTACCATTCTTAACCTGTGCTTCGGGAATCCAGAGCAGTGTTCGGCGATAGTCGCCTGTGCTGTCGGGACGCATCGTGCTATAATCGGGCGAATAGAACTGCTTGCTCTCGTTGTATCCGTATACCATAGTGTAACGTGTGGTGCTTTTATGGGTAAGGCGTGGTACTATCTCTTTAAACTTATCCTCTTCGCTGTTGGGAATAAAACAGGCCACATAGTTAGGTATTGCATCGCGTGCGACAGAGCCTGCGGTTAATGTTGTTGCGTTTCTGTGGTCGTTATCTGCATACAATTCGCTATGAGAATATTCTTTTATTCTGCTGCTGTTTGCCGCGTTATTGTCTAAATTTATTAATGACGAATATGAAAGGTCGGAGTAGTCTCTTATGTTATCGGCGGTCAGTGCTTTTATGTCGCTCTCCAATATGGCGGCGTCGGGGGCATCTTTTATCTCGCCGCTCATAGGCTCTATGCCCATTATTCCCATAAAGGATTTATAGTGTCCGCTGTAGTCGTATGCGAGTCTCTTTTTCTTGCTTAATCCTCTAATTCTTTTGCCTTTACCAAACTGACTGCGTGTCTTTTCGTCCGACCTGATGATTATCTCTTTAAAGTCCATCATCTTTTCGGGATTCACTCCTTTCAGATACTCATAGTCGGGTGTCGGAGTAGTCCAGGAACTGTATTCGCCATCTACCACTATGCTCTGTATCCAGTAGCACCAGTTGAGATTATGTCGCCAGAATGCGCTTTGCAGTACATCAGCTGCTGTGAGTGCACCATTAAAAGTGGGGTCCTGATTCGATACCTCAAGGAACACACCTGTTCCGCCCACTCTTATTGAGTTTACGGGCCCCGAGTTTATGTGTCCTCCCATCATCACACTGTGGTCGAATGACGATAGTTCATTAGCTCCATCTATGTAATACTGATGTCCGCTTATCGGTGCAACAGCTGTGTTGTGGTTCGAGAGATTTGAAGAAGGACTATTGCTGTAGAATGCATCTGTTATTCCCGAATCGAATTTTCGGCTCATAAAAGTAACATCCTGTGCATATTCCCACTCGTCGAGAAAATCGAGACGTATCTCGCTACGTGGCGGACGGTAGTTGCGTTCGCTCTTTTTCTTGGGTACAACCTCTATGGGTGATAGAAGATAATTAAAGGGGTTTATTTTTATCATTTCAATTTTGTCCCGTTGCAGTTGTTCTAACGTTACCGGTGCACCTGTGTTACGCTCCCAATAGTGGTAGAGACGCATCTCGGGCGAGAAGTAGCGATCGAGTGCAAAGGCAAATATACTATCGCGTACCGATATGTTGTTAATATTGGGTACAAGCTTTGCAATTTTTTTTCCCTTAAAGTCTTTTGTGGTTATACGAAATTCGCCATTATAGTCGGTTAGGAATGTATAACGGTTGGCAAGGCTGTCGCTGTACGATATGAGCATATTCACCATAGTCTTTGGTCGTGGAGTAATATCCCATTTGTTCATACTACCCAACTTGCGCGAACCGATTTTCTTTACAAAACTTCCCTTTATTATTATACCTCTCTCGATTGGTTCATCCAACCTGAACTGCTGTGTAGTAAGTTTGTTCCAATCGTATGAACTCCACCCGTGTGTAAGCATAATAAGTTCTAACTCTTCGTGACGCTTGCTGTTCTTGGGGTCGAAATAACGTGCAGCATCGGGGATATATCCTTTAAGTTCCGAGCCTAAAAGCATATATGTGTAAATATTGTAGCTGTAGGATGTCTTTTGACGGTAGGTCGAGTCACTTACCGAAATTGAGTAGTTGCCATCGGTAAGAGGTTTGCCGTCCTCACGGCTGATGAGCAACTTTATCTTGTCGTGTGGTTGCAGGCTCAGATTCCGGGGTAGGTATCCGTTGCTTTTTACCAACAGGCGCACACGGCTGTTATCACCTTCTTGTGGCTGTTTGCGTGTGACGAAGAAAAGTCGCTCGGCAAGTGGGATACTGTCGTCGATGAATATAACAGCGCGGTTGACACCCTCTTTAAGGGTGTTCTTGTCTATGGCGAACAGCATATTGCGATTGTGTGCATTGTAACGCTCGTAATAGAGGATTTTTCCACGATGCAGTACTGCGCATCCAAGCTCGGCATCTTTGCTAAGGTTGTTGTCGATGTTTATGCTGATATACTCTTTGTTATCCTCGACGCTTAACACAGCTCCATCTGCCATAATCTCGGGCAGGTCGAATTTCTCTTTTTTCTTTCCATCCTGTAGCAGGGCCTCGTATTTTACCCCTTTTCGTGGCGTTAATCTGAATACGCCCTTGCCAAAGTGTGTTGGTGCCACCTCAAACAGCGGTTCGTCATTGGCAAGAATTGTTATATTGCGGTTACTGTTTATTCCATCGGCGGCAAACACTTCAAAAGCTACAAGACTTTCGATTCCATCGACAAGGTGTCCGCCCTCGGGGTAGAATTTTACATCGTTTCGGGGTAGGTTACTGTTTATCCATCTTGGGGGTGTCTGATTATGTGCATTATCAAAGGCGCTGCTTTTTTTATTCAATCCGCTAAGGTAACCGCGACGGCGGTCAAGCATATTCTTAAAATCCCAGTTATCGGCATTTACTCTGTCGAAGATGGGGAATACCCGGCTGAAAATAGCCTCTTTTCCTCGGTTCAGCATATAGCGTGTGTAGGCGCGAATCTCGTAATAACCCGAGAGTAGCAGAGGACTTAATTCGAACTCGCCGTTGCAGCATCCGTCGTCGTCTATTTTATACTTCTTTGTCTCTACAACGTACCCCTCGGGTGCAACAAGCTCTACATATAATACCTTGCTCACTGTAGTGGGTCTGTTCTCTGCACCACTTACAACGTATGCCTTGAACCATATTGTCTCGGTGAGATAATAGGCAGTGTTGTCGAAATGCAGATAAACGCGCTCCTCGGGGAAGAGTGTCTCTATTGCCACCGAACGCAGAACAAGATTGTCTAAATTGTTACGTGTGGTATCTGCTGTCGACTGTGCCAATAGCGGCAGTGTCGACAATGAAAGCAGTGTTATATATATTATTCTTTTCATAGCTTGTTATTTTAGTGGTGTTGTTCCAATCCATAATACGTCTCTGAGATTGCTGTTCTCCTCCTCTTCTTTACTGCTCAATACCAGGTTGGCAGTGTAGTTTGTCAGTACATCTTCATCCTCCTTACAGATAAAGAGTTGACTGTTCTCACCAATGAATTTTGTCGCTGCTGCAATGGCATACTCCCTTAGTTGAGAGATTGTTCCAATTTTGTTGTCGCCTCGATACCCCTCGATGCTCACATTGCATCCTTTAGTCGAGTAATTGGAAACAGAACCCTCGGTGTCGATGTTGAACTGCATAATTACGGAGCATCTATAGTTATCACAATATGTTTCGGTTGGTGCGCTGTCAATAATTATATTTTTAGGATAGTTCTTGTATATTATCTTTTTCTTATCGGTGGCTATGCAGGTCTTTGTCGTGTCGGGCTCGGCAGTGGTGTTTTCCTGTTCCGAGGGAAGAGTCCGGTTTATGACTGCAATGTCTCTAACTATCTCTTTCTTTATATTTATTTCTCTACTATTTCTCTTTGTCTTTGCTTTCGGAGGTAGTAGCAAGTTTTCCTGCTTTATAGTGTCGTTCCTCTCCTCATTTTTTGTGTCGGTTATTGTAACTGTTTTCTCCTCATTCTCGCCACTGTATATGTATAGTGGCTTTGCAAACAGGATAGTTGTTGTTATTGCAGCAGGAATTAAATAGAGTCCTTTCAATAGTTTCGCGTTGCCCGACCTGTTTCGTATCATCATTTCCACTCTTTTACGTACACTCTTCCTTCCAAAATTATTTACAAGCGAGAAATGTACGTCGCCTATTGCTTTCTTTAGTATCAGCAGTTGGTAGGCTTGTGCGTCGCTGTTTCTTTGCAGTACATATCTGTCGGCTTCGTATTCGTGAATATCTTTCAGGTCATTTATAAGCATATATATAAAAGGATTGAACCATTGCAACGGGGCTAATATGCTTGTAAATAATATATCCCAGGAGTGTTTGCCGTTTATGTGTCCCTCTTCGTGTAGAATAATCTCTTTACAGTTATCGTAATCCTCTTGCGATATTACAATGTTACCGAACCAACTGAATGGTACAACTTTGTTAGCGTGGCAGTGGAGTGTATATTTTTCACACTCCTCGTGCCACAATGTGCCACGATGTATTGCGTGACGTATCTTTATTATGTTTATGAGTGTTCTTGCATAAGAAATTATAACTCCTGTCAGATATACGATGAATAGAATTTGCCACAGTACAATCTCTTTTCCGCTCTGTTCAATGTTATTGCCGTTTGCTGTGAGTGGCCGGTTGTCGGGTACTCCTATTATGCTCTCCTGCACATACGTGTCTACCTCTATAGGAATTTCTACCTCGATAAGCGGTAGAAACATAGAAACAGCGAGTATACACAGCAGCAGTGCCCTATTGAAAGTGCTGAAGGTCTCTTTACGCATAAGCAGTGTAAAGGGGGTATACAGTACTATCAATGATACTGTCCACTTTATTATATATATAAATATGTCGTACATACTCTGAAACTGATTGATAGGCGAATTACTGTTTCTGTATAAGTTCTATGAGCTCTTGTATCTCGCTCTCGCTCATACTCTCTTCCTCGACAAAGAATTTTACAAGCGAGGCTCCCGAACCGTCAAAGAGCGAGTCTTGAACATCTTTCATTACCATACGTCTGTACTCCTGCTTGGTTATAAGAGGGTAGTAGGTGTGGGTTTTGCCACTTAGCTTATGGTATTTTACAAACCCTTTATTCAGTAGTATTTTAAGGAATGTGGCAATGGTAGTGTAGGCCGGCTTCGGGTCGCTGTAGTGCGAAATTATCTCGTGAATGCAGCCGCCGTGAGGAAGCTCCCATAGAATGCTCATTACCTGCATTTCGGCTTTAGTGAGTGTGTCGAATTTTCTCATAAAGTATGTTGTTGAATTGTTTCCTGTAGAGCAAAAATAAAACTAATCTTTTAGAATTCTAAAAGATTAGTAATGTAAATATGCGTTAAATGGACTTATTTAACACTTATTATTAGTAATGTGCATTGGCTTATTAGTAATTAGTAAAAAGAGAGGCGACTTCTGAAATGAAGTCGCCCCATTGGTCGTGCTTTAATTATTACTGCAAACGGAATGATACGGGTAGTGTAAAGCGTACACGTACAGCCTTACCTGCCTGCTTACCGGGATTCCACTTTGGCATTGTCTTAACGACGCGTAGTGCCTCTTTATCCAGATAAACGTCTCCCGAGCTCTTCA
>JAGBBX010000039.1 GCA_017938245.1 Bacteroidaceae bacterium
AATATTCAGGCGATTGATAGCGTCGGGGATCCACCTCTTCCCATCCCGAACAGAGAAGTTAAGCCCGACAGCGCCGATGGTACTGCATTTAGTTGTGGGAGAGTAGGTCATCGCCACTTTTTTTCGAAAGAGCTTTAGTTACATACTAAGGCTCTTTTTTTCTGTTATAATCGCTTTGCCGTTAATCCCCCTCGTTCAGCTTGGGCCGATGGTACTGCATTATGCTATAGGTAGAGTAGGTCATCTCAACCACCACTCAATGTGAAATTGAGGTTATTTTAATTACGATTCATAATATTCTTCCTATTTTTACGTTTTTTACAAGAGAAGAATGGATTTGTTATGCAGTGGTTCAAGAATTTTAATAATGTAAAATATTTGCTTATTGCTGTTGCTGCCATTATAGCGGTTGCATCGCTATATGTATCGCACGCACTTACATCGGACCTTAAGAAGGAGGAATTGAATAAAATGCAGGTGTGGGCCGAGGCTATGCGCTCACTTAACAGTGCCGACGAGAATACCGACCTTAACCTTGTGCTTGCAGTACTCAGCGGTAATGATATTATTCCGGTGGTGGTGCTCGATAGCAAGGGGGCAATAAATAATCATCGTAATATAGAGATTCCCGAGGGTAAGGACTCATTGACGGTTCTTCTCTCGATGGTTTCTTCGATGCGTGCCGACAATCATATTATACGCATCGATTTAGACGACGAGGATTATTTTGAGGTTTGTTACGACGATTCGCTTTTATTGCAACGTCTTTCTTATTATCCTTACGTACAGCTGTTGGTGGTGCTGCTTTTCTTTCTTATCTGCCTTGTGGCTATCGTCAGTTCCAAGCGTGCCGAGCAGAATAAGGTGTGGGTGGGTCTCTCAAAAGAGACGGCGCATCAGCTGGGTACTCCAATCTCGTCGCTTATGGCATGGAGTGAGGTGCTACGCGAGAAATATCCCGATGACGAGTTGCTGCACGAGATGGGCAAGGATATTAACCGTTTGCAGACGGTAGCCGAGCGTTTCTCGAAGATTGGTTCTAAACCTGAGCCTGCCCCCGAGGAACTCCTCGACCTGCTCGACCGCGTCGTCGATTATTTCCGTCGTCGCACGTCGAACAAGGTGCAGTTTGTATGCAATTTCCCCAAGCGCCCGTTGCTTGTACGTATGAATGCACCGCTTATAGAGTGGGTGTTCGAGAACCTGTGCAAAAATGCCATCGATGCAATGGATGGTGTGGGAACAATTACTTTTACTGTTACACAGGACGAGAATCGTGCTTGTGTCGAGGTTGCCGATACCGGTAAGGGTATCGCAAAATCGTGCTATAAGACTGTATTCGAGCCGGGGTATACGACCAAAAAACGCGGATGGGGCCTGGGACTCTCACTCGCGAAACGTATTATTGAACAGTATCATCGTGGACGTATCTTCGTAAAATCATCCGGGCTGGGAAAAGGTACTGCTTTTCGTGTCGAACTTAAGAAATAGGACATCTGTTTTAATAACGCTCTGGCTCGTAAAGCGACCACAGGAAACAGTTCTTGTATGGTTTTATGCAAAAAATGCACTTGAAATGTAATATTTTGTCGGTTTAAGAGTGCAGAACGAAATTTTATTTGTATCTTTGTGCGCAAATTCGGAAAATACTAAGGTTTTATACTGCTTTAGATAGGCTTATTATAATTTAATTTGTTGATTTTAGAAGCGATGGGACGTTTTGATAAGTACAGAGTAGAACTGAAAGGACTTAAAACCAATACTCTTGAAATGGAGTTCGACCTTGACAACGGTTTTTTTGCCGACATCGAGGGCGAGGAGTTTCAACGAGGTGCAGTAAAGGCCTGCGTAGGCCTGCGCAAGAATCGCGATGTGTTCGATTTTACGTTCGACATTAAAGGTGCGGTGATTGTACCTTGCGACAGATGTCTCGACGACCTGGAGGTTGAGGTTGACACCGTTGAGACACTGAGAGTGCGATTGGGAGATAGCTTTGCCGACGATGGCGACGTGGTTGTAGTACCCGAGGCCGATGGCGAGATAAATATCGCGTGGTATCTTTACGAATTTATAGTGCTTGCCCTCCCAATGAAGCGTGTACACGCTCCCGGGAAGTGCAATCGCGAGATGACAGGAAAATTAAAGACACACGGGGCGGTTGCCGCAGATGAGCCGATGAGCGAAGCAATAGATCCCCGTTGGGAAAGTTTGAAGAGTATACAAATAGAAGATAATTAAAAAGTTAGAAAAATGGCACATCCTAAAAGAAGACAGTCAAAGACTAGAACTGCCAAGAGAAGAACTCACGATAAGGCAGTAGCTCCTACATTGGCAATTTGCCCCAACTGCGGCGAGTGGCACGTATATCACACAGTATGTGGTGCGTGCGGTTATTACAGAGGTAAGCTCGCTATCGAGAAAGAGGCAGCAGTCTAAACAAATTGTAGGAACGGCTGCGTCAATGGCGCCAGCCGGCAATTGTTAGTAACAGAGGACGCATCGGCCCATAGTGGAGGTGCGTCCATTATTTTTAAAAATGGTATTTTATGCACAAGGCAGGCTTTGTAAATATTGTAGGTAATCCCAATGTGGGAAAATCGACGCTGATGAATCTGTTGGTGGGCGAGCGCATCTCGATAGCGACTTTTAAGGCACAGACGACACGTCATCGTATTATGGGAATCCTTAATACCGACGAGGCACAAATTGTGTTCTCGGATACTCCGGGAGTGCTGAAGCCCAACTACAAACTGCAAGAGGCGATGCTGCGCTTTTCGCGCTCGGCACTTAGAGATGCCGATATTCTGTTATATGTGACGGATATGGTAGAGAGCCCCGAGAAGAATAGCGATTTTATTGCCGAGGTGCGTAAACTTGACGTGCCCATCCTGGTGCTCATAAACAAGATTGACCTAAGCAACCAGGCCGAGCTTGTGAAGAAAGTGGAGCAGTGGCACGATATTATCCCCGAGGCCGAGATACTTCCAATCTCGGCATTGGCGAAATTCAATGTCGACGTAGTGATGCGTCGCATTATGGAACTCTTGCCCGAGTCGCCTCCCTATTTCGAGAAGGATGCTCTCACCGACAAGCCTGCACGATTCTTTGTCACCGAGATTATTCGCGAGAAAATTCTCTTGCACTACGACAAGGAGATACCATACGTGTGCGAGGCAGCGGTGGAGCACTTCAAAGAGAAGGACGGTAGTATTTATATCAAAGCTCTTATCTTTGTAGAGCGTGACTCGCAAAAGGGTATCATAATAGGACACGAGGGTGCGGCTCTTAAGCGCGTGGCAAGCGATGCACGACGCGAGCTCGAAAAATTCTTTGGAAAGAGAATCTTCCTCGAGATATATGTAAAGGTTGATAAGGATTGGAGAAACAGCGACAAGCAGTTGCGCCGATTCGGATACGACCAAAAAGATTGAGAAGAAAATGGGAAATTTAGTAGCTATAGTGGGTCGTCCCAACGTGGGAAAATCGACCCTTTTCAATCGTCTTACCGAGACGCGTCAGGCGATAATCTCGGACGAGGCCGGTACTACCCGTGACCGTCAGTATGGACGTTGTCAGTGGTGTGGAAAAGAGTTCTCGCTTGTTGATACAGGCGGATGGGTGGTAAACTCGGACGACGTGTTCGAGGAGGCCATACGCGAGCAGGTTACGCTGGCGATGGACGAGGCCGACGTTATTCTGTTCGTCGTTGACACAATGAACGGTCTTACCGATCTTGACGACGAGATGGCATCGATGTTGCGCCGTTCGAAGAAGCCTGTGCTGGTGGTTGCCAACAAGGTTGACACATACGAGATGCAGTATAATGCCGCTGAGTTCTACTCTTTGGGTCTTGGTGATATGTACTGTATATCGGCGGCAAACGGTAGCGGAACAGGCGACCTCTTGGATGTTATTGTCTCTAAGTTCACTAAGGATGCCGAGGAGACTCCCGAGGATGATATTCCTCGTTTTGCAGTCGTGGGGCGTCCCAATGCAGGAAAGAGTTCTATCATCAATGTCTTTTTGGGTGAGGAGCGTAATATTGTAACAAATATTGCAGGAACAACACGCGACTCCATTCTCACACGTTACACAAAATTCGGATTCGACTTTTACCTTGTCGATACAGCCGGAATACGTAAGAAGAGCAAGGTGAGCGAGGATATCGAGTACTACTCGGTGTTGCGCTCGATACGTGCAATAGAGAACAGTGATGTGTGTATTCTTATGATTGACGCTACACGTGGCATTGAGTCACAAGACCTTAACATCTTCTCTATCGTGCAGCGCAACCAAAAGGGGCTTGTGGTAGTGGTGAATAAATGGGACCTTGTCGAGGATAAGAGCGAGAAGGTGATGAAATTCTTCGAGAATGCTATCCGCGAGCGAGTGGCCCCCTTTGTCGATTTCCCCATTATCTTCACCTCGGCGGTGACAAAGCAACGTGTGTTCAAGGTACTTGAGATGGCAAAAGAGGTGTATCTTAACTCAAAAACAAAGATTTCTACTGCGAAATTCAACGAAGAGATGTTGCCGCTCATTGAGGCCTATCCGCCCCCATCGATTAAAGGTAAGTATATCAAGATTAAATACTGTATGCAGTTGCCCGAGAAGCGTGTACCGACATTCCTTTTCTTTGCCAATCTGCCGCAGTATGTGCGCGAGCCTTACAAACGCTTCCTTGAGAACAAAATCCGAGAGAAATGGAACTTCTCGGGTATTCCAATAAATATATTCCTTCGCCAGAAGTAGGCGAGCTTTGCGAGCCAACTTTATTCAAGTCGATAAATATATTCCTTCGCCAGAAGTAGGCGAGCTTTGCGAGCCAACTTTATCCAAGTCGATAAGTATATTCCTTCGTCAGAAGTAGGCGAGCTTTGTGAGCCAACTTTATAACGACCACCCCCGATTCTTTGCAAAGGATCGGGGGTGGTCGTTATAGATTTTGCTGCGATTTTTTATAAAAAAATTACGGTTCTCGGAGCAAAAAAGGTAAAATTCTGCGTTTTGAACTGAACCATAACGCATTAAGTTGAAGACCTCGGAAATAGTAACAATGGCAATTTAGCAAAGAAACGCAAGGTTATGAAATAGAACGGTTGCCA
>JAGBBX010000040.1 GCA_017938245.1 Bacteroidaceae bacterium
CACGATGTTTTTTGGGTGCTGCGGAACTCGCTTCGCTCAAACATCCTCGCACTTAATCCAAAAAACATCTACCATTTTACTAATTTTCCTATGGCGCACCAATGAACAACCTTATGATTTTATGAAAAAGTGGGCTTGCTTAAGTATCTTTGAGGTAAACCTCGAAGATTTAATGCACTCACTGCAAAATATTCAAGCAAGCTTGATATTATTTTGCTCGTTTTTATTATCTTTGCAGGCACAAAGGAAAAGAGTGGAGAGATTTGGCTGCTTGCAACCACAATAAAAAATGCTAAAAGTAGGAGACGGGAGATAAAAACAGTGAGGCACTTTCGTGACTGCTGTATATAGAAAAAACTTTCTATTCCAACCGTTCCCGCATCCTACCAATAGGCTAAGGAAAAATCGTTTGACAAGCATCCCACTACTCTTTTTACAACTAAGAAGATTATTAACACCGTCCGACAATGCTTTTTATTTGCATCGGACATAAAAATGACTATTAAAATGGGATACTTATTCACATCAGAATCGGTGTCAGAAGGACACCCCGACAAAGTTGCCGACCAGATTTCAGACGCTGTTCTTGACGAACTTCTTGCCTTTGACCCTCAGTCGAAGGTGGCTTGTGAGACACTTGTAACAACAGGACAGGTGGTGCTTGCAGGTGAGGTAAAATCGGAGGCATACGTTGACTTACAGGAGATTGCACGTCGCGTAATTAACAAGATAGGTTATACAAAGAGCGAATATATGTTCGATGGTAACTCGTGCGGTATCTTCTCGGCAATTCACGAGCAGAGCGCCGACATCAACCGAGGTGTAGAGCGCGAGAATCCTATGGAACAGGGTGCAGGCGACCAGGGTATGATGTTCGGTTACGCCACAAACGAGACCGAGAATTATATGCCCGTATCACTCGACCTCTCGCACCTCATCCTCACCGAGCTTGCCGAGATTCGTCGTGAGGGCAAAGAGATGCTCTACCTGCGTCCCGACTCTAAGAGCCAGGTGACAGTGGAGTATGACGACAACAACCAACCCGTACGCATCGACACAATCGTTGTATCGACACAACACGACGACTTTATACAGCCCACCGAGGCCGGCGTCGAGGCACAGCTTGCAGCCGACGCTGCACAGATAGCAAAAATCAAGGAGGATGTAATAAACATTCTTATGCCTCGCGTAAAGGCAAAGATTACATCGGAGAAGGTGCTTGCCCTATTTGGCGAGGATATCAAATATCACGTTAACCCCACAGGTAAGTTTGTGATTGGCGGCCCCCACGGCGATACAGGCCTCACAGGACGTAAGATTATCGTAGACACCTACGGTGGTAAGGGTGCACACGGTGGTGGTGCGTTCAGCGGAAAGGACCCCAGCAAGGTAGATCGCAGCGCAGCCTACGCAGCACGTCACATTGCAAAGAACCTTGTGGCAGCCGGTGTTGCCGACGAGGTGCTTATCCAGCTATCATACGCCATTGGCGTGGCACAGCCTGTAAGCATCTTCGTAAACACATACGGCACAGCAAAGGTAGCTCTTAGCGATAGCGAGATTGCACAGAAGGTAGCACAGCTGTTCGACCTACGCCCCAAAGCCATCGAAGAGCGTCTGAAACTGCGTAACCCCATCTACAGCGAGACAGCGGCATACGGACACGTGGGACGTACCCCCGAGACCGTCACAAAAACCTTTACATCGCGCTACCTCGACAGCCGCACAGTGACAGTGGAGCTGTTCACCTGGGAGAAACTCGACTACGTCGAGAAGGTAAAAGAGGCATTCGCTCTGTAAAAGATGTCATTCATCAAAGAGTGGATATACCGACTAAGGCATAACAGGGGATTCGGAGTACAATCCCCTGCTGCCTTTCATATCGTCACTCACGTGCTGCGCGAGGGCAGGCACCCCTATTACCTGTACCCCGAGATTAATGCTCTTGCGCGCTCCAAAGGGGAGTCGCCCAGACACTGCAGACGCCTCTTCAGGTTGGTGAACGCCATAAAACCACGCAATATATTCATCCTCGACAGCCGATGCAGCGCTGCCGCCTGCTCTGTAGCCGCAGCAAGCAACAAGGTACCCTGCACAATGGTAAGCGAGGACAACTCGCAAAATGCCAAACAGTTTATAGAGCGTCATACAAACTTCATCGCAGAGCAAGATAGTCCATTGCAAAGCCTCAATGGTTTTCTAAAAAACAAAAGAGGATTAGGGCTGTTATATATCGGAAACACACCACACTATGCACAAGCCGCAGAAGAGGCTATAAAGCATTGCGACCGACACTCGGCGATAATCATCGAAGGGATAAAAAGCCGCGAAAGAAGAAAATGGTGGGAGGAGCTTGTCGCATCGGACAGCACAGTAGTCACAATGGATTTTCACCGTTGGGGAGTACTATTCTTCGACACCGAATACAGGAAGCAACACTATACATTTTGGTTCAAATGAAAAAGCCGACAATATACACACGTTGCGGAGATAAAGGGACAACATCGCTCATAGGCGGCAAACGAGTGGCAAAATGCCACCCGCGCGTCGAGGCATACGGAACAATAGACGAGCTGAATGCCAATATCGGACTATTGATGGCGGTATTAGATGGTCACCCTCAACTCGCCACATTAGAAAGCATAGCAAACAACCTCTTTAACGTCGGGTGCATACTCGCCAACGACGAGCCGGGCGCCGACATACCACAAGACGCAATAGAGAAAATAGAGGAACAGATAGATATTATATCGGCCCTGCTACCGCAACAAAAAGGTTTTTTACTTCCTCCTACCGTGGAGAAAGCAGCACGCGCCAACCAGTGTCGCACTGTGTGCCGCCGTGCCGAACGCAGGATAACCAGCCTTGCCGAGGAGTCCAAAATTTCCCCTGCTATATGCTCATATATCAACCGTCTATCCGACTATTTTTTTGTACTATCAAGATTATTATGCAACGGAGCAGAAAAATATTGGGAAAAGCATTGGAAATAAGGAAAATTGTCTATTTTTGCACCCTCAATAAAAGGTATAATAATAACGTAATAATATAAAAATCATAAACTATGTATTGGACACTTGAATTGGCATCTAAATTAGAGGATGCACCCTGGCCCGCAACAAAAGACGAACTTATCGACTATGCAGTGCGTTCGGGCGCTCCCCTTGAAGTAATTGAGAACCTGCAGGAAATTGAGGACGAGGGAGAATCGTATGAGAATATTGAGGACATTTGGCCCGACTACCCCAGCAGCAACGAGGACTTTTTCTTCGACGAGGAGGAGTATTAAGATTTAGCAATTAGTTAAACCATTGATTTTCAACAGGGGAGCAAGCAAAAATAAACTTGTTTCCCTTATTTTATTCCCCGTTCACAAGCGTAATAAGTCTGCAATGCTATCAGACACGGCGCTTACACTATACAAATTTATCTTCTGTTAATAAACCTAAAAAAAGAAGGGTAATTCTGTGAGAACTATTGACAATAGCTTTTTGGGACTGTAAATTTGTAGTAATGATAAAATAGTTAAAAAAGTGGCACTAAACCAAGTAACAGAAGGGTACAATTCATCACTTGCAAAAGAATTTGGCGATGCCCACGAAAACAATTCAGGGAACGACTTAAGAGCAAGAGCAATGGACCTTCACAATAATGCAGAAGGATATAAATTAGGTAACCAAGCAATTATAAATGGTTGGAGTGAA